>NZ_JBJIAA010000003.1:0-69344 GCF_045310695.1 Clostridium neuense
TTTTAGCAAAGTAATTTTTAAATCAAATTTTATATCACTTCAATTTATTGTAAGGTTTCTTAAGTTGATGACATTGCCGTGCCATATTCCCATAGTAAGCATTGTTATAATAAAGCCTAAATACGATGAGGTATATCTGCTTTTAAACCATTTATGTTTCATAGCGTTCATTACAAACCTAGTATATATAAAATCTCTAAACCAAAATGATAATGACATATGCCATCTATCCCAAAATTCTTTCATGTTCTTGCTTAAGAAAGGCATATTAAAGTTTTCTGGAAGCTTAACTCCTAAAAAATAGCCTGTACCAATAGCTATTGAACTATATCCAGCAAAATCAAAGAAAAGGTATAAACTGTAGGCGTACATACACTGAACTATATTATTTATACTAAAGTTAGATGGTATTTTTGAAAGCCAATAGGTGTATATTAAGCTGGCTATAACAAACTTATAGGCAACGCCTTTAAAAATCCTAAAGATACCATTTCCCATACAATCTATATATTCTTTTCTTGTAAGAGTTTTATTTATGTCTTTTTCAAAACGTCGACTTCTATCAATAGGACCAGAGCTAATGCTTGGGAAAAATAAAATAAAGTAAGTTAAATCAATAAGTTTAATTTCTTTTATTAATCCATCATGTGTTTCTATTATTACTTGCACAGTTCTAAAGGTAAGGTAAGAAATACCTATAAAACCTAAGGTTGAAGAAGTAAAAAATCTACTAAACTTGACTAAACAAAGAGGAAGTATGCTTAAAAAAACAAATATACGCATGATCCAAATATTATCTGTTTTTTGTCTAATCAAGAAATATAGCTTTATTAAGATTACCTGAAGTATGTAAAAGCCTAAAAAACTTAATAGTTCTGCTTTATTCCTTCCGATAAATAGCAACATCATACATAGGCTTAAAAAGGTTCCATAATATTTTAGTTTTTTCTCTAATAATCCAATAATTATCGCTGGAATTAATGAAACAAAAAGAATGTAGAAGAATATACCATGTTCAAAAGGGGTCATTTTAAATCCTCCTGAAGTAATTTTCTATCTATTTTGCAATTTGAATTCATAGGGAATTTATCTAGTATTTTAATTTTTCTAGGTACCATATATAGAGGCAAAGATTTATTAAGGTCATTTTTTATCTTCATAACTATTTTAAACTCCTTTTCATTAAATTCTTTGCTTAGCGTAACGAAGGCTGCTATATAAGAAATTTTTTCTTCAATTTTAACTGGCAGAGCAACAGCGTTACTTATGTAATCTAATTTTCTTAGATTATTTTCAATATCTTCTAACTCAATTCTATATCCATTTAATTTGATCTGGAAATCTTTTCTTCCGCAGTAGTAAAACAAATTATCTTTCTTGTATGCCAGGTCACCAGTTTTATAACCTTGCTTAAGGCCAGTTTCAGTTTTAACCGTGAAAAAGTGCTTTTTGTTCATTTCTTCATTGTTATAGTATCCAATACTTACATTGTCACCGACTACATAAATTTCACCTTTTTTGTTATCTTTAATTTCTTTGCCAGTATCATCTACTAGCATTACTTTAGAATTAGTCATTCCATACCCTATTGGAATAGAATCCTCAGCATAAATCATATTCTTACTGATTTCCGCAGCTGTTATTAAAACAGTGGCTTCTGTTGGACCATATCCATTAATTATTGAGATATCTCCAAACTTTTCATAGAGAGTTGAAACTAATTTTTTTGATAGTATTTCACCAGCAAAAAACATCTTTTCTAGCTTTGGAAGTAAGTTTTTATTAAAACTATTATCAATAACGCACATTTCGGCAAATGAAGGTGTTGATATCCACATAGCTATTTTTGATATGCCTAAATTTTTAAATAAATCCTTAAAATTTGTAGTCATTTCTTTATCTATTACATATAAAGTTTTCTTAAGAAGAAGTCCAATGTATATGCTAATCACAGATACATCGAAAGAGTAAGATACTTGATTTAAAAATACACTCTCTTCTTCACTAGTTTTGCAATAAGGCATGAACCATTCAATAAATGTTTTTAAAGCTTTGTAGGTGATTTGAACACCTTTAGGTTTACCAGTACTTCCAGAGGTATAAATCATATAATAAACATCATTTTCTTTTACACGGTATGATTTGTCAGGCTCAATTCCGCTAAATTTAACAAAAATATCATTCAAGGTGTTTAAGGACAAAATCTCTCCATTAAAGTTATCAATATCAATATTTCCTATATTAATAAATAATGTGGGTTTAGAGCTTTCAATAATATCTTTTATTCTGTCCTTTGGAAAAGTAGTATCTATAGGAATATAAGCATGTCCAGATTTACTACAAGCTAAAAAAGAAATTAGCATTTCATGTTCTTTATGACCGTAAATAGCTATTGGTGATTTATCGTCCCCATATTCAGAGATTATGTATTTTGCAAGTGCATCTGAATATTTTTTTAGCTGACCATATGTTAAAGTAGAATTTTTGTATATTTCGAAGACATTTTCCCTATGTTCAATGCAGATTTGATCTATAGTATCAAGCAAATTCAAAAGAATCAGTCCTTTCTATTGAGATAATTATTAAACATAAATATTATATTCTAGTAAATAAATGTTTTCAATACAATTAAATTACTTAATAGTATTTAGATACAACAACGACACATATATTACATAAGTGTAACGTATGTGTATTGTTAAAGTTATGGCATATTTAGAAATGTATATGTTAGTTTACAAACGTGTTAAGTGATGGTAAAATGAGAAATGTAATTTGCTAGAGGTGCCTTAATGTAAAAGGCTGAGAGGAGAAATCCAACTCTTAGAACTTGATGTAGTTAGTACTACCGTAGGGAAGCAGAGCATTATTAGATTATGAATTTTTAAGCTTGCCCTTAATTTGGGTGAGCTTTTTTTAATGTGTCTGCATCCAAAAATAAAATTTAGATAAGGAGAAATGTTATGAATTATTTAACCCAAATGGATGCTGCAAGAAAAAGTATATTTACAGAGGAGATGAAAGTTGTCTCTGAAAAAGAACATATTGAAATTGAAAAATTGAGAAAGCTTATTGCAGAAGGAAAAGTTGTAATTCCAGCTAACAAAAATCACAATTCCTTAAGTGCAGAAGGTATTGGGGAAGGACTTAGAACTAAAATAAATGTAAACCTAGGAATATCTAAAGATTGTGCCAATGTGGATATGGAACTTGAAAAGGTTAAAACAGCACTTCAAATGAAGGCAGAAGCTATTATGGATTTAAGTTCTTATGGAAAGACAGAAGAGTTTAGGAAAAAGCTTATAGAAATGTCTCCTGCGATGATAGGAACGGTTCCTATATATGATGCAGTAGGTTTTTATGATAAGGAATTAAAGGATATAACTGCAGAAGAATTCTTAAGGGTAGTTGAAAAACAAGCTCAAGATGGTGTGGATTTTATGACTATTCATGCTGGAATAAATAGAGAAACTGCTGAAGTTTTTAAAAGAAATAACAGAGTTATGAATATAGTTTCAAGAGGTGGTTCACTTTTGTATGCCTGGATGGAACTTAACAATAAGGAAAATCCATTCTATGAGTATTTTGATAAAGTTCTTGAAATATGCGCTAAATATGATGTTACTATAAGTCTTGGAGATGCTTGCAGGCCCGGATGCATAAAAGACTCAACTGATCCAAGCCAGATTAAAGAACTTATTACTCTTGGAGAACTTACTAAAAGGGCATGGGAGCAAAATGTACAAGTTATGATTGAAGGACCTGGACATATGGCGCTTAATGAAATAAAATCAAATATGATTATAGAAAAGAGATTATGTCATGGAGCACCTTTCTATGTTCTTGGACCTATTGTTACGGATATAGCTCCAGGGTATGACCATATAACAAGTGCAATAGGAGGAGCAATTGCAGCTGCAAACGGGGCGGACTTTCTATGCTATGTTACTCCAGCAGAGCATTTGAGGCTTCCTAACTTAGATGATATGAAAGAAGGAATTATAGCCTCTAAAATAGCTGCTCATGCCGCTGATATTGCAAAGAATGTTCCTGGTGCAAGGGAGTGGGATAATAAAATGGCAGAGGCAAGACAAAAATTAGATTGGAAGGCTACGTTTGAACTCTCAATAGATCCAGAAAAGGCTATAGGATATAGAAAAGAATCAACACCAGAAAATCCAGATACCTGCACTATGTGTGGAAAAATGTGTGCGGTTAGGAATATGAATAAAGTTATGAGTGGAAAAAATGTAAACATACTTAGAGACGATGATTAGCATAAAAATTGCGAAGTAATAATGCTTCGTCGCGTTAAAAAAATTCTATAAATCTTGGTGTATATTTTAAAATAGTGCTTGCTTTGAGTTCAAGAAGGATAATGGGCAAAGCCCAAGCCTCGTATATGTTTATACTCTCTGAAAAGATGCTCAGACAATTGAAATATCTAAGTATTTTACGATTTTTTTGCCAAGATTTATTAGAATCTTTTTAAACTGTTCCTTCAGCATTGTTACTTCGCTCTCTCGGTAGTGCAAGGAAAAAATTCCTCCGTGCCTACGGAATTTTAGCATGAATCTTTGTAATCAATTAAACTTGTACAATATATTATTGACTTTTATTAGTGTATATGGTTCTTAGTGTGAAATTGATAATACCATTATGTATTAAAATTGTGATTTTTTAAGTAAACTATAATTTTAATAAAATTGTTTTTGGTTTATGAAATCTTTATGATAAAATTACTATTAAATGTAGAGAAATTTATAATACTTTTATCATGAGGTGTAGTTATGATGGATAAAGAAAAAATACTAGAAGAAGATTTGTACAAGCCTGTTCACGATTTCTTTGAAAAACAAGGGTATACAGTAAGGGCGGAGGTTAAGGACTGCGATGTTACGGCTATTAAAGATGATTTCCTTATTATAGTTGAACTAAAAAAGAATTTGACTGTAGAACTCTTGTCACAGGCAGTTAAAAGGCAAAAAATTTCAGAACTAGTTTATATAGCTGTTCCAAAACCTAAAAGGATGAAAGCAGATTCAAAATGGAAGGATATTTGTCATCTTATAAGGAGATTAGAGCTTGGACTTATATTTGTGAATTTTAAGAGCAGCAAAACTTTTGTTGAAGTTGTCATAGAGCCCAAACCTTTTGATAGAATAAAAAGCATTAATGCAAATAAAAAAAAGAGAGCAAGTCTTATAAAAGAAATTAAGGGCAGAAACAAGGATTTAAATGTTGGAGGAACAAGGGGGAAAAAGCTTGTAACTTCTTATAGAGAAAGTGCAATTGAAATTGCCTGCTGCCTTGATAAATTTGGACCGCTTTCCCCTAAAAGGCTCAGAGAAATTGGAACGGACTGCAAAAAAACTGTATCTATTTTATACAAGAATTATTATGGCTGGTTTGATAAAAAATCAAGAGGGGTTTACGAGCTAAATGAGGAAGGAAAAAAGAACCTCAAGGTGTATGAAGAACTGGCAAAATACTACTATGAGAAGATAGGGGAGAAAGTGACAAGTGATCAGCTCAGAGTACAGAGTACAATTGACAGAGGACAGTGAAGGTGGATTTATCTTACTTACGTCAGATAAATCTAAAATTATATAAAAATGCAGTGTAATGAAAAAACCTTGGAATTATAGGTACATAAATCCAAGGTTTTAAAGCTAAATTTTAAACTGATCTATTGATACTTTTAATTCTTCTGCAATTGTAGCTAATTTTTCACCTGAGCTTGCAATTTCTTCAATTGTAGCTGATTGTTCTTCCGTAGATGCAGATGCCTGCTCTGTTCCAGCGGCATTCTCCTCAGATATTGCCGATAAATTTTGCGTTAATTCAATAATTTTGTTTTTATTCTCTGCCATTAAGCCTGTAGAATGATTAAGTTTAGTGATTATGATTTTTATATCATCAATTGCCTGTGCTATTCCCTCAAATTTTCCTTCAGTTGCTTCAACGCTATCTTCTTGTTCTGTAACAATCTCTTTTGTTTGCTTCATAAAATCAACTGCACTTTGTGATTTTGTCTTTAATTCATTTATTATAGTTTTAATGTCATTTGTAAAGTTATTAGATTGTTCTGCAAGCTTTCTTATTTCATCCGCAACAACGGCAAAACCTTTACCTGCTTCTCCTGCTCTTGCAGCTTCAATTGCAGCATTTAAAGCTAAAAGATTTGTCTGATCCGCAATGCTTTCAATCATAGCACTAGCACTTTCAATTTTTTCTGCATTTTCATTGTTACTCATTATAATCTGATATACATTGCTTGATGCATCACTGTTTTTCTGTGTCTTATTAATAAGCTCTTTTAAAATTAGGAAACCTTCTTCCTTTTGTTTTTCAATTTGAATTGCTGCAGCATTAAGTTCTTTAGTATAATTTAAATCTTGTTCTAATAAATTGCCTAACTCTTCTACATTATGAGCTGCTATTTCTGTATCTTTAGCTTGTTCACTAGATCCTCTTGCAATTTCTTCAATAGTTTTGGCTACTTCCTCTGCAGCAGTAGCTGCTTGCTCCGAAGTAGCTGTTAATTCTTCTGAGGAGGCAGCAATATGCTCTGCTGCACCTGCAGTTTTTCGAATAAATTCAGCCACGTTTTCTCTCATAATTTTAAGAAACCTTATCATATCTCCTATTTCATCTTTTCTATTTAAGTACTTTTCATTCAACTGTTTATCTTTGGAAAAATCTAAATTACCAAAATCTTTTACTCTGCCTGTGACTGCTATAATAGGTTTTGTTATGCTGCTAGATAAATAATTAGCCAAAATACTTATTAACACTAATATCACTATAGCCGAAATAACTACTATATTCATAATTTCTTTTGCACCAGAATTTAACTCCTTTTGAGTAATAAGCGATGCTAATATCCAATCCGTCCCTTCAACTTTATATGGACTTACAAGATATTTTTCTCCATTAATTGAAACCTCAAAGGTTTTTGCTTGATCAGTTAGAAGTTTATTCAAGCCAGCAATACCAACTTCTTGTACTTTTTTAAAATTATTTTTAGGATTTTTTCCATCTGCCATTATCACACCTGTATTGTGTATAAGCATTGAATACCCTGTTTTACCAAGCTTCATTTGATTTAACATATCGCTAATTTTAGATTGCTTCACATCAAGGCCTATTACTCCAAGAAACTTTCCATCTTTATCTGTAAATGAACGGGCATTGCTTGTAAGCATCGAAGACTGAAAAATATATGGCGCTGTTCTAATGATTTTTCCGTTCTTATTTTCAGCATCAACGTACCAAGGTCTTTTTACAGGATCATAACCTGCAAATGTAGTAGTTTCGGGCCATTGTATATATCTTCCATCCTTAGTGCCTAGATATACATAGTTTGTACCTTCATGGTTATGTCCATACTGCTCAAATATTTTGTATATCGCTTTTTCAAGTTCTCCATTAGCAGAAGGTTTCATTTGAGTTTCTTGTGTTGTGTTTTTATAAGTTGTTATGCTGTCATCTACCGCCATTATCAGGGGATTTGTTGCCAGCATATTAAGATTTTTATCTATTTGGTCATTGAAAATTTCAATTGATTGAGAAACTATTTTCAGTTGTTCTCTAGAATTACTCAAATAATCATTATAATTCTTTTTATTTACTTGATAAATTGCTATACCACTGATACTTACTACAGTCAGTAAAACAATTAAAACTATAGATATTAAAATCCTACCTTTTATCCCACTAATGCTTTTACTCATGATATCCCGTCCTTTTCTTATTTTTGCACTTTTACGTATTTTTCGACATTTATATAGCTTCCTTTATATGATTTTGTATGGATATTGAGGGCAATTTTAACATGATTATATTTTATATCATAAACTTCCACTTTATATAATATATATTGGTGCTAAATAATCATCTTCAAATGTTGATAACATGATATTCATTAGTATTACATTCTTTTTTTTACTTTGTTTTGCCTTGGATTTTATCTCTTTATAAGCAATTTTTTTAAAATCTATTTTCACTAATTTATATATATAAAGTTCTTAAGTTGATGACCTTAGGTGTGCATGAGGGGGGGAATTGGGATGTTTTAACACAAGCGATATGGATAGATGAGGATAAAGCTCAAATTATAGAGTAGATAAGCTGAAAGGCTGAAATCACCTAGCGCTAAATTTATCTCGATAAACTGGAATCTAAAAAGCAGAGTACAAAGTACAAAGGACAATGAAGGATGATTTTTCTCCGCTATGCTTTGAAAAATCTTAAACTTATTGCGCGCAAAGCGAAAGGTAAATCATTCTTAATTGTGCATTGAGTTAAATTTGAGTTTGTTAGGATAGATTATATTTAATGATTTTCAATATTGTTACTTATGATCTTTAATTCTTTCTGCCAATTCGTTTAAATATTCCCATCTGTCATACAAGTTTTGAAGCTTTTCTTCCTGCTCTTTCTTTTTAGCTAGGAGTTCTTGCAAAACTACATAATCACTTCCAGCTGAATTAATTTGACTTTCAAGTTCAGCAAGTTCTTTTTCAGCAGTTTCAATTAATCCATCTATTTCGTCATATTCTCTTTGCTCTTTATAAGAAAATTTAAGCTTATTATTTTTGGACTTTTCTTCTTTAGGCTTACTTTGCTTTATTTTTTCTGGCTTAGGTTCTTCAGTTAAAACTGCTTTCTCAAGGTATTCAGAGTAATTACCAGTGTTGTATTCTATTTTGCCATTACCTTTGAAAATAATAAGTTTATTTACAACCTTGTCAAGAAAATATCTATCATGAGAAACAGTTATTACGCTGCCAGAAAAACCATCAAGATAATCTTCAAGTAATGTGAGGGTTTCAATATCAAGATCATTTGTAGGCTCATCTAGTATAAGAACATTAGGAGCCTCCATAAGTATTCTTAAAAGATAAAGTCTTCTTTTTTCGCCACCAGAAAGTTTTGAAATAGGAGTCCACTGCATTTCTCCTGTAAATAAAAACTTTTCAAGCATTTTAGAAGCACTTATAAGTTCTCCACTTTCATCTTTTATAAATTCAGCACCTTCGCGTACATATTCAATTACTCTTAAATTTTCATCCATGTCTTTAGACTCTTGAGAAAAATAACCTATTTTAACGGTTGAACCAGCATCTACAGTTCCGCTGTCTGGAAGAATTTTGCCCGTTATTATATTTAAAAGTGTAGATTTTCCTATGCCATTTGGACCAACTATTCCAACAGTATCGCTTTTGGAAAAAATAAAGCTAAAATCATCTATTAATTTTTTGCTACCAAAGCTTTTGCTTATATTTTTTAGCTCTATAACCTTTTTGCCAAGCCTTGAGCTTTGAGCAGAAATTTCAATTTTATCTTGCACGGCTAATGATTCTTTTTTATTTAATTCATCAAATCTTTGTATTCTTGCTTTTTGCTTTGTGCTTCTTGCCTTAGCACCTCTTCTTATCCAGGCAAGCTCTCTTCTTAAAAGGTTTTGCCTTTTGTCTTCAGAGGATTTTTCCATCTCTTCTCTTTCGAGTTTTTTACTTAAAAAGTCACTGTAATTGCCTGTATAGGTGTATATTTTACCATTGTGAAGTTCAAACATGTTGTTTATTATTCTATCAAGAAAATACCTATCATGGGTTATCATAAATACTGCACCCTTTTTTTGAGTTAGATATTTTTCAAGCCATAAAATTGTCTCGCTATCAAGATGATTAGTAGGTTCATCTAAAATTAAAAGATTGGAAGGGGTTATAAGTGCAGCAGCTAAGGCAATTCTCTTTTTTTGACCGCCGGATAAATTGCCTATCTTTTCTTCAAAATTTTTTATTCCAAGCTTTGTGAGTATAGTCTTTGCTTCACTTTCCATATCCCATAAATTTAGAGCATCTAACTTTGAGGTTAAATCAACAATAAGCCCTTGAAGCTTTTCATCTTTAGGATTAAGTGCTGCATCGTGAATTGCTTTTTCATAAGCTTTTAAAATTGTCATTTCTTTAGAATTACCTTTGAAAATTTGTTCCATAACTGTTGAATCATCATAAAAATCCGTATTCTGCGAAAGATAGCTTATTGAAAGTTCATTGGAGGTTGTTATGCTTCCCGAATCGTAGTCAGTGAGACCGCAGAGTATTTTTAAAAGAGTTGATTTGCCGGTTCCATTTATTCCAATAAGACCTATTTTTTCTCCAGAATTTATAGTAAAGTTTATATCATTTAAAATAGTTTTTTCACCATAGCTTTTTGATATATTATTAAGAGTTATTAGATTCATAATAGCATTGTCCTTTCATAATTGTTTCCTATAATCGCTTGGGGAAATACCAAAGCTTTTTTTGAATATTTTAGAAAATAAAAGCACATCTCTATAGCCTATAGAACGTGCTAACTGTCCAGTAGTAAAATTGCAATCTTTAAGAAGTTCACAGGCCTTTTCCATTCTGAAATTTATTAAAAATTGCTGCGGAGAAGTATGCAAATATTCTTTAAATAGTCTAAAAAGATAGGCTCCTGTTATATTTACATATTTAGCGATATCATGGACTTTTATATTGTTGCTATAATTATTACTTATATATGTAGAAACATCTCCTATGTATTTTTCAGCAGTATCCTTTTGAGTAATATTTTTCTTTATGCCAATGAAGCTAATTCAAACATATGTAATTAAACTGACTCAACTGTCAATTGTCAATTGATTAAGGTATGCAAAATAGCACTTGTAAAAGTATAACATTGACTATTTTAAACTTTCAGGTTGTCTATCTATAGCTTAAGTTTGACAGTAGTTGTACTTTAGTAACATCATAATATGAATAGTATACATTATTCCATATTATAAAACCAGTAAAAGTTATGAAATAGAAGCAAAAGCAAATGTAAAATTAAGGAAAAAATATTATTGTCTATAACGTACAATGTTTACCTTTCGTTTCTCTCAGGTAAATATTAGAGCTTAATAGTATTAGCTGTCCTGAGCACTCTATCTTAAGTGTTTGGCACACATTAAGTTTAAGATCTTTAGAAGCGATAGTGGAGAAAAGTCAACAATCACTCTACTCTGTTTATAATATGTTTGAAATGACTGGGAAATAGTATTATAATAAAAAAGTATGTTTAAGAAAAAGTGAAATTTAATCAGTATACAATTCAAAGCTTACAATATTTACAAGTTGTGAACTGTGAATTATGAACTGTGCATTGATATAGGAGATTTAGATATGGATTTTAAATTAAAAAGTTATAAAAAAGATTTCGATTATTCTTATACCTTTGGAGCATTTCCAACTATGGAACTTATAAACTTTAAACCAGAAGCTGTAGTGAAGGTTTTAGTGAGTTCAAATTATGATAAAAAATCCTCAGAAGATAGTATATATAGTGTATGTAATGACAAGAATATAGAGGTAGAGGAAAATGATAAACTTTTTAATAAATTAAGTCCAAAGGAAAACTGTTACGTAATAGGAGTTCTCAAAAAGTTTAATTCTCAAATTGATAAGAATAAGAGCCATGTTGTGCTTGTTAACCCGAGTAACATGGGTAATATAGGAACAATTATAAGAACCATGATTGGATTTGGAATAAATGATCTTGCTGTTATAGGCCACGGCGCAGATTTGTTTAATCCAAAGGTAATAAGAGCATCTATGGGAGCAATATTTAAGTTAAAGTTTACTCATTATGATTGCTTTGAGGATTATATTAACGAAAATGGTCAACGCAGTGTATATCCTTTTATGTTAAAGGGTGCAGTAACTCTTGATAGTGTAAAAGTTGAAAAGGATAAGCCATTTTCAATAGTATTTGGAAATGAGGCTACAGGTTTAAGTGATGACTTCCTTAATTATGGAACGAGTGTACTTATACCTCATCATAAGACTATAGATTCACTCAACTTGACTATAGCCGCAGGCATTGCAATATATGAGTTTTCACTAAAAAGTAAATAGAGTTAAGCCTTAAAAGCATCTTGCATTAAGATAATTTGTGTGATATTATAAATAGGGTAATTTAATATATAAGAAATTCACATTCTCCTTTTTTTATGGAAAATGAAATTTTTATTTATTAGATTAGAATTAAAAAAAGGAGATGTTTATAATATGGCTGATAAGACTATTGTTTGTAAAGATTGTGGTAAGGAATTTGTTTTCACTGAAGGAGAACAGGAATTTTATAAAGAAAAAGGATTTGAAAATGATCCAGTAAGATGCCCTGAGTGCAGAAAATCAAGAAAGCAAAATAGATCCTTCAGAAAATAATTAAAAGAGAACTTTTAGTGGCTGTTGATCTCGTCAACAGCCATTTTTATGTATTTTAGGTAATTATGCTACTATGGCATTAAAAAATAATAATTGATATTATTTAAGAAAGGAAAGATTTAATGGAAAATATAAAATTTAATGATTTAGCTTTAAGTGACAGCGTATTAAAGGCAATAGACGACATGGGATTTGAAGAACCTTCTCAAATTCAAGCAGAAGCAATTCCAGTTGTACTTGAGGGAAATGATATGATAGGTCAGGCACAAACAGGAACAGGAAAAACACTTGCATTTGGTGCACCTATTATAAGTAAGATATCAGATGAGGAAAAAACAAATGCAATAGATGCATTGATATTAACGCCAACAAGAGAACTTGCAATTCAAATTACAGATGAATTAAATAGGCTAGCAAGATATGCAAAAACTAGAATATTACCTGTTTATGGAGGTCAGTCTATAGACAGACAAATAAAATCAATTAAAAGAGGAGTTAACATAATAGTTGGTACTCCTGGAAGAATAAAAGACCATATAAATAGAAGAACAATAAAACTTGATAGTATTAAGTTTCTTGTTTTAGATGAAGCAGATGAAATGCTAGATATGGGATTTATAGATGATATAGAATCAATAATAAAATCCAGCAATAATGACAGACAAACAATGCTTTTTTCAGCAACAATGCCAGCACCTATAAAGAAATTAGCTTCAAAGTATATGAGAAATGAAGTAAAGCATATTGCTATAGTTAAAAATTCTTTAACTGTTGATAAAATAAAACAGTATTATTTTGAAGTAAAGAATAAGGATAAATTTGAAACTCTATGTAGAATTATAGATGCTGATGAACCTGAAAGTACTATAATATTTTGCAAGACTAAAAGAGGCGTAGATGAACTTGTTGAATCCATGCAGGTTAGAGGATACAATGTTGAGGGAATGCATGGTGATATGAACCAAAATCAGAGAATAAATACACTTAAAAAGTTTAAGGAAAATACACTTGATTTTCTTGTGGCTACAGATGTTGCTGCTAGAGGAATAGACGTTCATGATATATCACATGTTATAAATTATGATATACCTCAGGATATTGAATCTTATGTTCACAGAATAGGCAGAACAGGAAGAGCAAATAAAGAAGGAATAGCATATTCACTAGTAACACCTAAAGAGTATGTAATGCTTAAGCAAATCGAAAAATTTACAAAGAGTAAAATAAAGAGAAAAGATATACCAACCGTTGATGATATATTTGAAACAAAATATAATAACATGCTTGAAAAAATAAAGCAAAATATAGAAAAAAATGATTTTAAGAAATATGTTCCTTTTGTTGAAAAATTAGATGATGAATATAATTTAGTAGATATATCAGCTGCTCTTATGCAAATGCTTTTTGAAAAAGAAATAAGCTTTGACTATACCGAAAATTCAATAGGCGTTGACTCAAACGTAAGATTATTTATAAATGTAGGAAGAAAAGACAAAATTAATGTTAAGAAACTCCTTGAGTTTATAGATAAAGTATCAGGAATAGAAGGAAATGAAATTGGCGATATAGATATACTTGATAAATTTACATTTATTGATGTTCCAGAAAGACTTACAGATGTTATAATAAGAAATGTCCGCGGTAAGAAATTAAATGGTAGAAAAGTAAATGTAGAAGTAGCAAATAGTAATAAATAAAAAATAATTTATTATAATATTTGATAGAAAGCTGTCTTTAGGTAATTAAAACTTTAGATGGCTTTTTGGCATGGAAAAAATTAATTTTATTTATATTAATTATTATTTGCAGATTGTACATACTAAAAGCATGGAGGTGAAATTTGTTGAAAAATAAAATTTTTTGTGCTTTTATAGCTTTTATGCTGATGATTAATTGTTTGTTTTATAATGTAAAAGCTCAAATTGATAGCAGTGTTTTGAATAAGGAAGTTAATAAACAAGAAGACATTAAAGAGTATATAAAGGAGCCTGTATTGGATCAGCTTAAAAATGTATTTTTTTCTAAATACTATAATGGGCTTAGTTCTAGACCTTATGAATGGTATTATATGAATCCTGGAAAAAATGTAACTCCAGGACCACCAAAAGAAACTTCAAAGTTTGTACCTAAGTATGACTGCTATTACATTGGAGATCAATCTAAAAAAGTGATATATTTAACTTTTGATGAAGGATATGAAAAGGGATATACAGGGAAGATTTTGGATGCGTTGAAAAAGCATAATGTTAAAGCAGCCTTCTTTGTTGTTAAGCCATATATAACCCAAAATCCTGAGCTAGTAAAAAGGATGGTTAATGAAGGACATTTAGTATGTAACCATAGTGCAAGACATCCATCTATGCCGTCAATAACAGATGAGAATAAATTTAAAAAAGAATTTACGGATGTTGAAGATGCTTATACTAAGGTTACAGGTAAAAAAATGCCTAAGTACTTTAGACCACCTATGGGCAAATATAGCGAATTATCACTTTATAATACAAAGAAATTAGGATATAAGACTATATTTTGGACATTTGCATATGCTGATTGGGAAACCGATAGTCAGCCATCTCATGAGTTTGCAATAAAAAAAATAATGAGTAAAACAAATAATGGTTCCGTGCTTCTTTTGCATGCAGTTTCAAAAACAAATAGTGAAATAATGGATGAACTTTTAACTAGATTTGAAAAAGAAGGATATAAAATAGAAACTTTAGACCAGCTAGTAAAACATTAGCGAAGGAACAATGCTTCGTAGCATTAAAAAAATCCTATAAATCTAAGATTTATTAGGATTTTTTTAAACTGTTCCTTCATCATTGTTCCTTCGTTCCCACGGTGGTACAAGGAAAAAATTCCTCCGTGCCTACGGAACTTTAGGTATGAATTTTTGTAATCAAGTTAAATTTTTGAAACTTTTCATCTTGATTAATCATCTAACATATGTAAAATAAAAGATGCTGCAGCAGTTGAAAGAAGGTAACGAATGGATATAAAAGAGCTTGTTATAAAAAGCAAGGATGGAAATATTTCATCATTTATGAAGCTTCTAAGAGAAAAAGAAGAGCTTATATATAAGATTTCCTTTACCTATACAAAAAATAAATATGATGCTGAGGATTGTATATCGGAGGCAGCGATAAAGGCTTTTGATAAGATAAAGCAGTTAAGAAATCCAGAAAAATTTTATTCATGGTATATTTCTATTCTTATAAATGTGTGTAGAAGAAGTATAAAGCAAAAAGTAAAAGCATCTTCAGATGAAGAATTAAAATTAATAAGAGATGAATTTTCTTATAGATCTGTTGATGACAGGATTATTATTGAAGGGCTTCTTTCTAAATTGAAAAAAGATGAAAGAGATATACTTGCGTTAAGGTATCTTAAGGATTATTCCATAAAGGAAATATCAAATATTATGGACATGCCTTTAAGTACCGTTAAGACGAAGATATATAGAAGTTTAAATGCTTTAAAATGTATAAATGGAGGTCTTAAAAATGAATACTAATATTCCGGATGATTTAATGGACAATGTTGAAAGAAAACTTAGAAAGCATGTTAAAAATAGAAGAAAAAACCTTCACAGGGCAGTAGCAGCCTTAGTTGGATGTGCAGTGATTTTGCCAACTTCAGCTTTTGCATATGCTAAGTATATAGATAGTATTCCGTATAAGCAGGAAATAGATTTGGCGCGTCAGCATAATAATATTACTAAGATAAATAAGGTCTTTAAATATAAAAATGTTACCTTTACTATAAAGGAAATTGTTGCAGATGACACTGGTATGGAGGTTATTTATGATGTATCTGATCCGAAGTATTCTATAGATAGGGTTAATTTTTCAGGTGGCAATAACAACTTTATTAGTGCTTGGGGATATTCCGCTCCACAAGAAGATGAAAACTCTAAAGAAAAAGCTTTTAATATATCTGTAGATAAAAGCGGGGGGGACTATATGGAAAATAACCCTATAAAAATAAAGATTAACTCAATTTCATACAAGGCTTCAAACAGTTTAGCAGATAAAATAAAATCTATGGTTAGTAGTAAAAGTACAAAGGTAGACTGGAGTTTAAAAATGAATGTTCCAATGCAAGCTACTAGAATAATTCCAATCAATAGGAATTACAAATTAGATATTGGTACATTAAAAATTAAGGATTTGAAAGAGGGAATACTTCAAACAATTATAGAATATGATTTTACTCCTTCAAGTAGTGATATACAAAGTGTAATGCCTATATTTTCAATAAGATTAGATAAAAAGTATACAAGCAATGTAGAAAAAAAACAGTCGAATTCAATGCAGGGAGAAGATTTTGAATCTATATATTATAAAAAAGTAAATGAGATAGGAATAAGACTTATAGGAGCGCGGGTTAATTATGAATTTGTGAATCCTAAAACATACGAAGTGAAAAATGATAAACTTCCAATGGAATTTGATTATAATGGAGATAAGTTTAAAATAGTTTCAATGAAGGATAAGGGCAAATCAACTGAATATGCAATAGAGTACAGTAAGAAAGAGAGGACGTATGATGATTTGAATATAGTATTTGGAAATGGAAGTGGTGGGCAAATAGAAAATGGTACTGTTGAATATAAAGATAAAGCTGCTAATGAAAAAATATATAAGAGTTTAATCAGAAAGATTCCAGAAGATAATATTAAGAGTATTTCCGATTTTAATACTGGTGCTATAAGTACTAAGGTTACAACAGAAGTGAAAGGAGAAAAAAGGTTTAAAGTTTCTGGAGCATATAAACGAATTATTTACGATGAGGATGAGATAGTAATTGATAATCCATTTAAAAATTAATTGAAAGTGTTGTTTTAGACAATTTTACTTGTTTAATATAAATTAGTGAGTTATAATGTTTATAATATTTTGAAAGGGTAAGGTATGTAAGCGATGCGAAAGTAATCTTTTTTAGAACGAATAACATCACAAAATTTAAAAATTTATATTTTAGTATGTTTTTTTGTGATGCAATAATATTCTAGAGAGGGTTACTTTACGTTTATTATAGTTAATTATATTAAAGTTTTAAATTGATAAAATATTTTTTACACTTAATTTTAAAGTAGGATTAGAGTACAAAGTACAAAGTAGAGGTAGTAGTGAAGGTAGATTTATCTTTCACTGTACTCTATACTCTTAATCTTTATAAATTACTTGTAGGAATTTTTTAACAACATTTAAAGCTTTCAGATATTTTATAATGATATGTAAGTTTCCTCTCTAAGCAAATGGGAGGAATTTTTTATGTTAAATTTAGAAATATGTAATTTAAAAAAGTATTTTGGAGATAGATTAATTTTAGAAATAGATAATTTAAAGGTTTATAGTGAAGACAAAATAGGTATAGTTGGAGTAAATGGAGCAGGTAAAAGTACACTTCTTAGTATACTTTGTGGAAAGCTTGAGGTAGATGAAGGCTATATAAAACATTATGGGAGTTGTTCTTATATAAGCCAGCTTGAAGAACCTAATTATGAGGTTAAGGATAATGAATTATACAGTAAATTTAATTTGCAAAATAAGTACAATAATAATTTAAGCGGTGGAGAAAAGACAAGGTTTAAGATAGCAGAAGCACTTAGTAAGGAAAGCGGCATTTTATTTGCAGATGAGCCAACATCAAACTTAGATATATCAGCCGTAAAAATGTTTGAAGGAATGCTATTAAATTTTAATGGTAGTATAATGCTTGTTTCACATGATAGAGAACTTTTAGACAGTGTTTGTAATAAAATACTTGAAATTGAAAATGGAAAAGTTAAATTATATGACGGTAACTACTCCCAATTTATAAATCGAAAGAAAATGGAAAGAGAGAGAAAAGAATTTGAATATACTCAGTATGTAAAGGAAAAAGAAAGGCTTGAAAAAGCAGCGGTTGAAATTGAAGGTAGAACTTCATCAATGAAAAAGGCACCTAAGAGAATGGGAAATTCTGAGGCTAGACTTCATAGAAAAATGGGAAATCAAAAATCTAAAGCAAAATTAGATAAGACAAGGAAGGCTATGTATTCAAGAATTGAGCACTTAGAGACAAAAGAAAAAGTTGTGAAGGTAGAAAAGGGAAATATTGATTTTGAAGCATTAAACAAAGTACATTCTAGAGTTGTTATTTCAGGCGAAAATATTAATAAGGCATTTGGAAAGAGAACAATATTTGATAATGCTAAATTTGAAATATTTAGTGGAACTAAGGTAGCTTTAATGGGTGACAATGGTTGTGGTAAGACAACTTTAATAAAGATGATACTAAATGATAAGGAAAAGATAAAAGTTTCAAAGGCACTTGAGATAGGATACTTTAGTCAGGATTTAAGTATTTTAGATGAAAGTAAAACCGTTCTCTACAATGTAATGAAAACTTCTGTTTATGATGAAGCTTTTGCAAGGCTTATTTTATCAAGGCTTTTATTTAAAAGAGAAGATGTTTATAAAGAAGTTTCAGTTTTAAGTGGAGGGGAGAGAGTAAAACTTTCTTTTGCTAAGATGATTCTTACAGGAAGCAATATACTTATATTAGATGAACCAACTAATTATCTAGATTTATATTCAATTGAGGCATTAGAAGAGGTTTTAAAAGAGTATGATGGAACAGTTTTATTTGTATCTCATGATAGAAAATTTATAAAAAAGGTTGCAACAGATATACTTACTATAAAAAATCATAAAATAAATACCTTTAGAGGAAATTATGATGAGTACTTGAAATTTATAAATAAGCCTAAGGATACAAATGTTGATGCTAAGAACGAAAAGATGATTTTGGAGAACAAATTATCCGAAATTATAGGAAGACTTTCTATGCCGGGTAAAAATGATAATATAGAGGAATTAGATGCAGAGTACAAAAGGATTCTACAAAGACTTAGAGAAGTAAAGCAAAGCTTATAGTAGTAATTTGGGCAAGTATACTATAAGAGAAATGAAACCCTTAGAGATTAAAGGAGAAATAACGGATTTTAATTCCTATGATGAAGATGAAATCTTGAAGAAAAATACAAATAATTTAAAAAAGGCAATTACATTGGCAAATTTGAGGCGTGTAATAAACTTTGATCAAACTGGCATTAAAGATGATAAATATATAGTTGCAGAAGAAATAGATGATTCAAAAAACGATTCTGATGGCAAAATTGTTACTTATTCTAAATGCATTTACACTGTTATGGAAGATGGAAGATGGTTAAATGGTCATAAAAACATTGATGATAAAGTAGAAGAGAGTTTAAGAAAGGTTGTCAGGGAGAAAAAATGTGAGCCGGTAGGATTGGTATATGTTAACACGTTACTTACCACATATGAAGAAGGACTTGAACGTATATTCTTAGAAATTTATGTACCAATAAAATAGTAGATAAAAGGTATTGACCTGGGACTTACTCATAGGTTTAAAATAAGTATTTAGTAAGTGCAATTGAGTGTATTTGCTAAATACTTTTTTTAAGGAGTTTGTTATGTTAACAGAAAAAATTTTGAAAAGGCCAATAGTAAGTTTTATTATACTAAGTAATATAATTTTTTGGCCACTTTTTTCACTTGTAGGAGCAGCAAAGCTTTTAGGGTTTCCATCAATAGTATTTGATATAATGCTGTGCATATCTTCTTGGTCATCAACCTTTGCTTTTGCAATTTTATTTAAAAGAATTTATAAAGGACAAAATTTCGTAAAATATGTGAAAGATAAATTTAAGGATAAAATTAAGCCCTCAATAATTATTTCAGCTGTAATTATTGAAGTTATGATATTTATTGGTCTTATCTTTATAGTGAAAGCTAAAAGCAATGAAGGATGCTCAATATTTTCAGTAACCTCTTTTGGAATGTTTGTATATCTGTTTTTTAAAAATTTACTTGCAGGACCTACGGGAGAGGAGCTAGGCTGGAGAGGTTTTGCACTAAATGAGCTTCAAAAAAAGTATTCGCCTTTAAAGTCAGCTTTAATATTAGGGCTTTGGTGGGGGCTTTGGCATATACCGATAATGCTCACAGTGGGGCTAACTGGTATAAACTTGATAAAATACATTGCATGTTTTATGACTTCAATTATATCGCTTAGTATTATAATGACAGTGTTTTATAATTTAAATAAAAATTTATTAGTTACAATTATAATACATCAATTATCTAATTTCCTTATTGGGATTATAAATGTTAAATTAACAGATATTATAATGTACTATGCACTTTTATACTTTTCAGCAGCAGTTATATTAATAGCCGTAAAGCATAAAAGAGTATTTAAAGAAGAATATTTCGGGCGGTATTTCTGAAGCCGGTTGGTGTATCACCTGTATATTTTTTGAAAATATGGCTGAAATATAAGGGATTATCATATCCAACCATGGCTGCAATCTCACATACATTGTAGTTAGAATCAAGCAGCAAATTTTTAGCTTTGGATAAGCGGGACATAATAATATATTGGTTAGGAGTCATTTGAGTAAAATCTTTAAATATTTTTATAAAATAGTTGTAGCTTAAATTATTTTCTAGTGCAAATTTTTCAATATTAATGTCCTGCTTATAATTACTTTGAAAAAATTGTATTGCATTAAAAATCACATCATTTTTAGCATGGTGTGATGTATTTTGTTCAGAGGTATCACGGTGCATATTGGCAACAAGTTCTTGCAAGTATAATTTTGTTAAAAGCAGGAAATTGGATCTCTTTAACTGAATCTCTTGAATTATTTTATTAAACAAATCATCATATTTATTATTTATTGCTATTGTATAAAAACCAGTATTTGAATAGCCAGAATCTTTTAATAAAGAAGCTGCCTTATATCCTGTAAAGTGAATCCAATATATTTCTGGATTTTCATGAAGTAAATAATGATAATTTTGTTCGTGATTTGGAAAATACACAATAAAGGTTCCTGCTTTTACAGTCTTAAAAGAATCCTCAAATTTGTAGTGTCCAAGTCCATTTGCAAGGTAAAGAATTTGAAAATCACGTCGTCCACCTGGTCTTATTGTTTGAAATTTGTTTTTTGTGATTAATTTCTGATGTCCTACACTATTTACAATAATATCTTCACTGTTGTCTTCAATCCCTTCAAAAGTTTCTTGATAGTATCCAGTTATATTAAGCATAATAACACCCCACTATATTTAAGCCCATTATAGCATTGCTATTTTAAACTGTCTATTCAAAAATCGTTATTTTGTATATGTTTTCAGTTAAATTGTTTATATTAATGCATTGCGGCAAATTGTATAATGGAGATAGATACAGGTGTTAATAAGTAGAGGATTATGAGAGGATTTAAATATAAGAAAGTTAAAATATATAGATAACTTGAAAGTCAGAGTAGAGAGTAGAGTGAAGTATGATTTTTCTTCCCTGTGCTTTGAAGAATCTAAAATTTAATGTTTCCGCATGGCGTAAAATATAGTATCCAGTGCAGCTGACACTATTAAGTTCAAGGATTTAGCTGAGAGAAACGAAAGGTAAATCTAATTCCTACTCTTTACTATGTTTCAATTTGACATCTTGTATCAAAAATTTTGCAGGGGTGATAGAAATGTTAAATGTGAAGAAATATTGGGAAGATTTAAACGTTATGCATGTAAATAGACTGGAGCCAAGAGCATATTATATACCCTATGGCGATGCCAAGACTGCATTTAATAAGAAAAGGGGAGAATCACCTTATTATCAAACTTTGAATGGAAGCTGGAAATTTAAATATTATAAAAGTGTAAAACTTATAGAAGATGGGTTTTATAATGAGAATGCTTGTGTAAACGATTGGGATAATATTATAGTTCCATCTTGCTGGCAAGTAAACGGCTATGACCAGTGCCATTATACCAATTTAAACTATCCAATACCATGTGATCCACCATATGTACCAAATGAAAATCCAGCTGGAACTTATGTTAGAGAATTTAATGTGTCCGAAAACTGGAGTGGTAAATCAAAATATGTAGTATTTGAAGGTGTAAATTCCTGTTTTTATCTTTGGGTTAATGGAAAATTTGTAGGATATAGTCAGGGAAGCAGAATGCCTGCTGAGTTCGATATTACAAACTATTTGATAAGTGGAAAAAATAGAATGTCAGTGTTAGTTCTAAAATGGTGTGATGGAACTTATTTAGAGGATCAAGATTTGTGGCGTTTTTCAGGGATATTTAGGGATGTATATTTACTTGCTAGAGAAGAGGCTCACGTTGTAGATGTATTTACGAAACAAGATTTGTTAGCAGATTTTAGTAAGGCTTCATTGAATTGCGAAATAAAAACTGTAGGAAGCTGTGATATAAAGATAGAGCTTATGAATGCTGAAGCTAAGGTTGTCGCTAAAGGTACGAAGACTATAGATGGTAAAGACAATATACAGCTGGAAGTAGAAGAACCTACATTGTGGAATGCAGAAGCTCCATACCTGTATAAATTATATGTTTACAGCGGCGATGAGGTGATTTTATTTAATATTGGATTTAGAAGGATTGAAGCATTAGATGGTGTATTTGATGTTAATGGAAAGGCTGTAAAATTAAAGGGAGTAAACCGTCATGACTCTCATCCGGAACTAGGACAGTCCATCCCATTAAATCACATGAAAAAAGATCTTATGCTTATGAAGCGTCATAATATTAATACTATAAGAACTTCTCACTATCCAAATGATCCGCGTTTTTTAGATTTATGCGATGAATATGGTTTTTATGTGGTAGATGAGGCGGATTTAGAATGTCATGGATTGCACAGTGCAGGGCTATTTAAAGATGGTTCCTTCCATGTGCTTTCAAAGAATTCTCAGTGGAAAAAAGCTTTTTTAGACAGGGCAGAGAGATTAGTAGAAAGAGACAAAAATCATCCTTCTGTTATAATATGGTCAATGGGAAACGAGTCAGGTTATGATGCAAATCATATTGCTATGGCTAAATGGGCAAAAACTAGGGATAATTCAAGATTAATTCATTATGAAGGTGCGGCAGAAAATTATAAGGGCAGCACAGATACAGAGTGCCTTGATATGGAAAGCAGGATGTATGCTTCTACTGAATATATTGAAAAATATGCGCAAAATGAAGATAACAAAAAACCTCTCTTCCTTTGTGAATATTGCCATGCCATGGGAAATGGTCCGGGAGATTTAAAGGATTATTGGGATGTAATATACAAGTATCCAAAGCTAATGGGAGGCTGTGTTTGGGAATGGTGTGATCATGGAATAAAAACAGAAACCTCTGATGGAGAAGAGTTCTATGCTTATGGTGGAGATTTTGGAGATAAACCTAACGATGGAAACTTCTGCTTAGATGGTCTTGTATATCCTGATAGAAAACCTCACACAGGTCTTCTTGAATTGAAGAAGGTTATAGCACCTGTAAAAGTAGACGCAGAAGATTTAAAAAAAGGTACAATAAAGGTTACTAATTTATTTGATTTTATTGATTTGTCAGACATTGCATTATGCTGGAAGGTTGAAAAAGATGGAAAAACTATTCAGCAGGGAGAAATTTCAGAACTTGGGGTTGAACCACAGGAATCTCAGGTATATGAACTAGACTTTGACATTCCAGAAAAATTAGAAAGCAGGTTTTTCCTTACAATAAGCTGCATACAAAAGAAAGATACCCTCTGGGCTGAAAAAGGGTACGAGATAACTTTTGAACAGTTTGAACTACCGGCTCAAAAGCTTCAGAATAACTTTAAAAAGTGTGTTTCTTCAATAAAATTAGAGCAGGTGGATAATTTAATTACAATAGAAGGTTTTGATTTTTGCCATGTATTTGATGTTTATGACGGAGCATTTATAAAAATATCAAAGAACTATGTAGATATGATTGATGGTTTGCCAAAGTTTAATATATGGAGAGCACCAACAGATAATGATAGAAATATAAAGGATAAATGGATAGTTGAAGGTTATGAAAGAGCAGTTACCCATGTGTATGATGCTAAAATTACAAATAGTTCAGATACTTCTGTGGAAATTACTACGAGTTTTTCACTTGCTGGATATAGTATGTATCCTATTCTCCACGGAGAAGCTATTTGGACTGTAAATGGAACAGGAGAAATATCACTTAAGGTTAAAGCTAAGGTTAGAGAAGAACTTGAATTTCTTCCACGTTTTGGTTTGCAGCTTATAATGCCAAAGGGTACTGAGGAAGTTGAGTATTTTGGCTATGGACCTCATGAAAGCTATATAGATAAAAAGCGAAGTGTTAAAAAAGGAAAATACTTGCTTACTGTAGATGATATGTTTGAAAACTATCTTATGCCTCAAGAAAATGGTTCGAGATACGGAACAGAATGGGCTGTTATATCTAACAAATTAGGTATGGGACTTAAGTTTACAGGAACCTCTGATTTCTCCTTCAATGCAGCACACTATACACCAGAGGATTTAACGAAGGCTGGTCACCCATACGAGCTTAATAAGAGAAAGGAAACTGTTGTAAATATTGACTATAAAATGAGTGGTGTAGGTTCAAATTCTTGTGGACCAGAACTTCTTAACAAATATCGTTTAGAGGAAAAAGAATTTGAATTTGATTTAAAGATAACTCCTATTTTTAAAGAAGAGTAAATGAGTGAAACAATAATGTCTTGCAACGTTATTGTTTCAACCAAAGATTTACCACAATTAGGTATTGGCTTAGTATATTTTTCAACTTTAATATATCTCTTTCCTTAAAGTTAATAAGAATACTAATAAAATTTGTATGAATTTTATTAGTAAAAAAATAGGTTGCTGCACTAAGTGCAACAACCTATTTATTTGCGTAATAGTGTTTTGAGAATTTTAAGTGCCCTGCTTTTTCTTTCGGATGAGGAAATTACTACTAATATATTGTCATCATTATTAGAAGACAGTTTGTTTAAAATATTGGAATCTTCAATATATATTCCGTATGTACCTAAATTACCAGAAGAATTAGTTTTAGTTAAAAACTTATAATTTTCTTTTGAAAGTGAAGAAAATCCATTGAGCGATTGCAAATTTAAAAATATACCAGAAGAAAAATAACTTTGAAAAAACTTTTTATTTACAATAGCCATATCTATATCCTTTGCAGTAATTTTAGCAGCTAATTTTTCAAAGGTTTGAGGATTAGAACTAAGAGATTCTTTATCAGTGAAGGCTGAGTCAAGAGTAATAATTTTTTTCTTATCGTTATTTAATATAGTTTTGTTAATATTATTTTTCATGTCAGACATATTCTTTTCATTGATGTAATTTCCAATGTAAGTAATATTGTAGTATTCCTGTTGTTTTGTAACCATGGAATATATAAAAGATACTATAAGTGCGATTACTATTAATACAGCAAAAATGTGAATTTTATAATATTCCCAAATATAAGCTCTTTTTTCTTTAGGAGACATTTTTTTTACCATTTCAGCTACTTGTGGATTTTTCATAAGTTAATTCACTTCCTAAACTAAATATGTATGTTTTTATATAATAATTTAGCATAGCATAAATAAGGGATTTTAACAAATATTATAAGTCAAATTCAAAGAATAAAAGTGTATAATAATTCTAGACATGGTTTAATATATATGATATACTAAAAATACATTAAACGTTTACGTTGAATTTTATAGCATTAATTGAAATGGTTTGTCCTTAATAGCCTAGCAATTACTATATTCAAATCGTAAAATACATAAGAATAAGAAGTTTAGAAGGAATGTGTTATTATGGAAAATCAAAATGGCAGACCAACAATTAAAGATGTAGCAAGAGAAGCGGGTGTATCTGTAGCCACTGTTTCAAGAATAATCAATGGATTAGATGGATATTCAGAGGAAACACGCTCGGCAGTTATGGATGTTGTTTATAAATTAGGATATAGAAGAAATGCTGTTGCTGCCCATTTAAAAATAAAAAAGACACATACTATAGGTGTACTTATGCCTAGAATTGACACTGGATTTTATACGGAAATACTTGATGGAATAGAAGATGCAGCACATAGAAATAATTACAGTGTTATAATCTGCAACACAGGAAATTCTGGTATTAGAACAACAGAGTATTTAAATGTTTTATATGAACGTCAAGTAGATGGAATAATTGCTTGTAGTATGTCTCCAAAAGAAAATTTTGATAAAAAAATAGTAGCAACACATATACCTAGTATTCTTGTTTCAACATTATCTTATCGCTGTGCATTACCATATGTAAGGGTTGATGACTATCAAGCTTCTTATGCAGCTGTGTCATACTTAATTAAAAATGGACATAAAAAAATAGCAATGTTATCAGGACCTTTAAGTGATCCTATTGCAGGGATTCAAAGGATTAATGGATACAAACAGGCACTTATAGACAATAAACTTGATATAAATGAAAATATTATCAAATATGCAAATTTTAATTTTGAAACAGGCCAAAAGGCTATGAGAGAACTCTTAAAAGAAAAAGATAAGTTTACTGCGATATTTGCTGTTTGTGATACTGTAGCTGTAGCAGCATTATCTCTAGCTTATGAAAATGGACTTAAAGTTCCAGATGATTTTTCTATTATAGGATACGACAATACAAAGGAAGCATCTATGTGTATACCACCGCTTACAACTTTGGCTCAACCATTGTCAGAGATGGGTCAAAAGGCTTTTAATATGATATTAAAAAGGATAACTACTAAAAGTGAAGTTGAAAGCATAATTATGCCATATACAATTGTAGAAAGGGCTACAGTAAAAAAAATATAATATTATATTTTTTTTGCAAGTTACGTAAACGATTAAGTAAAACTGAATTAAATTTACTATAAAATATGATTAAAATGCTTAAATAAGTTTACGTAAACGGTATTAGCGTAAACTTATAATATATAATTATAATTCTTGGGGGGATTTTTTATGAATAAAAAAATTAAAACTTTTTTAGTAACTGCTTTAACATTAACACTTAGTTGCTCCTTGTTAGCTGGTTGTGGTAGTAGTTCATCAGGAAGCGATAGTAAAGTAAAACTAGAGTTGTTTTCAAATAAACCTGAAAATAAAAATATACTTCAAAGCATGATTAAGGAATTTGAAAATAAAAATCCCAATATTACAATTACCCTTACTGATCCACCTAAAGCTGGTACCGTTTTGAAAACAAGGCTTACTAAAAATGATATGCCAGATGTATTAAGTATAGGTGGAGATTCTACTTATAGTGATCTTGTAAAAGCTAATGCCTTAGAAGATTTAAGTAATGAAAGTTTTAGTAAGGAAGTACAAAAGCCATATATTAATATGCTTAATCAACTTGTAAGTAATAAAGACACTAAATTATATGGAGTACCATATGCTACAAATGCTGATGGCGTAATATATAATAAAGATATATTTAATAAATTAAACTTACAGATCCCTAAGACTTGGGATGAATTTATGACTGTAATTAAAAAAATTGAAGCTTCTGGACAATTACCTTTTTACTTTACACTTAAAGATTCATGGACAGGAATGTGCTTCTGGAATATTTTTGCAAGTGACTTACAGCCTGATAACTTTCTTCAAAACAGAAAAGCCAATAAAACTACTTTTGCAGCTACACATGGTGAAGTAGTTAATAAAATGCTTGAATTAACAAAGCATGGTGAAAAAGGTATATTGGGTGTAAGTTATGATGATGGAAATGCAGCTTTTGCACAGGGAAAGGCAGCAATGTATCTTCAGGGGAACTGGGCAATAAATGAAATAAAAAAATCTAATTCTAGTATAAATCTTGGAATGTTCCCATTACCAGCTTCAAATGATATTAGTAAAAATAAGATAATTTCAGGTATAGATGTATTATTTGCAGTATCTAATAAATCAAAACATGTACCTGAAGCTAAGAAATTTATAAAATTTATGCTTGAAAAAGAAAATGCACAAAAATATATAAAAGACCAATTTGCTTTTTCTGCTGTAAATGATGTTGTGCAAGGAGATGAAAGTGTTAAGGGTGTTCAGGAATACTTTAAAAATGGACAAATAGGAGCATATCCAGATCACTATTATCCAGTTGGACTAGATGCTGCAACTGTAGTACAAAGTTTATTTAATAATAATGATAAAACAAAATTCTTAAAAGACCTTGATACTGAATATGATAAAGCTAATAATCAATAAAATAGTACAAGGTAACATAAAAGTTATTTGAGCAGCAGCTTATTACTCTTACAGAGTAGGATAAAGATGCTTTAGGATATTGTTGTTTTGCGTTAGATGAAATCAAGTTATATTTTTTCCGTTACCTGTTAAAATGTTTACTTAAAAGCTTTTAATAGCGTTAACGGAAAAAATTAACTGTAATTGTGCATTGATTGTAGCTTAAATGAAAAATAAAAGTGGGGTGAGAGTTTTGAAAATGAAAGTAAAAAGAATGGGTACATTTTATCTAATGATAATACCAGCATTTTTGTTGTTTTTTATTTTCCACACAATGGCACTAATTAAAGGTATTTTTTATAGTTTTACAAATTGGCAGGGCTATGGTACATGGAATTTCATAGGATTAAAAAATTATATAGGGTTATTTAAGGATAATAACATATTTAATGCATATGGATTTACCTTTAAATTTGCAATTGTAACAACAATTATTGTTAATGTACTAAGCCTGGCAATAGCAATGGGATTAAATTAGAAAATAAGATTTAAAAGTACATTAAGATCATTGTATTTTTTGCCCAATATACTTGGAGTTTTAATAGTTGGTTTTATATTTAATTTTATTTTTGCTCATATTTTACCAGGTGCTGGACAGAGCCTTCATATAGCTTCATTAAGTCAAAATATATTAGGAAGCGAAAAACTTGCATGGCTTGGTATTGTATTTGTAACAGCATGGCAGTCGATAGCTTTTAATACAATAATATATATTGCTGGGCTTCAGACTGTTGATGATGATATATATGAGGCATGTGAAATAGATGGTGCAAATGCATGGCAAAAGTTTAAGGGAATAACTTTTCCATTAATAGCACCATTTTTTACAATAAATATGGTTCTTTGTATGAAAAATTTCCTTATGGTATTTGACCAGATTATGGCAATGACAGGAGGGGGACCAGGAAGAGCAACTCAGTCAATTTCAGTTCTTATATATACAAGAGGATTTCAAAATGGAGAATTTGCATATCAGTCTGCTAATGCTGTAATATATTTCTTTGTTATTGTAGCTATATCCTTATTTCAACTTAGAATCCTTGAAAAGAGGGAGGCGAAGATACAATGAAAAGAAACAAAACAAATTGGCCTTTAACGATATTGCTTATAGTAATTGCAGTAGTGACTATAATATTTCCATTATATATCACCATTGTAATAGCCTTAAAGGTTCCAAAGGATATGGTGCCATCAGCTATATCTTTTCCTAAAGCATTGCATTTTGAGAATTTTCCAAAGGCTATAAGGATGACAAATTTCTTTACTGCTTTAAAAAATAGTTCATTAATAACAATATTTACGCTTATATTTACCATTATTACTAATTCATTTGTAGCCTATGCTATAGCAAGAAATAGAGATAAAAAAGTATTTAACCTATTATATTATTATTTTGTTAGTGCAATGTTTGTGCCATTTCCTATAATAATGCTTCCACTTGTTAAGCAGGTAAGTCAATTTCATATGGATAATATAGCGGGAATTATATTTTTATATGTTGTATTTGGTCTGCCGTTTAATGTATTTTTGTATGTGGCATATATAAAGTCCATACCGATGTCTCTTGAAGAAGCAGCAATAATAGATGGAGCAACAACCTGGCAAGTATTTTTTAGAATAGTATTTCCTATGTTAACGCCAATAAATGCTACAGTTGCAATTACAACCTGCCTTTGGACTTGGAATGATTTTATGTTGCCATTGGTTATTTTAACAAAACCTGAATTGCAAACTTTGCCGTTAGTTCAGTATGTATTTCAGTCTCAATTTAGTACAAATTATAATTTAGCATTTGCATCATATATTCTTGCATTGTTACCGTTAGTTGTAATATATGCATTTGCGCAAAAATGGATTATATCAGGAGTTACTAAGGGGGCAATAAAACAATAGAAGGAGTTGATATAATGAGTAAAAAGTGGTGGAAAGAAAGTGTAATTTACCAAATTTACCCAAGAAGCTTTAAAGATAGTAATGGTGATGGAATTGGAGATATAAAAGGTGTGATTCAAGGACTTGATTATTTAAAAAGGTTAGGAATTAACATAATATGGTTATCACCAGTTTATGAATCACCTAATGATGATAATGGATATGACATAAGTAATTACAGAGCTATAATGAAGGAATTTGGTACCATGGAGGATTTTGATCTTCTTTTAAAAGAGGCACATAAAAGAGATATAAAAATAGTAATGGACTTGGTAGTAAATCATACGTCTGATGAACATCAATGGTTTAAGGAAAGCAGAAAATCAAAAGATAATAAGTATAGGGATTATTATATTTGGAGAAATGGTAAAAACGGACAGCCACCTAATGACTGGATTTCATTTTTTAGTGGTTCAGCCTGGGAATATGATAAGACAACAGAAATGTACTATCTGCACTTATTTTCTAAAAAACAAGCTGATTTGAATTGGGAAAATGCTGAAGTGAGAAAAGAAGTTTTTGATATGATGAAATGGTGGCTTGATAAGGGAATAGACGGTTTTAGAATGGATGTTATAAGTCTAATAGCAAAGGATATAGATATTGATGATGAAAAAGATTCCAAAGTAGTTATGCCCAATATCCCTAATATAAATAATGAAAGAGTGCATAAATTTTTGCAGGAAATGAATAGGGAGGTTTTAAGCAAATACGACATTATGACAGTTGGAGAAACACCAGGAGTAGATCCACAAGAAGCCCTGAATTTCGTTGGAAATGATAGAAACGAACTTAACATGATATTTCAATTTGAGCATGTAGGAATAGGGGATGGACCAGATGGAAAATGGGGGAAAAGTGAATTTAATTTAAAAGAATTTAAAGATATAATGTCAAAATGGCAGGATGTACTTGAAAATGGTGGATGGAACAGCTTGTACCTAAGTAATCATGATCAACCAAGATCAGTTTCAAGATTTGGCAATGACACAGAATATAGAGAAGAATCAGCTAAGATGTTAGCTACATGCATTCACATGATGAAAGGGACACCTTATGTTTACCAAGGCGAAGAACTTGGAATGACGAATGTTAAGTTTGACAGCTTAGACGATTATAGAGACATAGAAACCATTAATGCATATAAGGAATATGTTGAAAGTGGCAAGAAAACTAAAGAAGAAATGATGGAGGCAATTTATAAAAGAGGTAGGGATAATGCTAGAACTCCATTTCAATGGGATGATTCTGAAAATGCAGGATTTACTGAAGGAACACCGTGGATAAGGGTTAACCCAAATTATAAGACCATAAATGCTAAGTCACAATTAGATGATGAAAACTCTGTGTTCAATTATTACAGAAAACTTATAGAATTGAGAAAAAAATATGAAATTATAGCTTATGGAAAATATAAACTTATTCTTGATGATGATAAAAACATATATGCGTATTTAAGAAAATTGAATAATGAAACACTGCTTGTAATGTGTAATTTCAGTGATAAGAATTCAAAATTTACTTTGCCTGAGGATATAAAATACAATAAAAAGGAGGTGCTTATTTCAAATTATAATGTTAATTGTGATGAAATTGAGAAGATTGATTTAAAACCGTATGAAGCTAGAGTATATTTGCTTATAGATAGATAAGTTGAAAGGTCAAAATTGCAAGTTACAAGTTTGTCCTATTAAACCGGAAGTTGTGAAGTAACAATGCTTCGTTGCATACACATACGTGGGGCTTGGGATGTAATCCCATTATCCTTCTAGAATAAGATAAAAGTACTTTTAATAATAAATCCTATAAATCTAAGTGGTATTTTAAGCGAGTGCTTGCCTAAGGTATAGAAGGATAATGGGCAAAGCCCAAACCCCGTGTATGTTTACTCGCCATCGCTCAGACAGATTGAAATATCTAAGCATTTTACAATTTTTGAACCAAGATTTATTAGAATCTTTTTAAATCGTTCCTTCAGCATTGTTATTTCACTCCCACGGTATAATACAAGGGAAAAATTTCTCCGTACCTACTGAATTTTGGTGTAAATCTTTATAATCCATCATTTAAAGAATTTATAATTGCTTTTTATTGTAAAATCTCGTCAGCGGTGTATTTTTCGTAGAGAATCGGAGAAAAATATTCCTTGCTTTTTCGGGCTAAGTGAAGTGATGTTGACTTGGGATGGTTTAAATAAAGCTTTATAAATCTTAGAATTTTAGGATTTATCGTCTTAGATTTATTAGCTTTATTTAATATCCCAAATCAATATCACCTCGCTAAATTCCAGTTTATCTATATTAATGCCTTAAAAATTAATCGCTGAAAAATCAAAATAGATTTTCATAATTAAGAAGATTTATTTATGAAAAATAGTGAGGTGTAAGTGATGTTAAAAAGTAAAATATTTAAAATGACTATTTTTTTACTTTGCATTGTATTTATTGGCGTTTACACAAAAACAGATACTAAAGCTGAAGGAACTGCTAAAATTGTTAACAGGGTTTACATGGATAAGTCTAGGTATAATCCTGGGGATTCGGCCTCTATTTCAATAGATGTATCTAATACAATGGGCAGCGATTGGAGCGGAAAATTAAATATAGATATAATGAGTAATGAAAGCATTGTATATTCAACAAGTAAGACTATTGCACTAGGTAATGGAGCATCAAATACAATTACTTTGAATTGGAATGTGCCAAAGGATGATTATAAGGGATATATGGTTAAAGTGTATACTGGAAGCAATGATTTTAAAACATCGGCAATAGACGTATCAAGCAGTTGGACTAAGTTCCCAAGGTATGGTTATATACCTGACTTTGACAATACTATATCTAAGGATGATGTGAATAAGCAAATAAATTCTTTAACACAAGATTATTATATAAATTCCTATCAATTCTATGATTGGATGTGGAGACATGAAAATCCAATAAAAAAATCAGATGGTGTAAATGTTGATGCAAGCTGGCAGGATGCATTTAATAGAAACATTACTTGGAGTACTATCCAAAATTATATAAATGCAGTTCATAGTAAAAATTCTACAGCAATGGCATATATGATGGCTTATGCAGCTAGAGAAAATTATTCAAGCTATGGGGTAAGCCCGGCTTGGGGTATATATAAATATAATAACAATACATTAGGTCAGATAAATGATCCTTTTGTTACAGGAACCTCTATATGGTTTTTTCAGCCATCTAATACAAACTGGCAAAATTATATCACTAATGCATATAAGGATTGTATAAATACTGGTGGTTTTGATGGAATCCAAATGGACCAGATAGGAGAAATGGACAATGTATATGATAGTAATGGAAATAAATATGATCTTCAGAACTCATTTTCTAGCCTAGTAAATGCAGCAAAGAGTAAACTAAAAAGCAACAATCCTAGTAAAAGTTATGTTGATTTTAATTTGGTTAATGGCTCAGTAGGAGGATGGGCAGTTGATGATGTAACTGATAATGCAAATGGAGATATTAATTTTAGCGAATTATGGGATAAAGCAAGTAATTATAACGATATTAAAAACTATGTTCAAAGATTAAGAAGTAATAAAAAAGGAACAGTTCTAGCAGCATATATGAATTACTATGAAAACTTAGGAAAAAGGTATGAGGCAGAAGATGCAAGTTTTTCAGGTCCAGATGTAGCAAATAATCATCCGGGTTATAGTGGAACAGGATTTTTAGAGAACTTTGCAAAGGTTGGAGATAATGTTACTTTTAATATAAGTGTAGACAATGATATGACTTATGCTCTGGATTTTCAATATTCTTCTGATGCAGATAAAGCAACTAGAACTGTTTACGTAGATGGAAATAAAATTGGACAAGTAAATTGTCAACCTCAAGGCGGATGGGATAAATACGCATTTGATGCATCTATAAGCACATATTTAGCTAAAGGAAATCACACAGTTAAAATATCATATGATAGTGAAGATTCGGGGGCAATTAATTTAGATTGCTTAACCTTAGGCGAATTTGATGAAAATTCTGTAAGGTTGGCAGATGCAGCAATTCAAGCAAGTGGTGCTTCACATATTGAAATGGGAGCAGGATTAGATGGTGCTATGATGCTTCCAAGTGAATATTATCCAAATAAAAGTAAAGTTATGAGTCCGACTTTAAGGGAAGCAATGAAACAAAACAATAAATTTATAACAGCATATGAAAATTTACTTTTTGATACAGATATAACTTACGGTGATGGAGGAAATCAATATATAAGTATAAATAATGAAGCTGTATCAGGTGACGGAACTAGCGGCACAATATGGCATATGACAAGAATGAAAAATGATTATGATATTTTGCACTTAATTAATTTATCCAGCAAAACTAACAGCAAATGGAGAGATAGCACTAGTACTCCAAAGCTAAAAACTAATTTGAATGTTAAATATTACCTATCAGATACTGCCAATATTTCAGGCGTATATGTAGCTTCACCAGACAGCAATGAAGGACTTAGCCAGCAATTAAACTATACAGAAGGAACAGATAATGTTGGACATTATATTTCATTTACAGTACCAAGTCTTCAATATTGGGATATGATTTATATAAAGAGAAATATTTCTACACCAAGTAATAACACATATGAAGCTGAAGGTGCTATAAAAACAAATGTAACCACTAATACAAATCATGTTGGCTATACAGGTAGTGGATTCGTAGATGGTTTCGTAAATCCAGGAAGTGAAGTTACTTTTCAAGCTAATATCCCTCAGGATGGAAACTATTCGTTGAATTTTAAATATGCAAATTGTACAGGAGGAAATGCAACAAGACATGTGTATATAGATGGATCGTATGCAGGTACTATAAATATGGCAAATTTGAAAGATTGGGATACTTGGGGGACTTCATCAGTAACGGCTAAATTATCATCAGGTATTCATACTATTTGTATTTGTTATGACTCATCTGATAAAAATGCTATAAATTTAGATAATTTATCAATTAATTAAGTTTTATTAAATGTAAAGCACCTTGAAATTCATTTGTATAAAAATTTGTCCTCTTGGCATTTGAATATACATGAATTTCAATAGCTGGACCACTCTAGTTGTGATTTAGATACTAATATAGTGTTGTTAGAATAGCTCTATACAATGCTATATTATTATAAATATTAATCATTGGGGAGGAAAATATATGAACAGATTAAGAAAAAAGATTACCTCAACAATAACTAGCACAGTGTTTATTTTTAGCTTTTTCTCTAGCACGGCATGTTTTAATGCAAGCAAGGTAAAAGCTCAAGTTTATCCAGAGACTACTTATGAAGCTGAGACAAGCACCAAGTACAATGTAACTACAGATAATAATCATCCAGGATATACTGGAACAGGCTTTGTGGATGGCTTTGGTGAAGTTGGTGATTACTTAGAATTTCCAGTATCAGTAGCATCAACGGGTGATTATACTTTAAGATTTAGGTATTCTAATTTTACAGGAAAAACTAACATCAGAGAGATTTATGTTGACGGAAAATTTGTAAGCAATGCATACTTTAAGGACACGGGAAGTTGGGATACTTGGGAAACTACTGATGTAGGAACTAATTTAACAGCTGGTAGCCATGTAGTTAAAGTTGCAGTAAATAGCAGTTCAGATGGTTTTATAAACTTAGATAATCTTGTTGTTACTACTAAAAATGTTTCTGTAAGAAGTTTATATATGTCAAACTGGAATAACATGATGGCTATTTGGCAGGCAAGTAAATTGAGTGATAATGATACTACAAGTGGGAGCGGTCCAAGATTATCTGAAATTAGATATTCTGATAATTGGGGTGTAAATCAGATTAAGGATTATGATGGATTTTTCCGTGATGAAACAAATAGCGTAAAATATGATCAAATTCATAATTTTGATTCTGAAGCATATTATGATGAAAATGGTACATTGCACAACAATTATTTAAAGTATAATGATAAAAATTTACCTGGAATGGAAATATCAAAGGACTATGTTATGGTGCCAAACCAAAATTTAGTTGTAGTAAGGTATACTTTAAAAAATACTGGTGATAAGGATTTAACTTATAGTGTACTTGATATGCTTCATCCAAGTAATACATCTGGAGGTAGTATTTCTTCTAATTATGATTCATCTAGAAATGCTATAATTATAAATAGAAGCAATTCTGGACAACCTTATATGGCATTAGGAGCATTTACTAAACCATCCTACTATCAAGTAGCTAATGATGCTGATTCAAGTTTGCCAAGTACAACTTGTTCACCATGGTATACCTTTGACAATAATGGTACTTTAAACAATAATTCAAGTGTTACAGCTAATGATGTATCTACAGCTTTTGCACAAAAAGTAACAGTACCTAAGGGAACTACACAAAATGCATATTTTTATGTAGCTTTGGGTTCAAGTTTAAATGATGTTCAAAATATTTGTGATACTGCTAGAAGTAACCAAGGAGATTATTGGTTTAATAATACTGCACAAAGTTATTCAAACTGGTTTAGTAGTAAAAAAGTACCTAACTATGCTGATAGTGATTTAACTTCTGTTTATAAAAGAAATCTTGTTATGATTAAGAATTCTATAAAACCAGGAACTTCAACAGATGATGGTGCAATGCCAGCCACAACTAACCCTTTAAATTATAGTTACAAAATATGGTCAAGAGATTCTGCAGTGACAGCAATGTCTTTAGATGCAGCAGGTTTTACAGATGAAGCTGCAAAGTATTGGAATTGGTTAGCAGCTAGGCAGAATGCAGATGGAAGCTTCCACACTTGTTTTAATTTGTGGGATAATACGAATGCACAATTTGTTGAGCCAGAAAATGATGCCATAGGTTTCTTCTTGATTGGCGCATATAAGCATTACTTAGATACAGGAGATAAAACTTTCCTTAATAATATTTATAATTCTATGAAGAAAGCATCTTCTTATATAACTACTAATATGGATCAAACGACAGGATTTGGACCAGCTGATAAGAGTATATGGGAAGAAGGAAATCAGTCTGAAGATTACACTTATACGCAAGCTGCTTATGCAGAAGGTTTAAAATGTGCTTCTATGGTAGCTTCAACTGAAGGTGACAGTACTTTAGCAGATAATCTTAACGGTGCAGCTAGTACAATAATGACTGCAATTAATAGGGATGATACGAGTTCAGTAAAGGGACTTTGGAATGCTGCTGGTGGTTATTATGATAGATGTATAAATGCTGATGGCACAGCAAATACCATGGAAGATACTTCAACAGATATATTATTTGCACTTGGATTGATAGATGTAAATTCTTCAAGAGCGGCTAGCCATATTAACAAAATGGAAAAAGATTTAGCTGTTGATGAGTATGGTTTGCCAAGGTATGCAGGGGATACTTTCTATTACACTTCACAGTGGAGTCCTTCAGGTAATGAAGCCTTAGAAGCTTCACCATCATGGCCTCAAATGACTATGTGGGATGCAGTATATCAAGCTTACAGTGGAAATAAAACAAAAGCATATGACATGCTTGAATGGTTTAAGCATAGGACAGGCAGTGGCTTTATGGTTACAGGAGAAGCTACTAGTAATGTCACAGAAGCACCTTTAGTTAGTACGGCTTCAGAGCCAGTTACAGCAGCATCATATATTCTTGCTAGTTTGGCTTATTCAGGCCAAAATGATATGAGAGTATATCCATCAGAATGTAATGCTGGTTGCTATAAGTCTATCAATGTTACAAATGGGGCAAGTGATGATTGGAGTCAGTATAAATATGTGCCTTATTATTTAGGAACACCAGAAAATGGTTCAGACACGGATATTAAAAAAGTATATATAAGTAATGATGCAAATAATATATATATAAGGGTAAATAATGCATCAGGAACACTTACTTCGGATACAACTTCAAATAATTTTCAGGTTAGTGCATACACTGAAGATTTTGCGAAGACAGCATCAACAACCACTAATTCACAGTACGGTACTGGACTTAATAGAAATATGGCGTATATGTTTACTAGAAAAAATACAGATAAAGGATATGCAAAGTATACTGTAAACAACGGACAGTGGGTTCAAAACAAGAACATTACAAGTGTTATAGCACCACAATGGGATTCAAGTACAGGTGGAATTGAACTTGTAATACCAAGGTCAGAAATTGGTTCACCAGCTAATGATGCTTGGGGTCATATAACTATAGTTTTATCAAAATATGCAAATAGCTCATGGTCTGATGAAAGCACTTTAAGGTTAAATTATAGACTTACATCAAACTCTGAAGCTTGGTTGTATGGTAATTTTGAATAAAAAAGAGGATGTAGCACTAAAAATTAATTCAATAGTAATTTAAAAATATTGCGAAGTAATAATGCTTCGTTGCATACACATACGTGGGGCTTGGGATGTAATCCCATTATCCTTCTAGAATAAGATAAAAGTACTTTTAATAATAAATCCTATAAATCTAAGTGGTATTTTAAGCGAGTGCTTGCCTAAGGTATAGAAGGATAATGGGCAAAGCCCAAACCTCGTATATGTGTATATTCATTGCCTTCCGAGCATAGCGAAGTAATGTTGATTTGGGATGGTTTAAACGAAGCTTTATAGATCAAGGCAAATCCACATTCATTCTACTCTCTACTCTTCTTCAAATTACAGTCTATAGGAATAAATTTGGTATTAGTAATTTAAAGCTTCCAGATTGTTTATCTATAGGAGCTTGGTACAATATAAAAATGATACGTGTAAGTATAGGGTATAATAACTCCTCAACACTGTGAGGAGTTATCAAGAAAGATCGCATAAAAAATTCGATTTTTGTTCCTAAAATATTGACATCGATACATATGGTGGGGGCTGGTGCCAACAATTAGCTTACAGCAAGGATGTCCATTGTAATGTTGAATCTGAAGAATATCTGTTAGCAAACCCCTAGTATGATAAATAGAAAATACATACGCTTGTGAATTAGTGTGCAAGGCAAAACCATTTTATATCTTTTTCTTTTTATAAATAAACAATAATACTGTACCACTTAAAGTGATTACAAGTCCAATTTCAATTAGCAATACTGTATCTAAAGCAGAGCCTGTTTTAGGCAGAACTGCTAAAGTACTTTTAGGAACTTTGGCAGCAGATGATGATGCATTTGAGCCGGTTTTGCTAGAAGTTGGAATAGCTATAGGTGAAGTAGTATTTCCACCCGATGTTGTATTTCCGCCAGTTGTGGGATTTCCACCGGGATTGTTGCTTGGTGGAGTAGTTTTAACAGGAACGATATAATTTGGATTGTAAATATCCTTTAAATTTGACAAGTTAAGTCCGGCTAAATTGCAGTTGGATAAAAGTATTATACCGGATTGTGCAGGAATATTTACGGTAACCTTACCATTAGTTACAGTGTAGTGCTCTGTAGGATTAAGTGCATTTGTAAGTCTTACTCCATCTGGTACTGTAGGTACATCCAGAGTAATTGAGGTTATATTATCAGTTCTTCTGTTTACAGCAATAACTGCATGATCAGTTAAGGCATCACGAGTATAAGCTAAAACATCATTTTTGTAATCAGAAGGAACGTTTATAGGTGTTATATCTCCTGTTCTTAGTACAGAATTACTTTTTCTTATAGCAATTAAAGTTGCATACCATTCTACTAACTCTTGATTTCCTTTACCCCATATCATTCCACGACGATTATCAGGATCATCTGCACCAGGCATTCCAGCTTCATCTCCGTAGTAAATGCATGGAGCACCTGGATATGTCATCTGGATAAGAGGTATCATTTTCATCTTTGCTAAAGCTTCAGCAGAAGGATAATTGGCGATGGCTTTTGTGTCCTTTGTAGCTCCGTCAAAAGCAGATATTATTCTTTGTGTATCATGGGAATCTACAAGGTTAAGCATAGCTTCAAATGCCTCTTTAGGATATTGCTCCCTCATAGTTTCAAGCTCATTCATAGCATCTACAGCACTGTATTTAGTAGTATTGTCATCGCTAGTACCTTTAACAAAATCCATTACAGGTGTTCTGAATCTATAATTCATTACAGAATCATACATATCTCCAAGTAAATATTTTGATGCGTCAGTCCAAATTTCACCTATAATTACATTGTCGCCTTCGCTTTTAACAGCTTGTCTAAAATGTCTCCAAGTTTCATCAGAAACTTCATTTGCAACATCAAGTCTCCAGCCATCAGAACCTTGTTTTAACCAGTAGGTTGAATTAGCATCAGGTCCATCAATAATTTCATTTGCCCAGGTTGTAACATTATATTCTGAACCATTTAAAGCTTGAATATCTGGCATTGAATCATTACCATTCCAGCCATCGTAATCATAATGTTCAGGATCTCCTGCAGCTGCTGGAACTTTTTTGTTATTTATTTTGAACCAGTCTTTATAATGTAAATCTGTTATTCCTTGAGAAGCTAAATCATCAGTTACCTTTTTCTCTGCATCACTTTGAGTTAAGCCTTTTAGATTCATTAAATCATAAACTCTAGACCAATATTGATATGCACCTATTGGTTTTCCTTTAGCCATATATTTGCCATATCTATCGAAATAAATAGAGTCATCTGATACATGATTAAATACTCCATCAAGAATTATGTGAATTCCTCTTTTATGAGCTTCGTTTGCAAGCGATACAAAGTTATCCATTGAGCCAAGTATAGGATCTACATTTTTGTAGTCTGTTGTATCATATCTATGGTTTGATACTGATTGGCTTATAGGATTTAGATATAATACGTTTACTCCAAGGGATTGAAGGTAGTCAAGTTTTTTTTGTATTCCAATTAAATCACCACCATACATTTCATTAGACCACAGACCGTCACCTTTTGTACCCTTATAATCAGGGTTAGGTTTTCCGTCTGCTGTGAATTCTAATGTAGGGTCTTCAGGAATTGAATACCAATCGTTGTAAAATTCATAATTAGTGTTTCCACGTGAAGTTTTTTGAGCAGTATCGTTTGAAGTATCTCCATTAAAAAATCTATCAGGGAATATTTGATACACTACTGCGTTTTTAAACCAATCAGGAGTTTTATAATTTTTATCGTATACATTCATGTCGTACAATTTTACTTTTCCAAGGTCATTAGGTGCTCCGGCTCCAAAATATCCATCATCATCACCATAAGCTTTTACATCCGAACCATTAGAGACTATAAAGTAATATTTGTCCATTTCTATATTAGAAGGCGTATAAGTTATTGTCCATTTATCATTTCCATCTGAAAAGCTGCCATTTTGTTTCATTGGAAGTTTTTGTATTCCTTGTGGTGTTTGCAATATTAGATAGGCATTAGTTAAATCACCTTTAGCAGCTTTTATGCTGAAGGTTACTGTTGAGCCTGTAGGAACTGCTCCATAAGGAGACTTGTAATCATCAAGCTTTGAATTAAAGTACAAAGCAGAAGTGTTTATTTTTTTGTCAGATAAATCATTAAAAACTATATCTGTGTTTGGATCATAGCTTATAGTAACTACTCTATCTGAGGCTACATTTAATTCTCCAACTTGTACTTTCTTATTGGTCATTTCCAATTTTAAATCTGTATAATCTCCTTTTTTTAAAGAAATTTTTGCAGAGTAAATTCCAGTAAGGTTATCATCTTTTAGATAAGTGTTATCAGGTATTCCAGTTCCGGTGAGTTTTATATCAAGTTTTTTATAACTAGTTGAATCAACTATTAAGTGAGAATCATCGTTATACCAAAAGGTGATATCCTCAGCCGTAGGAACAGATAACTTTATATTTTCTCCACCAGCTCTTGCATTTGCTCCATAGTTTTCAGTCCAGTTACCATTTGCTGCAACCTTATATTCATAGTCTCCGGCAGGTATATTTTTAAGTGTTAATGTATAAATGCCATTTCCAACATAAGTCATTGTAGTTTTGCTAGATGCAGGATCCCAACTTGAACCATCAACAGGTACTTGGATACTTCCAGGTACTACAATTTTTCTTCCAGAGTATTTTGGAAAGTTAAAAGTTGAATTACCATTCTTGGATGTATTAGGATTTAGTGGATCCAAAACAGATTTACCATCTACAATGAATTTATATTCATAAGAATTTGCATCATCACCAAGTCTTAGAGTAACAGACCATGTTCCATTTTGGTCTTTCATCATAGCTTTTTTATTGCTTTCCCAATTTGTAAAGTCACCAGCAAGATATACCTCTTTAGCGCTATCATTTTTATATGAAAATGTAACAGTTCCGCTATCATTTATAACAGGGCTTGTTATTTTTTGAGGAATAGTTTTAAGTCCAAGTGCAGCGGAAACTTTATCAGCATCATTGATTGAATCATATAAAGTTTTATTTTTTGTATCACAAATAAAAACTACAAATTTTCCACCAGCAGGTACCTTTATTGATAAATTAGTAGCACCGGCAGGTATAGAATTGTCCCATGCATAGTTTAAACAGGTTTTATATTGATAGCTGCCTTCGGGAACAAAGGTACTGTAAATGTATTGACCATCATTATTCAATGGACTAAATTCAAAGCCCTGAAGTTTTTCGTTCCAGTTATCATTTCCTTTATTTCTTATTTCACCTATAAGAGAAACTTCAGGAGATAAAATGCTGTTAGTGCATATGTTTAAGTCAGGATTACATACAAAAGTTACATTTTGATCTTTATCTAGAGAAAATTTTATATTGTCAGTAATTTCTCCATTTGACCATTTATGATCGTAAGCGGTTTTATATTCATAATCTCCCTTTTTTAAAGCAAAGCTTTTTTTGTAAAAACCATTTCCGATATAATCAAGATCATAGCTGCTGCCAGTTGTATCCCAGTCTTTTCCACCAATTTGTGCAAAATTTCCAACTAAAGTTGCCGTATTTTTAAACTTATCTGGATTGTTTACTGAGTCATATAATGTCTTGTTTTTAAAGTCAGCCTTAAAAGTAACCTTCTCAGCTTTTGTAACATTTAATGTTTTATTTTTTCCACCTTTTTCAAAATTATCACCGTAGTTTTCATCTAAGCTTCCATTTAGAGCAATTTTGTAATTAAAGTTACCAGTTTTTTTGAAGTCAACAGTTAATTCATATAAGCCGTTTGGAAATTCTTTCATAACAAAAGCAGAATTTGTTGGATCCCAATCATTTCCCATATCCTGTGTCTTTAAAAAGTTCCCTATAAGAGTAACTGCAGAATCGGCTGGTGGCAGGTTCTCATTTTCAGCAGCTTTTATTGTTATACCTAAATTAGGTATTAAGCTGAATAAAAAGAAAAACACTGTCACAAAGCTTAAAAGTTTTGTTTTTGTAGTTCTTTTCATTAATAAATCCCCCCTAAATTAATGCAATCGATTGCACAAGTAAGTGCAAACGTTTTACTCAAATAACATATTACACCATTTAAAGCTAATTTACAATAATTACATAAAAAATTTTATATTATAAATGGTATTTGCAGGACTTTTTTAGTTTATAGAAAATTTAATATGATAAGGCTATAGCAGTGATATAGATAGACAACTTGAAATATTAAAATTCCAAGTTGTTTATCTATAATGAAAGGGGATAAATTGAAATGAAAAACAAGATTATAATTGGGAGTATAATTACATTATCAATGATATTTACGGTTAAGGTTAAAGCAGCGGTATTTAAAGACAATCAATTAGTTCAAGCCAATAAAATCTGGACAATACACTTTAATAAGGAAGTTTTTCTTGATAATTTATCAAAACAGGGAATTACAGTAGTAGATAGCAGTGGCAATAGTGTAAAGGCTACATTAAATTTTGGAACAGATAATAAAACAGTAGTGGTAAAACCACCAGTTGGTGGGTATAAAAAAGGAAGCAAATTTAAACTAATTATTGGGAATAAGGTTCATTCTAAGGATGATAATATAAAAGAGCCAATCATAGTTAATTTTAGTATTGAGAAAGGCAATGAAGCTGAAATTGTAACATTTAAGGATGCCAATTTAGAAAAGGTTGTTCGTGATGCTATAAATAAACCTGATGGTAGCATATATAAAACGGATGTAGAGAAAATTACATCATTAGAAGCAGATGAAAAAAATATAACTTATTTAGATGGTATAGAAAACCTTATAAACCTAGAAGAGTTTTCTGCAAATGAAAATAATATAAAGGACATAGCTCCATTAAAAGAATTAACTAATTTGCAGTGGGTTTATTTGGATAAAAATCAAGTAAGCAGTGTAGGTTCTTTATCGAATTTGGCTTCTTTAAAAGCTTTGTCACTGCAAAACAATAAATTGGTTGATATAAGTGAACTTAATAATTTAAAGGAATTACGGACTTTGCACTTAAATAATAATGAAATAAATAATATAAGTCCAATAAAAAATTTGAGCAAATTAAGTGATTTATCTGTGGCTGATAACAAAATTCAAAATATAGATTCATTAAGTAGTTTGCAAAATATAGAGTACTTGGATTTATCAGGTAATTGTATAAGCAATATAGAACCACTGACTCAATTAAATGGCCTCAAATATTTAACTTTAACAGGTAATTTTATTGACAATATAGATTGTCTAAAAAATGTTAAAAACTTAAGAACGGTGGATGGTTACTTAGTTGATGATTTAGATAAATATTTTAAACTTTACTACAAGGCTTATGAAATTATAAAGGTTCTAATTAAACCTTCTATGTCAGATTTAGAAAAAGAAAAGGCAATTCATGATTATGTTGTGTTAAATACTAAATTTGATTATGATAACTATTCAAAAAATACAGCACCCCCTCATGATTATGATGCTTATGGAATACTTATAAATGGGACAGGAGTGTGCGAAGGATATGCAGAAACAGTTAAATTACTTCTTAATATGGCCGGAATTAATTGTGTTGTAGTATCGGGAGAAGCTAATAATGGTACATGGCAAAGTCATGCGTGGAATATAGTCAAAATAGATGGGAAGTATTATGAGCTTGATACAACCTGGGATGATTCTGTGCCAGATATAATTGGCTATGTTAGATATGATTATTTTAATGTAAATGACAGCCAAATGGCAAAAGACCATAATTGGGATAGAAGTAAATATCCTAAATGTGATAATTAATAATTGGCAAAAAACAACAAAACTTATAAAAGGTCAGTATATACTGCTTTTTATAAGTTTTTATTTTAAAAGAATATTGATTTTTAAATTGTTTAAAAATCAATATTCTTTTAAAGCGCAGACTTTACTTTCATTATTTAAGAAGAAATTAGTATGAATATTGGATATATGAATTTTTATAATTTATTATGTCCTCTTTTTTTACTATACCTATAAATACGTTATTATCATCAACAACAGGAAGAAAATTTTTGTTTTTCATGGAGTTTTCAACCTCTTCTATTTCACAGTCAATTCCAATAGGTTTATTTATCATATGTTTAACTATATCAAATATTCCAACTTTATTTAAATCTTTAAATTCAAGCTTTGGTGAGGCAGTAATTTTAGCAATTAAATCATCCTTTGAAATGACACCAGCGTATTCACCTTTATTATTTAAAATTATAATTTGCATACAATTATAATATCTCATTCTTTCGAATATTTGTCTTATTGTAGAAGTTAATTTGGCGTAAACCACTTGTTTTTTAGGAGTTAAAAAAAACGCTACATTCATAACTTATAACCTCTTTTCATATTTATATTAATTGCAAAAAAATTAATTAATATACAATATTGTTTACAGTTTTATTATATAAAAAAAATAAATACATGTCTATAATTTATTTGATAATTAATTAAAAATTAATAAATTTATTTAATAAATCAACAAAAAACGTAAAAATGTAAATGTTTTAACTAAAAAAGTGTCAATAAAGTAGACGCAGGCTCAAATTGTTAACTTTTATGGTATAATAAAACATTAATTATATTTAGGTATGTGAAAGAGGTGCTGTACATGTACAAACTTATGCTTATAGAAGACGATATTAAGTTAAGTTCTATTATTAAAAATTATATTCTGAAATTGAGATTGAAAAAGATAAGTATAGGCAAATATATAAAATAGGAATAACAGAAGAGGAAATAAAGAAAATCATTTCTAAAGAATTTCAAATCTTATTTTTTTCAGGAATAATAGTTGCAATACCAGTAGCGTTTATATTTTCACTTATATTTGTTAGTAAAGATAGCTCGGCTGTGCTTGGAAATTTATACTGTAATGCAATTATTAGCTGCATTTTTATAGTGGTAGAAACCATATATTATTTTATAGCTAGAAACGTTTATACAAATGAAATTACTATGAATTTTATGGAAAATAAATTTATAAAGGTATAATTTAACATAAGTATTTGCTATAATTATAACATATTAATATTTTATGTATTTTTATATGATAAAAAAGGAAATATAAAGTATAAAGGATAATACACATCGAAACTCTAATTTTTGATAATAGGCATAGGCATCTAAGCTAAACTTAGTGCGCAGTTCATAATGTATAACTAAGGATGTTTTTTGCTAACGCTATTAAAAAACAGCTTTAACTATGAAACGTGTATTGGAGATTGGAAGATATCAATTGTAATTTTATATTAAATTAAGTTTAAAGATTACATAATTTTAATGTATTACAGTATAAGGAGGAAGTATAATGAATTCTTTTAATAAGGACAGTATCTACCATGGATTTAAATTTATATATGAAGAAGAAATTAAAGAGATAGGCTCTAAAGCTTTTATGTTTGAACATATTAAGAGTGGAGCAAAGCTTTTATATTTAGAAAATGATGACAGCAACAAAGTTTTTTCTATAAGCTTTAGAACACCGCCAAAAGACAGCACAGGTGTATTTCATATCTTAGAACATTCTGTATTATGTGGTTCAGATAAGTATCCAGTTAAGGAGCCTTTCGTTGAACTTTTAAAAGGTTCTTTAAGCACATTTTTAAATGCCTTTACCTTTAGTGATAAAACTATGTATCCTGTGGCTAGTAAAAATGATAAGGATTTTTTAAATTTAATTGATGTTTATATGGATGCTGTGCTTCATCCTAATATATATAAAACAAAGCAGATATTAGAGCAAGAAGGCTGGCATTATGAACTTGACAAACCTGAAGATGATATAACGTATAAAGGTGTTGTTTATAATGAAATGAAGGGAGCATTTTCATCACCAGAAGGAATTTTAATGAGAAAAATACAAAACTCACTTTTCCCAGATAATGCATATGGCTTTGAATCTGGAGGAGATCCTAAAGACATCCCAGATTTAACATATGAAGATTTTATTGCCTCCCATAAAAAATATTATAGCCCTGCAAATAGTTATATTTATTTATATGGAGCTATGGATTTGGATGAAAAATTAGAGTATCTTGATAGAGAATACTTAAGTTCCTATGAAAGAATACAGGTTGACTCAAAGATAGAACCTCAGAAGCCTATTGGAAACGATGTTGAATTAGTAGAGGAGTATCCTATATTGCCTAATGAAGGTGAAAGAGATAAAACTTATTTGAGTTTAAATTTTGCTGTATCAAAATCTACGGATGCAGAAACTTATTTAGCCTTTGATATACTTGAATTTCTTCTTCTTGAAAGTCCAGCGGCACCATTAAAAAAGGCACTTTTGGAAGCAGGAATATGTAAAGATGTATTTGGAATTTATGATAATAGTATATTGCAGCCGTTTTTTGCTATTACTATTAAAAATTCAAATGAAGATAAAAAAGAAGAGTTTAAAAAATTAGTTTTTGATACTTTGAAAAAGCTTGTTAATGAAGGAATAGACAAGAAACTTATAGAGGCAGCTATTAATGTAAAAGAGTTTCAACTTAGAGAAGCTGATTATGGAAGTATGCCTAGAGGACTTGGGTACAGTGTAAAGGCTATGGATAGTTGGCTTTATGACGAGAGTCCGCTTTTAAATTTGAAATTTGAAGATACTTTGAAGCAAATAAAAAAGGCTTTAACAGAAAACTATTTTGAAAAGCTAATAGAAAAATATATTTTAAATAGTAAACATGAAAGCTTAGTGGTAATAAAACCTTCAAAAGCAGTGGCGGAGGAAAGTGCCAAAGCTTTAAGTGAGAAGCTTAAGGGTTTAAAAAAGTCTCTAAGTAAAGATGAAATAAATAAACTTGTTTCGGAAACAGAAAGCTTAAAGAAAAGGCAGGCTAGTGAGGATTCACCAGAGGATTTGAAGAAGCTTCCAATGCTTTCTTTAGACGATATAGATGAAAAAGCAGAAAAACTTCCTATTTTAGAGGAAGACCTAGATGGAACAAAATTACTGTATCACGAAATATCTACTAATAAAATAGCTTATTTTAATTTGTATTTTGATTCATTAGATATTTCAGAGGATAAAGTTAAGTATTTATCGCTTCTTGAAGAAGTATTAGGAAAAATTGATACTGAGAAATACAAATACGAAGAATTGGCAAATGAAATAAATATAAAGACAGGGGATATAACCTTTACAAATAGTATTTTTGTAGATAAAAATACTACAGATAAATATTATCCTAAATTTACAATAAAGGTTAAGGTACTTCAAGATAAAATTGAAGATGCTCTTAAGATCATGGATCAAATAATGTTTCACAGTATATTTGAAAATAAGAAGAGGCTTAAAGATATAGTTCAAGAGATAAAATCTAGAATGGAAATGTATATAAATGGCAACGGTCAGTCTGTAGCCGCTAAGAGAATTACTTCTTATTTCTCGATTTCCGGAAGATATAGTGAAGAATTAAAGGGGTTAGAATATTATAAATTCATATGCAATATTGATAAAAAACTAGATAATAGCTATGAAGAAGTAAGTTCAAACCTAAAAGAAGTTTCACAAATGCTATTTAATAAGGATAACCTAATAATAAGTTTAACAGGAGAAAAGGATATTCTTTCAGAGTTTAAAAATAAGTTCTCTAATCTTAACATTCAAAATAAGAAAACGGAAGCAAATAGAGAGCTACCTAAACTTAAACAAATTCAGAATAATGAAGGGCTTATTACTTCAAGTAAAGTTCAATATGTATGCAAAGGCTTTGATTTTAAAAAGCTTGGATATGATTATTCTGGAAAACTAGAAGTACTTAAAAAGATATTGTCTTTAGATTATTTATGGAATAATGTAAGAGTTATGGGCGGAGCTTATGGAGTTTCTATAGCAATGTCCAAAAGCGGTGATTTCCTATTTTGGTCATACAGGGATCCTAATCTTAAGGAAACTTTAAATGTATATGATAATGCATATAAATTTATAGAAGCTTTTAAAGCAGATGATTATGAAATGACAAAATATATAATAGGAACCTTTGCTGGACTTGATGCTCCATTAACTCCAAGGCAAAAGGGTGAACGTTCGGATGAAAACTACTTTAAAGGAATTACAGAAGCTGATATACAAAGATGGAGAAAAGAGGTTCTAGACACTAAGAAAGAAGATATAAATGAGTTTTCAAAATTCTTAAAAGATATTGTTGATCAAAATTACATTTGCGTGCTTGGAAATCATAATAAAATTAAGGAAAATGAAAGTGAATTTAATAGTAGCATAGAAGTATTTGAATAATTGAATTTTATGGAAAGGACTATAAAAGGTCCTTTCTTTTTTTGAGACAATTTATGCAATTAAAAATGAATATTCTTACAAAAAAGTTGTAAGACTTACAGCATGAAAACATTTCCATACAGCATAAAAATAAAAATATGTATAAAATATAGCTTATTTTGTTATTAATATTGAAAAAAAACTGCCGATATGTTACTATATTATCAACAATAATGCAACGTATATTTATACTCATGAATAAATATGCTAAAATAAATAAACTAGGGGGCAAAAGAATATGAAATCAAAGGTAGTTAGAGCTTTAATAGCTGCGGTTACTTGCACGATTATGGTTACTTTGTCTGCTTGTGGTGGGGCGACATCAAGCAGTTCAAGTACAAGTTCAAATTCTAAAAAAATTGTAAATATTGGTATAATGAATGCACCAAGTGGATTTAATGCACTTGATTCATCAGATTCATCTCAAAACTATATGACAGAGATATTATTTAGACCATTACTTGATCTCAGTCCAGATCTAAAATTTATACCATCACTTGCAGATTCCATAACAACAACTGATAATAAAACCTTTGTTGTGAAATTAAACAAAAAAGCTAAATGGACAGATGGAAAACCAGTAACAGCAGATGATGTTATGTTTACAATCAATCTTATAACAAATCCTAAAGTAGCAGCAACCATTGCATCGAAATTTAATATATTAGCAGGCCTTGATGAAAATGGTAAAAACACTTCTGGAAGTGATAGCTTTGAGGGTGCAAAAAAGGTTGATGATTATACTGTAAATCTTGTTACAAAGCAACCGGTAGATACAACTGTATTCAATGATTTAGTAAGTCAATATTTAAAAACTGTTCCTAAACATGTACTTCAGTCAACACCACTTGATCAGATGTTTAAAGCAGCTTTCTTCCAGAACCCTACTGTAACAGATGGTCCATTTAAATTAGTTACATATAAGAAAGATCAGTATGTACAAATGGCTGCTAACAAAGATTATTTTAGAGGAACACCTAAACTTACTCAGCTTAACTTTAAAATAATGCAAAGTACTGAAATAACAGTTCAGCTTCAAAGTGGAGAAATTGACATGAATGAACCTAATATAGGAATTGTTCCTATTGATGACATTGAAAAAATAAAAGCAATGAAAAATGTGACTTTCAATCCAGATAAGAAATCTAATACACTTCAAACTTTAGAGATAAATACTACGGTTGTAAAAGATCCAAAGGTTAGAAAAGCTATTTCATATGCTATAAATAGAGAACAAATAGTTAAGAATCTTTTGAAGGGTTCAGGGGAAACAGCAGTTGGACCATATACTCCATCAAGCAAGTTCTTTAATAAAAATGCTGACTTTGGTGGATATGACCCAGCAAAAGCAAAACAATTATTAAAGGAAGCAAATTGGGATTCAAGCAAGGTACTTAAGTTTAATGTACCTACAGGAAACACAGTTCGTGAACAAGCAGCAAATATAATAGCCCAAAATCTTCAAGAAGTAGGAATTAAAGTTCAAATACAAAAATATGATTTCGTTACAAGTTTATCGCTTGCTAAAAAGCATCAATTTGATTTATATATAGTTGGACTTAATATTGACGTTGTTAACCCTGATATTTCTTCATATATATCAAGTGGTCAACTACTAGATTTAAGTGCATACAACAATAAGCAAGTAGATGATTTACTGGAGAAAGGTAAAGTTACTGTAGGAGCTGAAGATCGTGCTAAAATTTACGATCAAGTTCAAGAAATATATGCTAATGACATGCCTGCACCAGGAGTATATTGCCCTATAGATCAAGGAATATACAATAAAAGAGTAATTTACGGAAAACCAAGTTCTTTTGGAATGTATTCCGAACTTGAAAAGTGGGATGTAAAGTAAAAAGTAGCTTATTTTATAATTGGTGGTGAAAAAATATGGATGATTTGCTTAAAGTTAATCATTTAAAAACAGCATTTACAATAGAAGGAAATGAAGTTGTTCCAGTTGATGATGTTACCTTTTCCCTAAAAAAAGGAGAGACAATTGGAATAGTTGGAGAATCTGGGTGTGGAAAGAGTGTTACCTCTTTCTCGCTCATGAGGCTTCTTGGTAAAAATGGAAAGATAAAAAGTGGAGAAGTGATTTTTGAAGGAGAAGACATAGCTAAAAAAAGTGAGAAAGAAATGCATGAACTTCGTGGAAATAAAATGTCCATGATATTTCAGGAACCTATGACTTCTTTAAATCCTTTATTTACAATTGGAAACCAAATGATAGAAGCTATAATGCTTCATTTGAAAATGGATAAAAAGGCTGCAAGAGAATATGCAATAAAAATGCTTAAAGAAGTTGGAATACCAAGAGCAGAAGAGATAATAGACGATTATCCTCATACGCTTTCTGGAGGAATGAGACAAAGAGTAATGATAGCAATGGCTTTATCTTGTAAGCCTAAGCTTCTTATTGCGGATGAGCCTACAACAGCACTTGATGTTACAATACAAGCTCAAATACTTGAACTTATAAAGAGGCTCCGTGAAAGCTATGGAATGTCTGTAATGTTAATAACTCATGATCTTGGAGTAATATCGGAAATGGCTGATAAGGTTATAGTAATGTATGCTGGACAAGTAGTTGAGGAAACAGATGTATTTACACTATTTGATAATCCAGAGCATCCATATACAGAAGCACTTATGAATTCTATACCACAAATAGATGATGCTGAAGAAGATACTTTAGAGGGCATTCCAGGAGTTGTACCTTCACTTCAAAAAATGGTTGATGGTTGTAGATTTCATACGAGGTGCTCAAAAGCAACGGAAAGATGTAAAAAGGAAGTTCCAGAACTTAAGAAGATAAAAGAAGGGCATTTAGTAAGATGTTTTTTAGTTGAAGATAAGATAAAAAAGAGTGGTGAAGCGAATGAGTAATGCAGAAGTTAATAAAAAAGTACAGCCATTAATTGAGGTTAAAAATTTAAAAACTTATTATCCTATAAAAAGGGGAATAATTTCTAGAACTGTAGGGTATGTGAAAGCGGTTGATGGAGTTAGTTTTAAAATATATCCAGGTGAAACCTTAGGACTTGTTGGAGAATCCGGTTGTGGTAAATCTTCAATGGGAAGAACTCTTATAAAATTAGAGCATCCTAATGAAGGAGAGATTATATTTGAAGGTCAGGATATTGCAAAATACTCAAATAAAGAAATGCTTAAGCTTCGTTCTGATATTCAAATTATATTTCAGGATCCATATTCTTCACTTAATCCACGTAAAAGAGTAAGTGAAATATTATCAGAGCCACTTAAAGTTCATAACACCGTTCCAGCAGATCAGATTTCAAAGGAAGTGGACAGGCTACTTGCAAGTGTTGATTTGCAGAAGAATGCTAAAAATCGTTACCCTAATGAATTTTCTGGTGGGCAGCGCCAAAGAATAGGAATTGCAAGAGCATTAGCACTTAAGCCTAAATTTATTATTTGTGATGAGCCAGTTTCGGCACTTGATGTTTCTACTCAAGCACAGGTTTTAAATCTGCTTAAAGGACTTCAAAAGGAGTTCAATTTAACGTTCTTATTTATTGCTCATGGACTTGGTGCAGTTAAATATGTAAGCGATCGTATAGCAGTAATGTATTTAGGAAAGATTGTTGAGATTGGAACAACTGATGAGATAGTTAATAATCCACAGCATCCTTATACAAAAGCACTTTTAAGTGCATATCCAGTACCAAATCCACATTTAAGAGGAAAAAAGAGAGTTATATTGGAAGGCGATGTGCCAAGTCCTGCAAATCCACCAAGTGGATGTAGATTTCACACACGTTGTCCTTATGCAAAAGATATATGCAGTAAAGAAGAGCCAGAATTAAAAGATGGTGATCATGCAGTAGCATGCCATCTAGTGTAATTAATTTTAGAAGGGGGTTAGTTCTGTGCTAAATTACATTATTAGACGTTTAGGAATAGCTTTAGTGGTATTGTTTGGTGTTACTATAATTAGCTTTGCAATAATAAACATGGCACCAGGAAGTCCACTCGATATGATAGTTGATCCACATATGACAGCGGCAGACCTTGCAGCTAGAAAAGCAGCACTTGGGTTAAATAAACCGGTATATGTTCAATATATAAGTTGGCTTCAAAATTTATTACATGGTAATATGGGATATTCATTAACATCCTTTAGACCTGTATCACAAATTATTGGAGAAAGAATTTTACCAACATTGGAGCTTATGGGGGCATCTCTAATACTCGGAATTATTATAGCAATTCCACTTGGAATTTTGAGTGCAACAAAACAGTATTCAGTATTAGATTATATTTGTACAACAGGATCTCTTTTAGGAATATCAATGCCTACATTTTTCTTAGGACTTACTTTAATTTATATATTTGCGTTAAAACTTGGACTTCTTCCATCTGGAGGTATGATTACTCTTGGAAGTGACAGTGGATTTGTTGATGGAATAAGACATCTTATACTTCCAGCTGTTGTTCTTGGAGTTAATACAGCAGGTCTATTTGTAAGGTATGTAAGATCAAGTATGCTGGAAATTTTGGAGCAGGATTACTTAAGAACAGCAAGGGCAAAAGGAGTAATTGAGCGTTTAGTAATAACAAAGCATGCTCTTCGTAATGCACTTATTCCTATTGTTACTATTATAGGCCTTCAAATTGCAACTTTACTTGGTGGAGCAACTATAACAGAGCAAATTTTTTCATGGCCTGGAATAGGACAACTTACAATTCAGTCCATAATGAGTCGTGATTATCCAACAATAATGGGATTAAATCTTTTAGCAGCAATAATGGTTTTATTTGCTAATTTATTAACTGATATTGTTTATTCTGTTGTTGATCCAAGAATTAAATATAGTTAAGGGGTGATATTAATGTCTGAAGTAAAAACTGAAGTTGAAAATAATAACTCTTTAATTTTTGAATCTGTTGAAAATGAAGAGGACGAAAGCTACATAAAAGCCGTAGTCCATAGATTTTTAAAACATAAGCTGGCAGTTTTTGGTGTGGTAATTATGATTATATTAGTGGTATGTGCAGTTTTAGCACCAATAATTGCTCCACAAAATCCATATAAGGTTACAAATGTATTTAGTGGAGCACCGAGTGGAGATCATTTACTTGGTACCGATAAGGTTGGAAGAGATGTTTTGAGCCGTCTTATATATGGAGCTAGAGTATCCTTAATAGTTGGCATAGGAGCAGTTGCAATAAGTGCTGTAATTGGAACTACTTTAGGTCTTCTATCTGGATATGCTGGTGGTTGGATTGACATGTTAATAATGCGAGTAGCAGATATGTTTATGTCCTTCCCTCAAATGATGCTTATCATGGTAATAGTAAGTATTGTTGGACCAAAGCTTTCTAATGTAATAATTGTGCTTGGATTTTTGGGATGGCCATCAATAGCTCGTCTTGTAAGAGGTAGTACACTTTCTGTAAAAGAATCTGACTATATAAAATCTACTGTTGTATTGGGGTTTAAAACTCCTAGAATATTATTCTTGCACATACTTCCTAACATATTTGCACCAATCCTTGTAAATATAACTTTTGGAATAGCAAATGCAATAATAATGGAGGCATCACTTAGTTTCTTGGGTTTAGGAGTTCAGCCGCCTACAGCAAGCTGGGGTAATATGCTTACGGATTCTCAGTCTATATCTGTTTTAACATCACAGCCTTGGCTTTGGATACCACCTGGTGTAATGATAATAGTAAGTGTTTTATCTGTTAATTTCATTGGTGATGGTATGAGAGATGCACTTGATCCAAAGAAATTCAGATAATGTGAAATGATATTTTATCAGTGCGTTAAATAGAATTTATAAATCTATGTGCTGGTTTTAAGCGAGTAACTGCTTAAGGTATAGAAGGATAATGGGCAAAGCCCAAACCCCGTGTATGTTTACTCGCTTTTGCCTCAAAAAGATTGAAAGTAAACATATGCGGGGGTTTGGTTTTAACCCATTATCCTTCTAGTCTTAATGATTTTCGAAATTACAAGCAAGATTTATTGAAAATTTTTTAAACAGTTTTCTCAATACTATAATTTCACATAAGCGATATTAAGGAAAAATTTTCTCCGTTATACTACGAAAAATTGGGGCATACAAGTATTTTTGTAGTGGCGAGAAAAAATCTAAATATTTTCAAAATTCTGAATTAAATATGACTCGAGTTTTATTTTTTTTATCCAGAATTAAGTTTTAAGACTTTCTGCAGTGAAGCGGAAGAAAGTCAACCTTAACTGTGAACTGTGCATTATGCACTGAAAAAAGTATTACTTGTAGAGTTTTGATAAATATATTTTAAAGATTTCAAGCTGTCTATACATAGTATGAGCATGAAATAAGGGGGGGCTATTTACGATAGATTCAGAAGAGGTTTCAAGGTTAGTTGAAGATAAAAAGGGTGAATTTATATATGCAAATGATAAGATATGGGAGTTTGCAGAGACAAGATTTCAAGAGTATAGGTCTAGTAAGCTTTTATGTGACATATTAGAGAAAGAAGGATTTTTTATTACAAAGGCTGTAGCTGGTATGGATACAGCATTTGTTGCTACTTTTGGCAATGGAAAGCCCAAAATTGGTATTTTAGGGGAATATGATGCTTTATATAATCTAAGTCAAAAGGCTAATATAGATGAGAAGCAAGCAGTTGTTGAGAATGGAAATGGACATGGGTGCGGGCATAATGCTTTGGGAGTTGGGGCACTTGCAGCTGTTGTTGCAGTAAAGGATTATATGGTTAAAAATAATCTTAAAGGAACCATATGCTACTTTGGATGTCCGGGAGAAGAGGGCGGTTCAGGAAAAACCTATATGGTAAGAGAGAAGGTTTTTAGTGATATTGATGCTGCTTTTACATGGCATCCATCAGATGTAACTGGGGTAGTTGAAGGAAGTACGCTTGCAAATATACAGGCTTATGTAAGATTTTACGGGAAAAGTGCCCATGCAGCAGCATGCCCTCATCTAGGAAGAAGTGCTTTAGATGCAGTAGAGCTTATGAATGTTGGAATAAATTATTTAAGAGAACATGTAATAGAAGATGCAAGAATGCACTATGCGCTTACAAACGGTGGAGGACTTTCACCTAATGTTGTTCAGGCATTTGCAGAAGAACTTTTACTTGTAAGGGCACCAAAGATGTCACAAGCTAAGGAAATATATGAGAGAGTTAAAAGCATAGCTAAAGGTGCAGCGCTTATGACAGGCACTAAAGTAGAGATAATATTTGATAAGGCTGCTTCAAATGTTATTGTAAATGATACTTTAAATAAAGTAATGTATGAAAAACTTTTAGAACTTGAACCAATAAAATTGATTAAAGAAGAAGAAGAGTTTGCTAAAAAGATTAAAAATACATTAGGTGATGAGGAAAAAGCAAGTGGCAAATTTATAGTAGATTCCGTAAAGGAGTACAAGTTTACAGAAAAGGCTGCACCAGGATCAACAGATGTAGGAGATGTAAGTTTTGTTGTACCAACAGCACAAATAAATACATCCTGTTGGGCTTCTGGAACTGCTGGTCATTCCTGGCAGGTAGTTTCTCAGGGAAAATGCAGTTATTTACATAAGGCTATGCTTTTAGCAGGTAAAGCTATGGCCCTTTCAGCCTTAGAACTTTTTGAAAATGATGAAATAATAACAAAGGCAAAGGCAGAACTGAAGGAAAGGCTGAATGGAGAAGAATATGTCTGCCCTATACCGGCTGATGTAAAGCCGCACTTAAAAGTTGAATAAATGTTGATATAGGCAGCAATATGAAAATGTTGCAAACTAAAAACCAGAGTACAGTGAAGGATGATTTATCTTCCTTACATCAGAAGCTGTGAATTGTGCATTGTGAGTTGAATTTAGGGGGCGATTATTGATGAGTACTTTAGAAAAAGCAGAAGAAATAAAAGAATGGATTATTGACATTAGAAGAGATTTTCATATGCATCCAGAACCATCATATGAAGAATTTCGTACTTCAAATGCTATAGCAGATAAACTGCAAGAACTTGGTATTGAGGTGAAACGTGTAGGTAAAACAGGAGTATTGGGTACAATTGTTGGAAAAGAGCCTGGAAAGGTAATTGCTCTTAGGGCAGATATAGATGCTCTTTCAGTAGAAGAAAAAACAGGTTTGTCTTTTTCATCTAAAAATCCTGGCTTTATGCATGCTTGCGGTCATGATACTCATGCTGCGATGCTTTTAGGTGCAGCTAAAATTTTATCAAGTATGAAGGATGAACTTAAGGGAACTGTCAAATTTATATTTCAACCAGCTGAAGAAGCTAATGGGGGAGCAAAATCAATGGTTGATGGAGGAGTTCTAGAAAATCCCAAGGTAGACATGGTAGTTGGTATGCACATATTTTCAATGCTTGACAAGGGATACATAGTTGCTCAAGAGGGAAGTTTTATGGCTTCAGTTGACCAGTGGAAATTGAATATAAACGGAAAGTCCTGTCATGGATCTTCACCTTGGGAAGGACATGATGCTATAGTTTGTGCTGCCGCTGTAATAAACGGACTTCAAACTATTGTAAGCAGAGTAAATGATGCAAGAAATCCTATAGTAATAAATGTAGGTACGATGAATGCTGGAGAAAGATTTAATGTTGTTCCTGGAAAGGCTGCACTTACAGGTGCAAATAGAACATTTTCAAAGTATTCAAGAGAAATGATGCCAAAATGGATGGAAAAAGTTATAAAAAGTACTTGTGAAGCTTATGATTGTACTTATGATTTTGAATATACATGGGGCTGTAATATAACAGAAAATAGTAAAGAGGTTACTGATTTTGTTAAAAAATCTGTTTCAAAAATTGTTGGTGAAAATAAGGTTATTGGTGCTGATAAAATAATGGGTTCAGAGGACTTTGGAGAATATTCAAGTAAAGTTCCAGGAATGATTATGATACTGGGCGGTGGAAATAAAGAAAAGGGAATTTGCTATTCTCAGCACTCAAATCATTTTATGATAGACGAGGATAGTTTGCCTACAGGTGCTGCAAGTTATGCTCAAGTAGTAGTAGATTTCTTGCAGTAATTTTAATAAAAAGCATTCATTCTTATGGGTGCTTTTTGGCATAAAATGAGTTTATTAAAGAAGTTAAGGAAAAATTAAATGGTGGAGTGTATACTTCAATTATTTCTAAGGGCGCAGAATCTAATAAATAAAAAGGTGGGTAAGTAAAAATGGAAGTGTTAGATAAAGCAAAGGAGATAAAGGAATGGATTGTTGAGTTAAGAAGAGATTTTCATATGTATCCAGAGCCATCCTTTGAGGAAATAAGGACATCTAGTATAGTTGAAAAAAAATTAGAAGAAATGAATATAGAGGTCAAGCGTATAGGCAAAACTGGAATTATTGGAATACTTAATGGAGGCAAACCAGGGAAAGTTATAGGACTTCGTGCAGATATGGATGCACTTTCAGTATATGAAGAAACAGGATTACCCTTTGCATCGAAGAACGAAGGTTTTATGCATGCTTGTGGACATGATTCACATATATCAATGCTTCTTGGGGCTGCGAAAATTTTATCTGATATGAAAGATAAGATTAGTGGTACTGTAAAATTTATTTTTCAACCTGCTGAAGAAGCCGCGGGAGGAGCAAAAGCAATGATTTCAGGAGGGGCACTTGAAAATCCTAAGTTAGATATGATATACGGTATACATATAGCATCAGCAGTTGAAACTGGAAAGGTAGTTGCCCAAGAAGGACAATTTATGGCGTCTGGTGATGAATGGAAGTTAGTTATAAAAGGTAAGTCTTGTCATGGATCTTCACCTTGGGAGGGACATGACGTAATGGTGTGTACTGCTGCTGTAATTAATGGGCTTCAAACTATTGTAAGCAGAGTGAATGATGTTAGAAATCCTATTGTAATAAATATAGGAACCGCTAATGGCGGTGAAAGATTTAATGTAGTTCCAGGTGAAATGACGCTTACAGGAATGAATAGGACCTTTACCGAATATGCAAGGGAAATGATGCCAAAATGGATGGAAAAGGTGATTAAAAGTACCTGTGAAACTTATGATTGTACATATGAATTGGAATACAAGCTAGGTTTTGAAGTAACCATCAATGATCCTAAAATTACGGAATTTGTGAAGAAATCTGTGAGAAAAGTAGTTGGAGAAAGTAATGTACTTGGAGCTGAAAAGGGAATGGGATCAGAAGATTTTTCAGAGTATTTAAAATTGGTTCCAGGAATGATTATGATGCTTGGAACAAGAAATGAAGAAAAAAATTGTGTTTTCCCTCAGCATTCAAATCATTATTTAATTGATGAAGATAGTCTTCCTATAGGAACATCCTGCTACGTTCAAGTTGCACTAGACTATTTAAGTAAATAAAATTAAAGAGATTTGTATTGAGATGGTATTCTTTTTTTACTCTAAACTTATAAAAAGGGTGGTAATAATATGGACAAAATAGAAAAGGTATCTTCTATAATTGAAGAGAAAAAGAAATTATTTATTGAAGTTAACGATGCGATATGGGACTTTGCAGAAATTAGATTTAAAGAGAAAAAATCTGCTGATTTACTTTGTGACATACTTGAAAAAGAAGATTTTGATGTAAAAAGATCTGTGGGAGGTATGGAAACAGCATTTATAGCATCCTACGGTAGTGGAAAACCTAAGATAGCTATTTTAGGTGAATACGATGCATTATTTAATATGAATCAGGAAGCTGGAACAGCTGAAAAGAAAGCCGTATGCCCTGGGGAAAATGGACATGGCTGCGGTCATAATGCACTTGGAGCAGGAGCACTTGCAGCAGTTGTTGGTGTAAAAGATTATATGAAAGAAAACAATATTCAAGGTACTATATGTTACTTTGGATGTCCTGCAGAAGAAGGCGGTTCGGGTAAAACTTTTATGGTAAAGCAGGGGCTTTTTAATGATGTTGATTTAGCTTTGACTTGGCATCCAGATACTATAAATCAAATAACAAGTACAAGTTCTTTAGCTGATATTGAGGTGTATTTTAAGTTCTATGGAAAAAGTGCACATGCAGCAGCTTGTCCACATTTAGGAAGAAGTGCTTTAGATGCAATAGAATTGATGAATATAGGTGTTAATTATTTAAGAGAACATGTTATTCCAGAGGCAAGAATGCATTATGCAATGACTAACGGAGGAGGACTTTCACCAAATGTTGTACAAGCTAATGCAGAAGTTGTTTATTTGCTTCGTGCTCCTAAGTTTTCACAGGTTAAAGAAATATATGATCGTGTAGTGAATATAGCTAAGGGAGCAGCACTAATGACAGATACAAAATTTGAAATAGTATTTGATTGTGCAGATTCTAACTTAATTCCTAACGATACTCTTGGAAAAGTAATGTATAAGTACCTAGAAAAGCTTGGACCAGTTAGAGTGGATAAAAACGATATTGAATTTGCAGAAAAACTAAGAAGTACTTTGTCTGAAGAAGAAAAAAATGCTGAACTTAAGAATCTAAGTAAAGAATTAAAGGAAAAAGCAAAGGAAAGTCCAATAGCTAATTTTATAAAGCCATTTGAATCAAGCAATGAAACTATGCCTGGTACTACAGATGTTGCAGATGTAAGTTGGGTTGTACCAACATCTCAATGTAACACTTCGACCTGGATGCTTGGAACACCAGGTCATTCATGGCAGGCAGTTGCACAGGGAAAATCAACTTTGTGCCATAAAGGGTTGCTTCTTGCAGGCAAGGTAATGGCATTATCTGCAATTGAAGCTTTCGAAAACAAAAGTATTATAGATGAAGCAAAAGCAGAACTCAAAGAAAGACTTGATGGAGAAGAGTATGTTTCACCTATTCCAGATGGAGCAAAACCCAAATTAGAGTAGAGAGTAGGGAGTAGAGAGAAGGATGGTTTTACTCTATTTAATTATGGAAAATCTTTAAATTTGTTTTATAAATCTAATTCTTTAATTATTTTTATAAATAAGTGTTATCATTAAGTTTTAAAAATTTTCTGCCAAAGTGTAAAAATAACCTTCGTTCTACTTGTTACTCTTAATGTTTTGAAACTACTTGTAATTTAAGTATTTCAAATATATATACGGAGGAGAACTTATGAAAAATATTAATGAAGTAATAAAGCTAATTGAAGAAAAACAGGATATATATACAAAAGCTTGTGATAGAATTTGGGAGTTCGCAGAAACAAGATTTGAGGAATACAAATCTTCGGAGCTTTTACGTAGAATTTTAAAAGAGGAAGAATTTAGAGTAACAGAAGGCATAGCTGATATGAAAACAGCATTTGTTGCTTGTTATGGCAGCGGAAAACCTGTAATTGCATTTTTAGGAGAATTTGATGCATTATATGGAATGAGCCAAAAAGCAGATTTACCTGTTAAAGAGCCAATTGTAAAAGGTGGCAAAGGTCATGGGTGTGGGCACCATGCTTTAGGTACGGGTGCTATGGCAGCTGCTATTGCAGTTAAGGATTATATGAAGAAACATAATATAGAAGGAACTGTAAGATTTTATGGATGTCCTGGAGAAGAAAGTGGTTCAGGAAAAGCGTATATAGCTAGAGAGGGATATTTTAAAGATGTTGATGCAGCATTAACCTGGCATCCAGGAAGCGAAAATGCTGTGTGGTCAATGAATTTCTTAGCAACACTTCAAGTTTATTTCAAGTTTCACGGAAAAAGTGCACATGCAGCAGCTTGTCCACATTTAGGAAGAAGTGCTTTAGATGCTGTGGAACTTATGAATGTAGGTGCAAATTTTCTTCGTGAGCATGTTATACAAGAGGCAAGAATTCATTACGCTATAACTGATGGAGGAGGACTTTCACCAAACGTAGTGCAGGCAAATGCAGCAGTTCTTTATCAAATTCGTGCACCTAAAATGAAGGATGCAAAGGCAATATATGATAGGGTTGTAAATATTGCTAAGGGTGCAGCACTTATGACTGATACAGAACTTGAAATTGTTTTTGATAGGGGAAGCTCAAATCTTATTCTTAATGATACTCTAGATAAAGTGCTTTACAAGAATTTTGAAAAGGTTGGACCTGTTGCGGTAGATAGAGATGATATAGAATTTGCCAAAGAGATAAGGAAAACTTTAAGTGATAGGGAAAAGAAAGTAAATGAAGAGAAGCTTTCTAACTATTATGGAAGTGAAGCTGAAAAGATGGCAGAAGAAATAAAGAACAAAGAAGTAATAGATATAGTATATCCATATAGAAAAACCAATGAGGTTATGCCTGGTTCTACGGATGTTGGAGACGTAAGCTGGAATACTCCAACAGCTCAAATAACAACAGTTTGCTATGCAAAGGATACTCCAGGACATTCCTGGCAGTTAGTGGCACAGGGAAAAGAAAAGCTTTTTCATAAGGGAATGCTTGAGGCTAGTAAGGTACTTGCACTTTCAGGCATAGAACTTTTTGAGAATCACGAACTTATTGAAAAGGCAAAGAGTGAGTTTAAAGAAAGACTTGGCGGCGAGACATACAAATGTCCGATACCAAAGAATATTAAACCATCTCCTATTCGCTAATGGGATGGAAAATAATATAGATTTAAAACTTTAAACATAGAAATTAAGACTTTCTATAATGAAAAGAAAGTCAAACTTCACTTTTTATTTTTGGCTGTATTTTTTTATTGCTTTAGGATTTATAAAACTTACTGCAATTGAAAATAGGCACATTATAATTGCAAAAAAAAGATTATCAATAATTTTGAAAAGTGTTAAAAGAGAAATAATAATGCACATTAATCCGAAGATTGAATACAATTTTTGAGTGTATTTTGTAAAACCTTTTTCGTTTTTTATAAGATTATATTCTTTTGTTAATTTTAGTAGCTTTGATGGACTAATAATAGCTGTAAGGAAGCTCATGATTCCAGCTATTAAGACAAATAAAAGTAATGTATTCATTAAAATATTTCTAATCATAGTACATAATGCTCCTTCATAAAATTATTTATAAACTTTAAAATTTGTTATCGCAATAAATTATATATGATATTATAATTATAATACTAGTAATTGGCAAAGTGTACATTTTATGAATGAAAATAAGAAAATTTTTTAATTTGAGGCGATACATATGCCTAAAATGCTTAGATATTTCAATCTGTCTGAGCGATAGCGAGTAAACATACACGGGGCGTGGGCTAATATATAGATGACTAATACAAGTTAAAGAAGGATAATGGGATTACATCCCAAACCACGTATATGATCGTTATCCTTCTATACCTCAAGCAAGCACTTGCTTAAAATCACCACTTAGATTTATAGGATTTTTTTAACGCGACGAAGCATTGTTACTTCACAATTTCCAGCTTTATTTATAGTTGATGGAGAAGGCACAGTAGGATATGCTCATTATGGTAAAAATATTGTTGATATGCCTACGATTTATGAAACATTAAAGATTATAAATAATTTGTAATGAGCAGAAATATAAAAACAGTAATAGTTATTATAAATACTATTGCTGTTTTACATTTTAGAAGAAATTTTTTATGATATAATTAATAAGGTGGCATTTATGTAGATAAAAAAGTTATGTGAGTGGTGGCACAATGTGGAAAGTTTTTAAATATAATAAAGATTAATGATTTTAAATGATTGAATTTAAAAAAAGCCATGTTTGAAAGTGAGAATTTCTAGCATGGCATAAATTTAAACTGTCTCTATTGCCATGTAATTATAAACAATTGATTCTGGATTATTTGTTTTATATTCATTATTATACAGTGTCAATACAGGAAATTTTGCAACCTTATACGATTGAGTAATAAAAGTTACTATGGGTAGTTCATCTTTTATAAATGATTTTAGATTTTTATTTCCTTTTAAGGTATAACAAATATGCTGGTGAGCTGGAATAGTAAATGCTTTCATGTCATTTGGAATTTGTTCTACTTTTGAAACCTGCACGGCTATTATAAATGAAAAATTAAGTTTAAAAGTTTTAGGTTTTTCATATTGCAGGAGACTGTCAATTCCATTTATTGTGTATATATCTGTAGGATTTATAACGTTGTTAATTTCTTTAAGTCTATTTCTAAAGTTATCAATTAACTTGGGTACTTTTTTTAGAGATATAAATGTCGTGTACTCTAAACCAACAAAAGTCATTTGCGGTAGTGTAACTAAACTTATATTATTTTTTGATTCACTGTCTTTAGGCAAGTTTAAATATGATTTTTTTAACTCATAATTTGCAACCAAAATATTTTCTTGTATTTTTGTATATTTTGAGCTGAGAATTTTTAAATCTTCATCTATTAATTTAAGTAAGTTATTGATATATGAGATATTTTCTTTAGAATTTTCATAGCTAATAAGTTGTTCAAGTAATTTTAAATCAATTTCAGTTGGCTCAAGGTCGTACAAATGCTCTACATAATCTTTAATTTCTTCTTTTTCCATGGCATAGAATTCTTTATTTCTGCATATTATTATCTCTTCAATCAAATTCCAATTGAGATTATCTGATTCAAAACTTTCTAATAGTTCATTACTTACGTTTAATTGTTTGCTACTATCTAATGTTTTGACAAGATGAAGCCAAGCTTGTTCCTTTTCTTTACTGTCAAGAGGTTCATCAAGATAATTTGAAAGCTTCAAACAAATATATTTGCCAAAGAATCCAGGAAAAATTTGTGTTAATTCCCTCTTCATATAGTTTTCTTTTTGTTGTTCATTCATATCGAAACTTTTTTTTAGGAGTAGCATGTTATTGGTAATTTTTTTTATGTCTGAAGCTTTAGAATTAATATCAGTTACACAAGCTTGAAGGATTTCTTCACACTTTTCTATATTTGCAACTTGTGATTTTAGTTTGGCCAAGTGATTTGCAAGTACTTTTTCAATTTCTTCAGGTTTCATTAGTATCTTTTTTATTTCTTTTATAGGTATATCAAAACTTCTGAGAACAGAAATTTGTTTTAGCTTTTCAACATCATTTTCACTGTAATCTCTATAATTATTAAGTGTATTTATTGATGGACTGATTAATTCATTTTCTTCATAATATTTTATTGCCCTTTTAGTAAGGGATGTAATGTCCATAACCTCACTTATTTTCATATAAAAAACCTCCTCAGATATTATATTTAACAGTATAAACTAATACCCAAGGAGACAGTCAATAGCAAGTTATATATGATATTTTAGTTTGAGGGTAAGGAAAGAGTATTTAATATTACCAGAATCATTTTTTTCATTTTCAATAATTTCGTAATTATTTATATCAAACTTAGGAAAGAAAGTATCTCCACCTTGATTTGAATGTACTTTTGTAAGATATAATTTTTCACAGTAAGGTAGAAATTCTGCGTAAACTTTTCCACCGCCTATTATAAAAACTTCATCCTCGCAATTTTTATATTTAAGTACATCGTTTATTCTATGAACTACTTCAACATTATCATTGTCATAGTTATAATTTATATTATTTGTTATGACTATGTGTTTTCTGTTTGGAAGAACGCTTGGCAGAGATTCAAAGGTTTTTCTTCCCATTATAATGGTTTTACCAGTGGTTAACTTTTTAAATCTTTTTAGATCTTCTGATATATGCCATGGAAGTTTATTATCTTTGCCAATAACATAGTTTTCATTGATAGCCGCGATGATACTTAGCATTACACAGCCACCTCCATACTTATTTTATCATGATGTTTATAATTCATAAGTTTTATATCATCTATTGTAAAATCATAGAAGTCTTTTATTTCAGGATTTATCCAGAGCTTTGGTGCATCATAAGCAGCATTTTTACGAGTAAGTTGAAGCTTCATGCCTTCTACTTGGTTTTCATAAATGTGAGCGTTATTTATAACATGAGTAAATATTCCTGGTTTAAAACCTGTAATTTGTGCAATGAGATGAACTAAAACGGCATATTGGCACATGTTAAAGGGAACTCCAAGAGGAAAATCGCCGCTTCTTTGAACAAGCATACAGTTGAGTTTATCATCTGTAACGTCCCAAAGAGTTTCATAACAGCAAGGTTGTAGAGCCATATCTGGTAAATCTTCTATATTCCAAAGTGATATTATCATTCTCCTATTTTGAGGGTCAGTTTTTAATGTATTAATTAATTTATCAATTTGTTTAAATTTTGCTACTTGATATCCATAAGCTTTTCCTATGGTTCCATCTTCCCTCATCCATTCATCCCATATGTGAACATTTTGAGCTTGAAGCTCTCTTACATCATTTGATTGAGCTTCATATATCCAAAGAAGCTCTTTAACGGCTGTTTTAAAAGCTACAAATTTTGTCGTGAGTATTGGAAAAGCTTTAGATAAATCAAATTGCATAGTTTGATGAGGTAGTTTATATGTAGCTATTCCAGTTCTGTTTTGGCTATAGTAGCCGTTCTTTAATATATTTTCAACTATATTTAAATATTGATTATCCGCTATATTCATTTTATTTTCCTCCACATAAGGTTATTTTTTAGATAAAAGGTATATGCTTACAATTCTCCTTTTGCACCATACCCATATGTGTAAGTGCTGGAAAAAGAAGCTGAAGCAGTAAGACAAGCATAATAACTTCTATTGGAAGCATTATTGTGTTTTTTATAATGCTATTTGCAAAGAAGTAAAGGTAGCCTTTATTAAATAGTATTTTACTCCAAAGTGCTCCAAGACCTACATGAATTCCGTAATTTACAAAAAACTTTGTAAGAAAAATTTTAACAATTGTAATACGACTGCGGTATAAAAATAATCCATAAATGAAAAATTCAAGCATAGTTGATAAAGTATATCCTGGGAAAAATACTCCAGATGGATGAAGAACAAAACCTAAAAGGTCACAGGCAGCACCGACAAGTAAGCCAGTAATAGGTCCAAATATTAATGCACCAAGAGAAAATACTAAAAAAGTAAATCTAATATTAAGATTTTCGCCTACAGGTATAGAAAAGGAATTAAGAACAATACTAAGTGCTATTGTCATCCCTGCAAAAGTAAGAGTACGTAATTTTTTTAATTCTGAAGTAGAGGTAGTCCAATATTTGGACGTAAAAATTGAGAGAGAGCTGATTTTTTCCATAAAAAAGACCTCCTTGAAATATGGCATATCTATACAGCCACATATAGGAGGCAATAACTCCGGTATGCAGCAGCGGGATGCGGTAATTGCACGGCAAACCTTGTGAAAGGTTTTTCGTCCCGAAAGCAACTCCCCGTCTTTCAGGCACGTAACCCACAATTACCTACTCTGCCATTTATTTTTTATTAATTATATAATATTATAATTTAAAAAGCAAGACAAGCATTATAATGACATTTGTGAAGCAATATTAAGCTTAAACTATTTATGTACTAAAATACCAATCTTCAAGAGGCTATGAAGATTTTCAATAAAGAAAATAGAGCAGAAGGTTTGAGAGTGCAGGAGGAATTTGTATCACAATTTGAGGAGAGAATGAAAAATCTAAATTTTAATTATAATTATAATATGAAATGCGAAGCTGCTGATCTAATAGGGACAGCGGCTTCTATTTTTACATCTGGTGCACATTGTTTTATATTAGGACGATTATTTAACACATCCAGAAGCGTAGAGATAATTGTAAAGAGCTGCATGCCTAAGTTCATCTGTAATTATTTCTGTAATCATGTTAATGTGAACTCTCTTTTGCATTGCAAAAAGAATCATTCTGTAATTTTTTACAGCGTTTAATTCGCCCATTAAGGCCCTTCTTATTCCATCACAGTAGGATTTTGGTTTTTCAAAGGTTTCTTCGGCCATAGGTGGTACAGGTTTACCAGCCAATTGAGGGTATATTTTTTTAAACATAGCATTATGTTTTCTTTCATCATTTCTTATTCCAGTTATTATATTTTTAGCTTCTTGATTTGGAGCTACTTTTATTAAATAATCGTAGAAGAGTTCATCCTCTCTTTCTCCAGCAATAGCATTTTGGATTAGTTTTAGAGCACCTGGAAGGTTTTGAGGGTAGGTATATGGATCTGCTGCCATTGGCATTTCATTTCTATACATATCATCATATCCAGCATTAAAAGCAAAAGGACATTGGTAAAAACAATTCATAATTTCCTCCATAAAAATAAATTACAATTTATAATATGAAGATGATTGTAAAAATGTTAAATAAATTTATTGTAAATTGGAAGATATATAGTATAAATAGCAAAATTATTATATAATAATCATACGCGGGGTTTGGGCGTGAGCCCATTATCCTTCTATAACTCAAAGCAGGAAGTTTTCAGGTACAAAAAGAAACTGAAAGCAGATTGTTAAGTGAGGCCGCGGGGTTTGGGCGTGAGCCCATTATCCTTCTATAACCCAAAGTAGGAAGTTTTTAGGTACAAAAAGAAACTGAAAGCAGATTGTTAAGTGAGGCCGCGGGGTTTGGGCGTGAGCCCATTATCCTTCTATAACCCAAAGTAGGAAGTTTTCAGGTACAAAAA
>NZ_JBJIAA010000003.1:69442-179141 GCF_045310695.1 Clostridium neuense
AAGAAACTGAAAGCAGATTATTAAGTGAGGCCGCGGGGTTTGGGCAGCAGAAGTATTATTAAATTTAGATTATGAGTTATGTATTAAGACTTAGTTATAAGTTGATTTGAAGGGAGCATATTAATTGGCTAAGGTTATTGGTATTGATGCAGGAATTAGCACTACTAAAATAGTAGGTTTTGATAAAGGTGAGATGTTTAGTCCAATGTTTGTAAAAGCAAGTGATCCTATTTCATGTATTTATGGTGCATTTGGAAGATTTATGAGTGTCAATAAGCTTGCAATTTCAGATATTGAGAGAATTATGGTAACGGGAGTTGGAGCGTCACATTTAAAGGAAAGAATTCATGGTATACCCACAGGTAGGGTAGATGAATTTGATGCAATAGGAAGAGGAGGACTGTTTTTAACTAAACTTGATAAAGCTATAGTTGTAAGCATGGGGACAGGTACTACTTTTGTAATGTCGGATAAAAATGGAGTTAAGCATATAGGAGGAAGCGGAGTAGGAGGAGGAACGCTTTTAGGGCTTTCTAATATAATGCTAAATGTACGTGATTTTAATGATATTGTAAAAACTGCACAAGGTGGAAGTCTGTCAAATGTAGATCTTAATATAGGAGATTTAATTACGGAAAGTTCAGCAGAATTACCTGTTTATGCTACTGCATCAAACTTTGGAAAGATAAGTGACCTTGCATCAAAAGGAGATATTGCGCTTGGAATAATTAATCTTGTATTTCAAACAATTGGAGTTATGGCAGTGTTTGCAACTAAAATATATGATACAAATGATGTTGTACTTACAGGAAATTTAACTAATGTTCCTCAATCTAAGGATATAGCAAAAGCTGTAGAGGATATGTTTCATATAAAATTCTATACTCCTTTAAATGCTCAATTTGCAACAGCAGTAGGTGCGGCGATAATGTATGGTCAGGGAATAAACTTTAGGGAAGTTTGAAATTCACATAATTTGGTTTGAATTATTCCTTCGATGATTTTACTTCGTTTCTCTAACAAAAAAATTAATTGGTTACAAAGATTTATACCTAAAATTCCGTAGGTACGGAGGAATTTTTTTCGTGCACTACCGTGGGAGTTAAGTAACAATGCTAAAGGAACAGTTTAAAAAAATTATAATAAATTTTTGAGGCTTAGATTTATAGAATTTTTTTAATGTGACGAAGCATTGTTACTTAGCAGTAGTTTGATTACATATGTGTAAAATTTGAATAATATAGATATAAAGGGTGGTGATTTTATGACTAAAAAGTTGTATTTATCTAGTGATGATAAAAAAATTTGCGGTGTCTGTGGTGGAATTGCAGAGTATTTTGATATAGATTCTACTATTGTAAGGATATTATGGATTCTTTTTATTATGGCTGGTGGCAGTGGAATAATTGGATATATTATTTGTGCTTTAGTTATTCCTAAGAATAGATATTATTAAAATAATATTGTGAATTTTAAGAACTAGGAGTTATATACTTTATGTTCTTATTTTTTTATACAACATACTTTGACAGGCGAGGTATATTATGATATTGTATATATAAGATAGAATACAAGGAAGTGATTACTTGTCTATAACATCAGATATAATAAGAGGTCATACAGAAACAATAATTTTATCGCATTTAGCTGAAAAGGATAGTTATGGATATGAGATTAATAAATCAATAAAACAGAAAACTAATAATAAATATGAGCTTAAAGAGGCAACGCTATATTCTGCATTCAAGAGACTTGAAAAGCTGGGATTAATTAGATCTTATTGGGGCGATGAGACTACTGGGGCAAGAAGAAGATATTATTCAATAACTCCTTTAGGCTTAGAAGCTTTACAAAAGAATAAGGCAGATTGGGATGAATCTAAGGTTTTAATTGATAAATTGATCAATGGAGGAAAGTAGTATGTATGAAAAATTAAGAGTTAGGGTTAATAAACTCTTTGAGAATGCGCCTAATACAAAAGCGGCATATGAAATTAAAGAGGAATTTACGGCTAATCTTATTGATAAATATGATGACTTGATAAAGGAAGGAAAAAGTGAAGATGAAGCTATTAATATTGCAATAGCTGGGGTTGGCGATGTAGATAGCATAATAAAAGAATTAGATGAAAAAGAAAATAACAATAAAGATGAATACGATAAAATAGAAAATCAAAGAAAAAAATCTGCTGTGCTTGTTGCAACTGCAGTTGCACTTTATATAATAAGTGTAGCAGCGGAAATGTTTTGCAATGATTATTTGAATTTGTCAAGTGGTATAGCTGATGTTGTAATGTTTGTAATAATTGCTGTGGCTACGTTTATATTAATATATAATGCGCTTTCAAAGCCTAAAACAAAGTATGATAAGGTAGATGACTCAATGGTAGAAGATTTTAAGGAATGGAGAAATCAAAATAATACTCAAAAAGAAGTAAAGAAATCATTGAGGGTTATAGTTTGGTGTATAGTTTTAGTCGTATATTTTGCAGTTAGCTTTACCTGGTATAACTTTGAAATATCTTGGATTATATTTATAATGGGAGTAGCAGTGGATAGGATTGTGTGTTTAGTATTGGAGCTTAGGAAGTGATAATATGAATAAAAGAATGATAAAGCTGACTATCGCAATACTAGTAGTAATAATTATATTGCTTATAGCTGTACTTGTTAGAGGAACAAAATATGGAGATAGTTTTATGATAATAAAAGGCAGCTCAAAGCTTCAAAAACAGGAAACAATGAGTATTGAAAATTGCAGTGAAATTAATTTTTTAGATTACTCAGGTTCCGATATAGAAATACAAACTACTGAAGATTCAAAACTTAAGGTTGTACAAACAGCATATAACAAAATTAATGATGATGAAAAATTCACCATAGGCAAAAGCATAAATGAAATAAATATAAAATGTGATACTGAGCGTAGAAGCTTTAATCTATTTAATTTTAGGTTTAATGAAAAGATATATTTGTATATTCCTAAAAATTATGAAAAAGATTTAATTATAGAAGATTCTTCAGGAAATATTAAGTTTTTATCTGCTATGAAATTAGATGAGTTAAGGTATACTGGACATTCTGGAAATATAAAAAGCAACTATAGTATTGATGCTAAAAAAGCTTCTTTCAAGCTTTCTTCTGGAAATATTGAATTAGAAAAATTAAAAGTTAATGAGTATGATGTAGATTCTCATTCGGGAAATGTATATATAAATTCTATTTCAGGTTCTGGAAAGATAAGCAATAGATCTGGTAATATTAGAATTTTATATGCGGATATAAAAGATTATTCAAGGGTTGAAGCAAGTTCGGGAAATATAAGATTAAATGTACCAAATAATTTGAGTTTTGAGTTTAATGGAAGTTATTCTTCTGGAAATATAAAAACTAATTTCCCTACAGATAAGGATGATGATGAAAGAACGGTATTGGGGAAAGTTGGAAATGGGCCTTATAAGAAACTAGATGCCAATATAAGTTCTGGAAGTATAGAAATAATAAAATAAATAATTTTTGCTAGGGAACTATTATAAATTTAGTAGTTCCCTAGCTCTATATTAAAGATTCCAGATACTAGGTGTAATAGTGAGCTGAGCTGATTGACCACTTACTACAGATTGAACAGCTGCACGTACATAAGCCATATGACCCCTAGTATTTAGAATAATGCTTTGACCAGGCTCCAGTGAAGGAAGCGTCATAACAGGTGATATATCATCTATCCAAGTTGTACCATCTGGACTAAGCTGCAAAGTAACATAACCGCTATTTGAAGTGCCAGTATTTTGTATAGCAAATGTTGCAGAGTTAGTTCCAAGAGGAATAGGATTTGAACCTATTAAAGTATCAGCAGTATTGATTGTTTGTGAAGGGGATTGAGTTATAGTTCCTTGGTTTACGTTTATAATAAGCGTAGGTGTAAAAGAGTTAATTGGATAGTTTGCACTTGTAAAACCAACTAAAGAAGTTTGGGTTTCATCACCCCTTAACAGAAATCCTAAATTTTTAGAGAGACCGCTGTACCAATTTTTTATAGAGGCTGTAACATCAATAGAAATTACGGTACCAATTTCATTTGTTATTGTGGTTGAACCTTCAGCAGTTGGAAAGGTTAATGGTTGATTACTGTAGGTTACGGTATTAATGTCATAGTTTTGCAAAATTCTATAAACATATATTGGCTTTGATAATGCTGGGACATCATTCCTAGCTATATAAAGTAATAATGTGGCAGAAACTATAGAATAATTTATAGGGATACTACTAATATTAAATTCGATTATACTTCTATAGTTATCTGTAGGTCCGGAAAATTGACCGACATATATCAAAGGACTTGAACTATAATTTAATGTTGGATTGTTTTGAGAAATAAAAGTTGTACCAGTTGACTGAAATGTCAATGTTGGCATAGTTAAAACACTTCCCAATTATAAAATAAAAAGCCATATTTATAGCTCTATATATTATATGCACATAATTGCATAAGGTGAAGTTATAAAAATTAATAGATAAAAAAATAATGGGCAATTAAAAAGATTAAAAGTATTTTAATTGCCCATTATTTTCTTATTTTAAATATCCTTCTTTGTATAAAAGTTCGGCTGTGAGAAGTGCACCACCGGCAGCACCACGAAGTGCATTATGTGAAAGTCCTACAAATTTATAGTCAAATAAAGAATCTTCTCTAAGTCTTCCAATGCTAATTCCCATGCCTTTTTCTAAATCTCTATCAAGTTTTGGCTGTGGCCTAAAGTCATCTTCAAAATAAGTTAGGAAATGCTCTGGAGCTGTTGGAAGTTGTAGAAGCTGAGGTTTTCCTTTAAAGTTTTTAAAACGCTCTAGTATTTCTTCTTTTGAAGGCTTTTTTTCAAAGGAAACAAATACAGCAGCAAGATGACCATCTGATACGGCGACTCTTATGCACTGTGAAGTTATTTTGGGGTTTACTGTGGAAACAATCTTATTTCCTTCTATATGGCCCCATACCTTAAGCGGCTCGTCTTCACTTTTTTGTTCTTCACCGGGTATATAAGGAATTGTATTATCAACGATATCTGGAAACTCCTTAAAAGTTTTACCGCTGCCGGATATTGCCTGGTAAGTGCAAACAAGTATTTTAGTTGGTTTAAATTCAAGAAGCGCACTTATAGCAGGTACATAACTTTGAATTGAACAGTTTGGTTTCGCAACTATAAAGCCCTTCTTTGTTCCTAATCTTTCTTTTTGCTTTTCAATTATTTCAAGATGTTCAGGGTTTATTTCTGGTATAATAACAGGTACATCAGGAGTAAAACGATGTGCAGAGTTATTTGATACAACAGGTACTTCATGCTTTGCATATTCTTCTTCTATTTTTTTGATTTCATCCTTTGGCATATTTACAGCACAAAATACGAAATCAACTTCACTTGAAATTTCATCTATTTCATAAATATCTTTTACAACCAAATTTTTAATATATTCAGGAATTGGCTTGTTTAACTTCCATCTATCCTTTACGTTCTCGTAGTATGTTTTTCCAGCAGAACGTTTGCTTGCAGCAATACATTTTACTTCAAAATATGGGTGATTTTCAAGGAGAGTTACAAATCTTTGACCAACAAGACCAGTAGCCCCAAGTATACCCACTCTTAGTTTTGTACTCATTTATGAATCCCTCCACGGTTTTTATATTTATACATCTTTCTATATTATAATAGATAATTATGGAGTTGTATATGCAATAAGAGTATAATTAAATTTGCATTTATCGCATTTATGAAAAAAATTGTATTGAGTATCTATTTTTGGTATTGTATATATGGAGGTGATGATGGTGGAAAAGATAATTATGCTTGGAAATGGAAGTGCAATGGTAACAAAATGCTATAATACTTGTTTTACAATTTCAGATTCGGATGAATATTTTTTAGTTGACACAGGTGGTGGAAATACTATACTTTCTAATCTTGAGAAGAAGAATATTGAAATAAGTAAAATTCATAATGTATTTATTTCTCATGCACATAATGATCATATTACAGGAATTGTATGGATTATAAGAGCTGTTTGCCAAAAAATTATAGACGGAAAGTATGAGGATAATTTGTACATATATAGCCATAATAAAAATATAGAAATTATAAAAACTATAAGTAATTTGCTTTTACAGAATAAATTTACAAAATATTTAGGTAATAGGGTTAAATTTATTGCCATAGAAGATAAAAAATGCTTGGACATACTTAATTGGAGGGTGGAGTTTTTTGATATAAAAAGTACTAAAATGCTTCAATTTGGATTTAAAATTACACTTAATAGTGGTAAAAAAGTTGTCTTCCTTGGAGATGAGCCCCTTAATGAAAATTTGGCGGATTACGTTAATAAATGTGATTATTTAATGCACGAAGCATTTTGTTTATATTCTGAAAAAGAGAAATTTAAACCTTACGAAAAGCATCATTCAACAGTTAAGGATGCATGTATCAACGCATCAAATTTGGAAGTGAAAAATATCATTTTAATTCATACTGAAGATAAAAATTTAAGCAATAGAAAAAGGTTATATTCAGAAGAGGGAAAGAAATATTTTGATGGAACTATAATAGTGCCTGATGATCTTGAAGAAATATATCTTTAAGCTGTTAAGTGTTCTAGGGAGAGAAAAATGGAAGAATACACTATAAAAAAAGTATTGAATAATAATGTTGTTATAGCAACAAATCACGATAAGGATTTTGTACTTGTCGGAAAAGCAATAGGTTTTAACAGTAAAAAAGGCGGTAAAATTTCAAAGGATAAGGTAGAAAGTACATTTGTTAAACAATCATTAAAGAAAACAAATTTTGATGAAGTTATAAAAAATATAGATGGAAAAGTTATAGGAGTTTGTGAAGAGATAATTTCTATGTGTGAGAAAGAACTTAATTTAAAGTTTACAGAAGCTATACATGTGTCTCTTCCTGACCATATAAATTTTGCATTTCATAGAATTGAGAAAGGTGTCAAAATTGAAAATCCTTTTCTTTATGAAATTTCAGCTTTATATCCTAAAGAATATAGATTGGCTCAAAGAGCATTGGATATGATTAATGGTAGATTTAAAACTAATCTTCCAGAGGATGAAATAGGTTTTATATGTATGCATATAAATGCGGCAATAAAGCAAAGGGGTGTAAGTGACACACTAGCATATACAAAAAAAATAGGAAGTATAATGGAGCTCATATCAAAATTATTGAGGAAGAAGTTCGATAAAGGTTCGTTAGCATATGTGAGAACTGTTACACATATAAGCTTTGTTTTAGATAGAGTAATAAATAAAAAAACAATTAAAAATGATTTACTTGACAACATAAAAAAAGAATTATATAATGAATACGATTTAGCAATTAAGGTTGTTATGAAAATTGAAGATTTGTTTTCTGTTAAGGTACCGGAAGATGAGATAGGCTATATAGCTTTGCATCTTAAAAGGTTAGAAGAATTATAAAAGTAGTGTTACTATTAAATTAGGCACGAGCTTTATTCATGATATAGGTTTATATTATGGATTTGCTCGTGTTTTGTTTTTTTGTTTAGGATTACAAATCTTATCATTGCATAGTTTAAATGCTAAATACTAACACTATTATTAAAATATATAGTGCAGTTAGATTTTTTTATTGTGTTATTAAAATACGCGCGCTAAATTTTAAAACACAAATATACAGAAATTTATTCTATATATAATGTAAACATTTGTTAAAAAACAGGAGGAGAAACGTATGAAGGGAAAGACTTTTGCAGTACTTCAAAGAATAGGTAAATCACTTATGCTTCCAGTATCAGTACTTCCAGCAGCGGGAATACTTCTTAGAATTGGTCAGCCAGACCTTCTTAATATTCCTTATATTGCTGAAGCAGGTAATGCAATTTTTAGTAATCTTCCAATGATTTTTGCAGTTGGAGTTGCTATAGGATTTTCAGGTGGTGAGGCTGTTGCAGCACTTGCAGCAGTAGTAGGACAATTGATTTTACAGGCTATTCAAACTTTAGCAAGTACAACAGCAGCAGCAACGCAAGCACAAACTGCAGCAGCTGCTAGACACATGACACTTGCAGCTTTTAAGGCTACTCAAGAATATAGCAATATAGTTACAAGAACAACAGTAAATATGAGTGTGTTTGGTGGAATAATAATAGGTTTAGTAGCAGCACTTTTATATAATAGATTCCATAATATTAAGGTACCTCAGGTACTTGGTTTCTTCGGAGGAAAGAGATTTGTTCCGATAATTACATCTGTAGCAGCAGTTATTATTGCTATAATTGGAGTTAACATATGGCTTCCAGTTCAAGGATGGATAAATGACTTTGCAAGCTTTGCAAGTAGTTCACCTGTTGGACCGGGAATGTATGCAGCTGGAAAGAGACTTTTAATACCACTTGGACTTCATCACATTTATTATCCAGTATTCTTGTATCAATTTGGACATTTTGTTGCAAATGGTGTGACTTACATTGGAGATACAGCAAGATACTTCCATGGCGACCCTACTGCGGGACACTTTATGGCATCTGAATATCCAATTTTGATGTTTGGTCTTCCAGGAGCAGCTTTAGCTATGATTGCAACAGCTAAGAAATCCAAAAGAAAACAAATAGCAGGTATGATGGTTTCAGCAGCTTTTGTAGCTTTTGTAACAGGTATAACAGAGCCAATTGAATTTTCATTTATATTTGTTGCACCTATTTTGTTTGTATTTCATGTACTTGCAGCATTTTCGGCAGGTATTATTACAAGCTTACTTAATATAAGACTTGGATATACTTTCTCAGCATCATTTATTGATTACGTACTAGGTTTTAAATATGCTGGTCATCCTTGGCTTATATGGCCAGTTGGAATTGCCTACTTTGCACTTTATTTTGTAGTATTCTATTTTGCAATTAGAGCTCTTAATATAAAGACTCCGGGAAGAGAAGACGAGGACGATGATGATGACATAAAGCCTATAAATGCTAAGGGAAGTGCAAAAGCAGCTAAGGTTCTTGAAGCTATAGGTGGAAAGGATAATATAAAGGTTTTAGATGCATGTATTACTAGACTTAGACTTAATTTAAATGATCCAACTGCTGTAGATAAAAAGACACTAAAAGCACTTGGAGCAGCAGGTGTTATGACATCAGGTGATAGCGTTCAGGTTGTTTTTGGAACTGAAGCCGAAAGAATTAAGGATGATATAAAAGCAATAATTCAAAATGGCGGTTTTGTAGAGACGTCTGCTGAAGAGGAAGCTGCCCCAGAAGAAGAAAAGAAAGTAGATAGTGGAGTTCATGAACTTATGAGCCCTGCTGATGGCGAAATAGTACCTCTTGAAAAAGTTCCTGATGCAGTTTTTGCTGAAAAAACTTTAGGAGATGGATTTGCAGTAGAACTTTCAGGAAACGAAATACACTCACCAGCAGATGGTGAAATCACTGTATTGTTTCCAACAAAACATGCTTTTGCAGTTACAACAACAAATGGTCTTGAACTTTTAGTTCATATAGGAATTGATACTGTTGAACTTAATGGGGAAGGATTTACTGCACATGTAAAACAAGGCGATAAGGTAAAACAAGGTGATAAAGTCATTACCATAGATAAAGCAGCAATAGAGGCAAAAGGTAAAAATACTATTACACCAGTTATCGTCACTAATATGAATATTGTTGAGGATATTAAAATAAAAGAAGGAAAGACATATCATGGGAATGTAGCCGCTGAAGTTACAATTAAATAGAAAAATGCGAATTAGCAATGCTTCGTCACATTAAAAACTCTCTATAAATCTAAGATAAAAAAATCCTAAAATCCTAAGATGTTTCAATAACTCGCCTTTGGCTCAAACAGATTGAAACATCTAAGGATTTTAGGATTTTTTTACCAAGATTTATTAGAGATTTTTTAAACTGTTCCTTCAGCATTGCTAATTCGCTCCCACGGTGGTGCAAGGAAAAAATTCCTACGTGCCTACGGAATTTTGAAGCAGTGAACAATTTACAGTTAACGCGGATTTAACTTTTATTGTTTTTCTTTACCTCCAGATTTCGTCTGCTATTTCATTTACAAGGTGAATTTTTGCCCACTGTTCATCTTCTGTTAAGGTATTTCCCTCTTCGGTAGATGCAAAGCCACATTGTGGACTTAAAGAAATTTGATTAATATTAACATATTTAGCAGCCTCTTCAATACGTTTTATTACAGCTTCTTTCTCCTCAAGCTTGCCAGTTTTTGAACTTATTAGACCTAAAACTACCTGCTTGTTTCCTAAAAATCTAAGTGGACTAAAGTCTCCTGCTCTATCTGTATCATATTCTAAGTAGAAGCCATCTACGTTAACCTCGCCAAGAAGAAATTTAGCAATAGGTCCATATCCACCTGAAGCAGCAAAGGTTGAGCTGTAGTTACCACGACATACATGAGTTGTAATAGACATATCTTTAGGATGATTTTTTATTGCTTCATTGCTTAAATTTGCATAAAGCTTTGCAATATCATCTACATTTATACCTTCACTTTGGCGTGCTTGCCAATAATTTTTATCGCAGAGCATTCCCCAGGTACAGTCGTCTAATTGGAGATTTCTACAACCTAGTTCATAAAATGAATTTATTGCATCACTATAGGCTTTTGCTATATCAGATAAAAGTTCATCTTGACTTTTATATATGCTTAAAGTTTTTTCTTTATTTTCTGCTCTTTGAAGTTCTGCAAGAAATTGAGCTGGGGCAGGTATTGTTTGCCTAGCTAAAACGTCATTTCCTGCAATGTTTTTTAAAAAGGCATAATGTTCTAGCATTGGATGATCCTTAAAACTTATTTTACCACTTAAGCTTGCTGTTTCTGCTCTAGTTTTTAAGCCATTAAAGCTATAGCCTTCTTTAATATTTTTCTTTTCTACGCCATTTAGCCCCCACATAAAATCTAAGTGCCACCAGGAACGTCTAAATTCACCGTCCGTCACAGCTTTAAGACCAGCAGCTTTCTCTTTATCTACAAGTTTAATGATTTCTTTGTCCTCAATTTCTTTTAATTCATCTATAGAAATTTTGTTTTGCTGGAATTTATGGCGAGCATCTTTAAGTTCCTTTGGCCTTAAAAAACTTCCAACTATATCTGCTCTAAAAGGAGCTTTATTTCTTTTTAATGCGTTCTTAAAAAGTTCACTCATACTATATACACCTCTATTTTTTAATATGTAGAGAGTATACCACTACTTAGTAACGCTGCATAACTCCAAAAAACTATTGCTTGTTATAGTTAAATTTTATAACAAGCTATTTCCAAATTTCATTGGCAACTTCAATCATAAGCTCTAACTTATTCCATTGTTCTTCTTCTGTTAGAATGTTCCCTTCTTCTGTAGAAGCAAAGCCACATTGAGGACTTAAACATAGTTTATCTATATTAATATATTTAGCAGCTTCAAATATTCTTCTTTTAAGCTGCTCTTTACTTTCAAGCCCACCATGTTTTGTAGTTATAAGACCGAGAACTACAAATTGATTGTTTATAAACCTTAAGGGATCAAAATTTCCGGAACGTTCATCATCATATTCAAGAAAAAAACCATCAACCTTGCATTTAGAAAAAAGTTCTTTTGCTATAGGTTCATAGCCACCAGCGGCAAACCATGAAGAGTGTAGGTTTCCTCTACATATATGAAGAACTATGGTCATATCCGTAGGCTTATACTTGATTGTTTCATTAATAAGGGTTACATATTTTTTAACTATATCATCTGGGTTTTGTCCTAATGCTTTTAAATATTCTCTATGTGAAGAGTTGCATAAAGTACCAAAGGAAGTATCATCAAGCTGAAGGTATCTGCAGCCTACATCGTAAAAAGCTTTTATTGCGTCTCTATATACTTTTACAATATCATGAAAAAGATTTACTTCATTATCATAAACATCATTCCCATTCCGATTTTGAACAAAATGAAATAATGCTGGTGATGGAATTGTAAATTTAGGGATGCAATCTTTTGATATAGCTTTTAGATATTTGAAATCTTTAAGCATTGGATGCCCTTTAAATTCTATTTTATCTATTATTTTAAAGCTTTCTGCCTTTATTCCTTGTATCTTAAAATTACTTAGATTTATCTTTTGTGTTCCTTGTATCCCAAGGAAGAAATCAAGATGCCACCAGCTTCGTCTAAATTCACCATCAGTAACGGCTTTAAGTCCTATACTTTTTTCCTTATAAACTAGCTTTTCTATTTCTATATCTTCAATATTTCTTAGCCCCGCCTTAGTTAGGTCGCCATTTGCATATTGCCTGCGAGCTTTTTTTATTTCATCTGTCCTAAGAAAGCTGCCAACTATATCATACGAAAAAGGCGGCATATTTCTTTTATGTCCTATGATTTTATTACTCATATATGTTTTCCTCCACTTTGATTATAATAGACAGTAATCCAAATTAAAATAATCCTTTGAAATTACATCATTCAATGAATTTATATATTTAAGAGCTATTTTACTTAGGTTCATATCTTTATGTGTAATCCAACCGACAGTTAAGATTTCTGTCTCTTCCAGTGGTAGTGCTTTTATTCTTTTTTCATTAAATTCAGAAATAATAATTCCTGTGCCAATGGTATAGCTGTCAGTGGAAACTAATAAATTTGAAAGAGTTGCTCTGTCACTTACCTTTATAGATTTATTGACATCAACTATGTTAACCATTTCTTCAGAAAAATGTACAGAAGAATTCTCTCCTTGCTCAAATTTAATATATGTAAAATTTTTAATATCATCAATTTTTATACTTTTTTTGTTTGCCAGAGGATGCTTTATACTTACGAATACATGGGGAGTTGTATTAAATAGAGGAGTGAATTTTAAATTATTATAACTAAATAATTTGTTTAAAATTTTTGAATTAAATTTGTTAATATATAGTACTCCTATATCACTTCTAAGTGTTTTAACATCTTCAATTATTTCGTAAGTTTTAGTTTCTTTTAAATTAAAGTCGTACTCATTATAATTAATGCCATTAATTAATTTTGAAAAGGCTTCAACTACAAATGGATAATGTTGAGTGGATATAGAAAAGCGGATTTTGCGTTTGCTTTTGCCATTATATCTGTTTTCTATTAATTCAGTTTGTTCTACAATCTGTTTGGCATACCCAAGAAATTCAGCTCCTTCTAATGAAACTTCAATGCCTCTATTAGTTCTGTCAAATATAGATATGCTAAGTTCATTCTCAAGTTCTTTTATGGCATTTGAAAGACTTGGTTGAGATATAAAAAGCCTTTTTGCAGCTTCATTCATAGAGCTGCAGTTTGCAATTTCGATGGCATATTTTAATTGCTGCAGCGTCAAAATATCCTCACTCCATTCAATTTTATATTTTAAATCATTGTAATACAAACTTAATGCACTTTCAAGAATTTATATAGTAAATATTATTTGGTATCTTGCATTATACACTACTAAGTGATATAGTATAGTTGTACAAATTAAACAAGGAGAGTAAAGATTATGAATACACAGCTAAAAAAAGGCATTTTGGAACTTTGTGTACTCGCGGTGCTTGATAAGAAAGATTGCTATGGATATGAGCTTGTAAATGAAATATCCAAGGACATAGAGATTTCAGATGGAACTATTTACCCTATTTTAAGAAGGTTAAGCAAAGAAGGTTATTTTACAACGTACTTGCAAGAGTCTACAGAAGGACCGCCTAGAAAGTATTATAGATTAACTGAGCTTGGAAAAGAAACGAGACAAAAGCTTACAGATGAATGGGAAAATTTTGTTAAAAAAGTAAATAATATTTTAAAGGAGGCTGACATTGATGAGTAAAAAGGAAGAGTTTATGGATGCCTTGAGACATTATTTAAGTGATTTTGGTGATGGTGAAAGGGAAGAAATTCTTTATGATTATGAGGAACATTTTAGAATAGGTATGGAAAGCGGCAAAACTGAAGATGAGCTTATAAAAGAACTTGGAAGCCCAAGGGACATTGCTGCTCAATATAGAAATACAGATGATAATGTGATAAATAATAGTAAAGTTAATTCAGGCCAGTCGTCTATCGGTTCTATAGGAATTTTTATTGCGTTGGCATTTTTTAATCTTGTATTTGTATTAGGACCATATCTTGGAATAGTATGTGCACTTATAGGAATGTGCTTTGGAGCTATTGGTGTTTTAGTAGGTGGAATTGCTACAATTGCCTGCATCATAATAAGGCCGATATTTCCTGGACTTGTTAGCATACCTAATGGTATTCCCGAGATATCAATATTTTTTGTAGGAATAGGAACAACTGCTTTAGGAATTTTGTTTTGTATAGGTATGTTTTATCTTGTAAAGTTTTTTATGGGAATTACAGTTAAGTACGTTAAGTGGAATATAAAAACAATAAAGGGGGAGTAGGAGGTCATGAATTTTAATAATAAATTTAATATAAAAAAAGTTGTTTTGTGCTTACTTGGAGTAATGTTAGTATCATATGGTATAGCAGCTTTAATATTTTTTTCTTTTGGAAATTTTTCATTTGTTAAAAATAGCAAGCCTGGAAAGCATGGACTTTTTCAACTAGCTGGTAGTACTTATGATTACCACGCTAGTAAGAGTATGGATCTTAACGGAATAGATGAAATATCAATTAATTTTTATTCTGGAGATATAAAATTTAATAATGACGGCACAAATAGTATAAAGGTAAAAGTAGATGGGGATATAACTGAAAGTGGTGCTTATAGAAAGCCAGAACTTAAATGTTATAAGGAAGGTAAAACTTTATATGTAGAATTGAATAAAAATCATATGGGTTTTTTCTTAAACTATAGTTCAGATATAACTGCAAATATAAGTATACCAACCTCATATAAAAACAGTTTAAAAGTAGTATCTTCAGCAGGAGATGTTAATATAAGTGGATATGAGCTTAAAAATTTGGATTGTAAGCTTAGTGCAGGTAAATTACAAATGGAGAATATGTCGGCAGATACCTTCATATATAAAAATTCTGCTGGTGATTTAAAAGCAGACAATTTAAAAACTAGGAGTTCAAATTTTAGAGCATCAGCAGGAAAAATTGAAGTCACAAAATTTACTGGCGATATAGAGGGATCAAACTCTGCAGGTAATACAGATATTCAATATGATAAATTTAATAATAATATTGATTTTTCAGCTTCTGCTGGACAAATAAAATTAGCACTTCCTAAGGATTCGCAATTTAAATTAGATGCAGAAGCAAGCGCTGGAAGTATAAAAAGTGATTTCTCTAGTATAAATATAAATGGTGAATTCGGTGAAAAAACAGCGAAGGGTGAGGTAGGAAAGAGTAATAATGTAATCCAGTTAAAAAATAGTGCAGGTAGTATAGAAATAAATAATTATTAAATAAGAATTTACAACAAACAATTTGCAAATTATAATTAAAAAGGTAATATTGTTATTTTAAGCTGTTTATTTTGCTTAACTAAATATTGTTTCATCTATTATTAAATAATAAAATCAACTAAGAAATTTAGCGCGGTAAGGTTATTTACCGTGCATTTTTATACTATAAAATACTGCTGGTGTTATTTTTGCCGCAGTATTTTTGTGGAAAAAAATATGAATTAGAGTAAAGCTTACAGAGTATAAAGTACAGTTAAGGATAGACTATAAAATTTAGTGGTGTGGATGAAGCTTTTAAAGATATAGAAGAACTTGCAAAGGAATGTAAATTTAGTGATTGTAAACATGAAAATGAGCCGTGGTGCCGCGTTAGAAAGGCAATAGAAGAAGGTATTTTAGATGAGAAAAGGCTTGAAAGATATTTAAGACTAAAAAGAGAAACTAGATTTATGGAGTCTAAGCAAAAAAGAATAATGATGGTGCAGCAAAAAAATTCAATTAATGGTAAAAGTAAAGGATATAAAAGGGAAAATCATGTAAGATATGAATACTAAAAGATTGGCTTGATATGGTTTAATTGTTGATGATAAAATATATGTTATAGACGAATAAATTGGAATTTGAAAAAGAGTAGAGTGAAGGAGTGTTTGTAAATGGAAAAGAACTTGGGGTTCACTAGTAAAGAAATTGAGGTTTCAATAGATAAATTAAGTATAGAGTCAATTTTAAACGTTACCTATTCACAGCCGCCTATATTAGGATACAGTAGTTCTCCACTTAAGATGGATATTTTAAGACCTAGAAGTGATGAAAAGTATCCTGCAGTTGTATTCGTAACAGGTGGAGGATTTTTAGCTTCCAATAAAGGTAGCTATATTCAGCAAAGACTTGCTATTGCTGAAGCAGGATATGTAGTTGCAAGTATAGAGTATAGAGTTGCACCTGCTAGTGTATTTCCATCAGCATTAGAAGATGTTAAAGCGGCAATTAGATTTTTAAGAGCTAATAGTGAAAAATATAATATTGATAAAAGTAAAATTGCAGTAATGGGAGATTCAGCAGGAGGATATTTATCTGCATTCGCAGGACTTACAAATGGAAATAGAAAGTTTGATAAGGATGATAACTTACAGGAAAATAGTGATGTACAAGCAGTTGTTGATATTTACGGTGTATCAGATTTAACTAAAGGTGATGAAGCTTTGGACAAACTCGGTAATTCTCCACAAGCGTTGTGGATAAACGGATGCCCAACATTCACCAATTTAAATTATAATGAATCAAAGAGATTTTTAGAGGCGAGTCCAATAAGTTATATTGATAAAAATAAGAGTATACCACCATTTTTAATTATGCATGGAGATGCAGATACAACGGTTTCACCAGAGCAAACAAGAATTTTGCACGAAGCTTTAATAAAGGTAGGAGTTGATTCAACTCGCTATATTGTTAAGGATGCTGATCATGCTGGAATTCGTTGGGTTCAACCTAAAATTGTTCAAATAATAATAGAATTTTTGGATAGAGTATTAAAATGTTAGACAACCTTAACTGTCCTCTGTTAATTGTCCATTGTTAACTGATATATGTTCAGATAACCAACATATTCGAAAATAGAATTCAGCTGATTTTAATATTTCAACTTGTCTAGATATAGTTAAAGAAGCCTATATGTTATAATAAAATATAATGTATAGGCTATAATTATTGAAAATTAGTATATAGTAAACACGCTGGGAAACCAAAGTTTTTTAATATTAAAAAATATGAGTTGATGTTATGGTTTGTTGTAATCCAGAAAAGTTTAAAGGCTCAAAGTATGTTGGAATTCCGGCATTGCATTACCGTGGGAGCGAAGTAACAATGCTGAAGGAACGATTTGAAAAAGTTCTAATAAATCTTGGCTCAAAAATTGTAAAATGCTTAGATATTTGAATTGTCTGAGTGTATGCGAGTTATTGAAATTTCTTAGCATTTTATGATTTTTGAACCTTAGATTTATAGGACTTTTTTAACGTGACAAAGCATTGTTACTTCGCATTATTTTTATAGTAGTGTGTTAAATAATTTTTCTAACTCTTTAGTGTCTGTTTTGCTTCTTTTAGCATAATCTTCTAGTTGATCTTTTCCTATTTTGTTTATTGTAAAGTATTTAGCTTCTTTATTTGCAAAGTATAAGCCGCAGGTGCTTGAAACAGGATCCATCATATAGCTTTCAGTTAAATTAACTCCAATGTTTCCTTCTTTATAAAGCATATCAAATAGCTTTGCTTTTTCAGCATGATTATTAAGACAAGGATATCCAAAAGCAGGGCGAATTCCTCTGTAAGCGCCTTTAAGTAAATCAGAAAGAGGCAAGTTTTCATTTGGTGCATATCCAAAGTAGGATTTTCTAACTTCAAGGTGGAGTACCTCGGAAAATGCTTCTGCGAGCCTATCGCATAGTATTTTAACCATTGCAGCTCCATACTCGTCGCCATTTTTCTTTAACTTTTCAGAGTATTCCTTTGCGCCAATACCAGCAGTAACAATAAAACCTCCAAGGTAGTCTTTTATTCCACTTTCTTTTGGGGCAATGTAGTCCGAAAGACACTTAAAGCTGTTACTTTTTAATACTTGCTGCTGACGTAGCATATTAAAGGTTATAACTTTTTCATTATGGTATACTTCGATGTCATCTCCAGTTGAGTTTGCAGGAAATATTCCAAGAACTCCATTTGCACTTATTATATTTTTGCTTTCAAACAAATCTAGCATTTTATTAGCATCACAAAGAAGTTTCTTTGCCTCAGTTCCATATTTAGAGTCTTCTAATATTTGGGGGTAAATCATACCCATATCCCAGGCTGTAAAGAAAAATGTCCAATCTATATATTTCCTAAGTTCTTTTAATGGGAAATTAATAAATTTCTTTATTCCAATAAAGTTTGGAGTATTGATTTCAGTTTTCTCAAAGTTAATGTTGAATTTATTTTTTCTAGCTTCTTCTATAGACACGAGTTCGGCTTTGTGTTCTGAAAAAGTTTTGCGTATAGTTTCATACTCATTATTAATTTTATCTATATAATTTTTACTACTAGAGCTCATAAGATTTTTAGTGACTTCAACTGCATTAGAAGCATCTGTGCTGTGAATTACCTTGTCATATTTAGTTGCAATTTTTAAAGCAGTGTGAGTTTTTGAAGTTGCAGCACCTCCAACTATAAGTGGAATATCTAAACCTTGACGTTTCATTTCTTCTGCAACATGACTCATTTCATTTAGTGATGGAGTTATGAGACCACTTAAAGCTATTATATCTGCTTTTTCTTTTACAGCAGTTTCAAGTATAGTTTCTGAAGGTACCATAACGCCAAGATCTATAACTTCAAAATTGTTACAGGAAAGTACTACAGAAACTATGTTTTTGCCTATGTCATGTACATCGCCTTTTACTGTTGCAAACACAACTTTTCCAGCACTTGTGCTGTTTCCTTTTTCAGCATTTATATATGGAAGAAGACACTCAACGGCTTTTTTCATAACTCTAGCACTTTTTACAACTTGAGGCAGAAACATTTTTCCAGCACCAAATAATTCTCCAACCTTCTTCATTCCGTTCATTAGTGGTTGTTCTATGATTTCTAAGGCACTTTTGTATTCTTTTCTAGCTTCTTCTATATCTTCAGCGATAAATTCTACATTTCCTTTAACTAGAGCATAACTGAGTCTTTCACTGCAGTTTTTTGTTCTCCAGGTATCGCTAGTTCTATTTTGAGCTTGTTCTGTGCTTTTGTAGGTTTCCGCAAATTCTAGAAGTTTTTCAGAAGCATCGCTGCTTTTATTTAATATTACAGCTTCAACTTTATCTAGAAGCTCTTTGTCTATATCATCATAAAGATCAATCATTCCGGGATTTACTATGCCCATATCCATTCCTGCATTTATAGCGTGATATAGAAATACTGAATGCATTGCTTTTCTTATTATATTATTTCCTCTAAAGGAAAAGGATAAATTACTAACGCCACCGCTAACCTTTGCATAAGGTAAATTTTCTTTTATCCACTTTACAGCTTTTATATAGTTTACAGCATAGTTGTCATGATCTTCAATTCCTGTTGCAATGGCTAAAATGTTAGGATCAAAAATAATATTTTCAGGTGGAAAGTTGATTTTTTTAGTTAAAAGGTCATAGGCCCTTTTGCAAATTTCTATTTTTCTTTCAAAGGTTTCTGCTTGACCCATTTCATCAAATGCCATTACGACAACACCGGCACCAAAATTTTTGATTATTTTTGCTTCCTCTAGAAATCTTTTTTCTCCAACCTTAAGACTTATGGAATTTACAATAGCTTTGCCTTGAATAGATTTAAGACCAGTTTCTAAAACTTCAAAGTTTGATGAATCTATCATTATTGGAACTTTTGAAATTTCAGGTTCACTGGCAACAAGTCTTAAAAATGTCTCCATTTCTACTTTTGCATCTAAAAGGGCATCGTCAAAGTTTACATCTATTATTTGTGCACCATTTTCAACTTGATGTCTTGCAACGGATAAAGCTTCTTCGTAATTTTTCTCACGTATCAGTCTTGCAAACTTGGCTGAACCAGCTACATTTGTTCTTTCACCTACATTTATAAAATTACTTTCTTTATTTATTTTTACGGTTTCAAGGCCGCAGTAAATGGTTTCTGGCTCTAACTTAGGAACCTTTCTTGGCTGTATATCTTTAACAGCGCTGCTTATAGCTTTTATGTGAGCAGGAGTAGTACCACAGCACCCTCCAACTATGTTGATATTTCCAGCTAATGCAAGCTTTTTAACAAGAGCAGCCGTTTCCTCTGGAAGTTCTTCGTATTCTCCAAGAGAATTTGGAAGACCCGCATTTGGATAAAACGATATATATTTATTTTGAGTTTCTGAAAGTTGTCTTATGAAAGGCACAAGTTCCTTTGCTCCAAAAGAACAGTTAAGACCTATAGCAATTACGTTTTCATTTTTCATACTTTCTGCAAAAGCATCAAGAGTTTGACCAGAGAGAATTCTTCCACTTTTATCTGCTATAGTTCCAGATATTATAATAGGAAGTTTAATAAATTTTTTCTCAAATACACTTTCCGCAGCTAATATAGCAGCTCTTGCATTTAAACCATCAAATACTGTTTCTATAAGAAGTAGGTCTACGCCGCCGTCAACAAGACCTTCAATTTGTTCACTGTAGGCTGAAAACATATCATCAAAGCTTATACTTCTAAAACCAGGATTTTCAACATCAGGTGACATAGACAAGGTTCTGTTTGTAGGACCAATAGAACCAGCTACAAAACGTGGTTGTTCTGGAGTTTCTTTTGTGAAATAATCAGCTGCCTCTTTTGCAAGCATTGCTCCATTAAAGTTAATTTCGTATATTTTATCCTCTGTGTTGTAATCTGCCTGAGATATTTTTGTTCCATTGAAAGTATTGGTTTCAATAATATCTGCACCGGCTTCGAGATATTTGCTATGAATAGCCTTTATTACTTCTGGATTTGTAAGGTTTAAAATGTCGTTATTGCCCTTTTGATTTACATGACAGTGGAGAGAACCACAAAAATCATGTTCGTTAAGATCATAGCCTTGTATACATGTTCCCATAGCGCCATCAAGTACGAGAATTTTTTTGTTTAGTAAATCTATTATATTTGAACTCATTTGTTAGCCCCCTTTAGTTCGGTTTAAAATGCACAATTCACAGTGCACAGTTGAGAATGATTTTCTTCCGCTTTGTTACAGAAAATCCACATTAACTGTGAATTGAAAAAAGCCCGAGAAAAATCTCGAGCAGCTACTTCACGGATTATTCTCATCTATCAGCTCATAGGTAAAAGTTACCTAGCTGCTGGAATTAGCACCATGTACCTATATATGTACTGGTTGCTGGGCTTCAAAGGGCCAGTCCCTCAGCCTCTCTTGATAAGATTGTAATTAAAATTTGATTTTATTATATTAGTTACAGTTACAAATGTCAATATAGGGGTAGTACCTGAAAAGTTTAAAATGTATTTTTGAAGTCTTACAAGTAAGCTAGAAAGGTTAAGAGCAGAGAGTAGAGAGTAAAGAGTAGAGTGAAGGAGGATTTACCTTTCGTTTCTCTCAGGTAAATCTTACTACTTATAAGTGTCGGCTGCGCTGAGCAACTTAAAAGATTCATGCCTAAAATTCCGTAGGCACGGAGGAATTTTTTCCTTGAACCACCGTGGGAGCAAATTAACAATGCTGAAGGAACAGTTTAAAAAAATTCTAATAAATCTTGGTGAAAAAATCATAAAACACTTAGATATTTCAATTGCTTGAGCATTTTTCCAGCGAGTATAAACATATACGAGGCTTGGGCTAATATATAGATGACTAATACAAGTTAAAGAAGGATAATGGGATTACATCCCAAGCCCCGTATATGATCGTTATCCTTCTTGAACTCAAAGCAAGCACTATTTTAAAATATACACCAAGATTTATAGAAGGTTTTTAATGTGATGAAGCATTGTTATTTCACACTTTTTTAAAACTTTATGAATATAGATGATAAAGTTAAAATATATATTTGGTATAAAGATTATATTTGTGACTTGTAATTTTTAAGTTTTGATTGGGAGGTGCGTTTATGGATTTTAAGGAGCTAATAAAACATGATAGGGAAAACTCAAATAAGATTAAATTTGAAGGTACATTTCTTGAATATCTTAATATAGTTAAGGAAAATCCAGATGTATGTAAGCTTGCGCATAAAAGGATATATGACATTATAAAAAGTAGAGGATTCGAGGTGCTAAAGCCTGAGGAAAATCCAAGGATAAGAAAAATATATGGTAATGAGCCTATAAAAAGATATGACTTTTTTAAGCATGATTTCTTTGGAATAGATAAGGTTATAATGAAGCTTGTAAACTATTTTAATGCTTCCTCCATGAAGGGTGAAGAGGCAAGACAAGTACTTTATCTTGTTGGACCTGTTGGAGCAGGAAAGTCATCATTAGTTGAAGCTATAAAAAAGGCACTTGAAGTTTCGGAACCTGTTTACAGTCTTGAAGGATGTCCTATGAGGGAGGAACCACTTCATCTTATACCAAAGCACTTAAGGAAAGAGTTTGAAAGAGAACTTGGTGTAGAAATTGAAGGTGACTTGTGTCCTGTATGTAAGTATAGGCTTACACATGAATATAATGGTGAGTATGAAAGATTCCCCGTTACAACTAGTGGTTTTTCAATAAGGTCAAGAAAGGGAATTGGAGTAGTCCCACCAGTAGATCCTAATAACCAGGATACTTCAATTTTAACTGGTTCTATTGATATATCCAAAATGGACTTATATTCAGAGGATGATCCTAGAATATTCTCACTAAATGGAGCTTTCAATGTTGGAAATAGAGGTATGGTAGAGTTTATAGAAGTATTTAAGAACGATGTTGAATATCTTCACACTATAATAACTGCAACTCAGGAAAAATCTATACCATCACCAGGAAAAGGTGCAATGATATATTTTGATGGTCTCATTATAGCTCACTCAAATGAGGCAGAGTGGAATAAGTTTAAATCTGATCATACAAATGAAGCTATACTCGATAGAATAGTAAAGATTGAAGTCCCATATTGTCTTGAGCTTAGCGAAGAAATAAAAATTTATGAAAAAATTCTTAAAAAGAGTAATTTTAAAGCTCACATAGCTCCTCACACCTTGAGTACAGCAGCTATGTTTGCAATACTTTCAAGACTTAAACCTTCTTCTAAGGTTGATCTCATAACAAAACTTAAAATATACAATGGTGAGGATATAGTAGAAAATGGTACAACTAAGAAAGTCGATATAAATGAGCTTAGAGAAGAAGCTGGAATAATGGAAGGTATGAATGGAATCTCAACAAGATTTATAGTGAAAGCAATAGACAATGCACTATCAAGTTCTGAATACGACTGTATCAATCCACTTAGTATAATGGAAAGCATTATAAAATCAGTAAAGGAGCTTGACATAGCAGAGGAGGAGAGAAAGAAATATCTTGGCTTTGTTCAAAATATAATAAGAAAAGAATACAATAAAATACTTGAAAAAGAGATAACAAAAGCATTTATAGAAAGCTATAGAGAACAAGCGGAAACCTTGTTTAATAATTATCTTGATAATGCAGAAGCCTTTGTAAATAAAAATAAAATAAAGGATAAATCTACAGGTGAAGAACTTAATCCAGACGAAAAATTCATGCGTTCCATAGAGGAACAAATTGGAATCTCGGAAAGCTCTGCAAAAGGCTTTAGAATGGATGTAACCTCTTACATGTTCTATGTTGTAAGAAATGGCGGCAGTATAGCTTATGATGCATATGAGCCTCTTAAGGAAGCAATAGAAAAGAAACTTACAGCATCTGTAAAGGAACTTTCAAGAATTATAACTAAATCCAGAGTTAGAGATAAAGAGCAGAATGAAAAATATAATTCAATGGTTGAGGAAATGAAGAGAAATGGATATTGTGATTATTGCTGTGATGTAATTTTGAAATATGCAGCCAACAACTTGTGGAAGGATTGATAGTATGGCTATATTTAGAGATTACAATGTTAATCCAACGGATCATGATAGGACTATAGGAGATAGAAGAAGGCATAGGGAACTTGTTGAGAAGGCTATAAAGGAAAATTTAGCTGATATTTTATCAGAAGAAAGTATTGTTGGTCAGGGAGCAAACAAGAAAATTAAAATACCAATAAGAGGACTTAAAGAATATGAATTCATATATGGAAAAAATTCGCCAGGAGTAGGAAGCGGAGATGGAAGCGAAAAAAGAGGAGATAGTCTTGGAAAAGAAAAAGTAAAAGCAGGTAAAGGGAAAAAAGGAGCAGGCAATGAAGAGGGGGAGGACATATACGAAACAGAAGTTACTATAGAAGATGTAATAAACTATTTGATTGAAGATCTTAATTTACCTAATCTAGACAAGAAAAAGTATTCTGAAATAATAACTGAAAGTTCTAAGAGGATGTCTGGCTACCAGAAGTATGGCATAAGACCAAGACTTGCAAAAAAGAAAACTGTAATTGAAAAGTTAAAAAGAGAACAAGGGAGAAAAAGGGCTATACGTGAAGCAGACCTTAAGGAGGATAAAGGGAATGATAGGTTTCCATTTAGAGAGGAAGATTTAAGATATCATAAAATAAAAGAAAAACCTAAAAAAGAATGTAATGCGGCTATAATGTGTATCATGGATTGTTCAGGCTCAATGGATACTACAAAAAAATATCTTGCCCGTTCCTTCTTTTTTATATTATCTAGATTTATAAGGCTTAAGTATGTTAGTGTTGAAATAACTTTTATATCTCACTCTACAGTTGGGCATGAAGTAAATGAAAATGACTTTTTCCATAAGGTAGAGTCTGGAGGAACCTATATATCAAGTGGAATAAATAAGGCACTGGAAATAATAGAAGAAAGGTATAACCCAGATATTTGGAATATATATGGCTTTTATGTAAGTGACGGCGATAACTTCACAGAAGATGATGAGAGGGCATTAAAAGCTTTCAATGATCTTTGTACTGTATGTAATATGGTGGGTTATGCTGAAATTTTGCCATATACTTATTCTGGGACTATGAAGTATAAGATTGATTCTAATATGAATAGAAAAAATTTTATATCTGCAACAATAAAGAACAAAGAAGATTTATGGCCGGTATTAAAAGCAATGTTAATAAAGGATTTGAAGGAGGGAGAGTCATAGAAAATTATACTTTAAAGGATCTAGAGAAGTGGAATGAAAAGATTGAAGAAAAAGTAAAAGAAGAAGGACTTGATTATTATGAACAAGAGTTTGAGATTGTAAGTTATAATGATATGCTTTCCTATGAAACTTATACAGGTATGCCATCTAGATATCCACATTGGAGTTTTGGAAAGGCATATGAAAAACAAAAGACCTTGTATAATTACGATCTTGTTGGACTTCCTTATGAAATGGTAATAAATTCGAATCCATGTCTTGCATATTTAATGAAAGAAAATACCTTTTTACTTCAGATATTAACTATGGCGCATGTTTACGGCCATAATGATTTTTTTAAGAATAATAGACTTTTTACATTGGGAACTGATGCCAGCTATACCTTACAAATGTTTAAGAATGATGCTGATATAATACGAGGATATATAAAAGATCCATCCATAGGAAATGCTAAAGTAGAACATATCTTGGATGCAGCTCATGCAATAAGATATCAAACTTCAAGAGTAGTAGGTATTAAAAGGCTGTCAGATAGCCAGATAAAAAAGAATATTATAAATGATTTTAATAAAGAAATAGATAATAGGGATCCATATGAACCTATAAAAGAAAGAAAAGAACCAAATTTAAATAAGATTCCTCTTGAACCAGAGGATGATCTTGTTTATTTTATTCAAAACCATGCTCGGCTTGAAGAATGGGAAAGAAACGTAATAGAAATTGTTAGAAAAGAAACCTTTTACTTCATACCACAAATAGAAACTAAGATAATGAATGAAGGGTGGGCAAGTTTTTGGCATTATACTATACTAAATGAGCTGAATCTACCAGAAGGACTTCATCTTGAATTTATAAAAAGACACAATGATGTAATCGCACCACTTTTTGGCTCATTAAATCCATATTATCTTGGCTTCATGCTTTTAAAGGATATTGAAAAAAGATATGGAAGAGAAAAAATCTTTGAAGTTAGAAAAATTGAAAGAGATGAGTCATTTATAAGAAGATACCTTACAAGAGAAATATGTGAAGAACTAAATTTGTTTCAATATTCAAATAAAAATGGGGAATATACTATTGATGATGTTGCTGATGAAAAAGGATGGATAAATATAAGAAATTCAATTTGTAATTCTTGTGGTATGAATAATATACCGCTTATACGTGTAATAGATATGTCAACTAAGGATAATACACTTACTTTAGAACATGTTTATGATGGAAGAGAATTAAATCTAAATTATGCCGAATCTACACTTAAGTATATAGTTGATTTGTGGAAAGGGAAAGTTGTGCTGATAACGAAATTAGAAGGAAAAGAATATAGGATAACCTGTGATGAATCAAAGAGGATTTTTGAAGCTTAATTAATGAAGAAGTTAAATATATTTTTTTATGTTTATTTGATGAATACACAGCTAATAAAAGAGTAAGAATTTAACTTGTTTTTCTTACTTTTAATAAAAACTTGATGCTGGGAAATTATTTTAAGGATATTTTCCTAGCATTTTACCTAATTTCATAATAATATTAAAATGTCATGAATTTTATTACATATGATGATATAATTAACATGTACATAATTGTTAAAACAGTGATTTAAAGTATGTAGTAGTTTGAAAAATACATATATAAAAGGAATTGGTTAGGAAAAAATTAGGAGTGTGATTGTTGTGGTAGGAATAGTAATAGTTTCTCACAGTTTTAATCTTGCGATTGATATAAAAGAGTTATCAAAGAAAATTGCTTCTAATGCCAAGATAGCAGTAGCAGGTGGTACGGAGGATGGTAGGTTTGGAACAGATGTAAAAAGAATTATTGACGCGATAAATGAGGTCTATTCAGATGATGGTGTTATAATAATATTTGATATGGGTAGTGCATACATAAGTGCGGAAATGGCAGTTGATTGCATTGATGAATGTAAAAAGAATAATGTTGAGATTGTTGATACAGCACTTGTAGAAGGTTCACTTACGGCAGCAGTAGAAGCTGGAATAGGAAAAAATAAAGAAGAGATTATGAAAAGCTTGAAAACAATGTGCTTAAATAAAACACCATAAATAAAGTTTATACATAGTGTAATCTAAATGAAGAATGCTTCAATGAGGAAATATGCAATTATTTAAGAAGAATATTGGGTAATTAAGTTTAAAATACTGAAGTTAAAAAGTAGAGAGAATATTTATCGTTAAAGGTAAGTTAGAGGAACGGATTAAATTTATAAATTAGAAAGACTGCTAAAAGTTGATACTTTAGCAGTCTTTTTTATATTCTAATTAATAAAATTAAGTATTGTATTAATAAAGTTAATATATAAATTAACTTTATTAATACAAAAAATAATTTTAATAAATATTTTTAATATAATACTTGAAAATATTAAATGATAATGTTATATTATATTCATAGGAAGGAAGTGGTAGCTTGGCATATAAAATTTTAAATAAATGCCCAGTGTGCGGCGGAAAGCTTCATATAACAAAACTTGAATGCAGCAAATGTAATACTGTAATTGAAAATAAATTTGAACTATCAACTAGATTTGAATATCTAACTAGTGATCAACTAAACTTTGTTGGTACTTTTCTCAAAAATAGAGGCAATATAAAGGATGTTGAAAAGGAACTGGGAATATCGTATCCAACGGTTAGAGCAAAGCTTGACGATGTTTTAACTGCTCTTGGATATAATGTTCAACAGGCTGCCTCAAATGTTGATAAAAAGAAAGTTATAGATATGCTAGATAAGGGAGAAATATCTCCTGATGAAGCAATTAAAATGTTAAATGAATAATAAATTGGAGGTTTTTAATATGAATGAAGAAATATCAAAAATTTTGAAAATGGTTGAGGATGGAAAAATAACTGCAGATAAAGCACAGGAGCTTATAGAGGCTATTGGTAATAAAAGCACAAATACAAGTGTTCAATTGGTTGAAGATGATGACATAATGAATAAAATGCTTAAGGTAAGAGTCAATTCACATGATGGTGATGTAGTAAACGTAAATTTGCCTGTTAAATTTATAAAAACTACGTTAAAAGCTGTTGGTAAGATTCCGCTAGATACCTATGCTAAAGGAATGGAAAATGTTGATTTAAATCTTATAGCTGATGCTATTGATAATGGAATTTCAGGGAAAATAGTAGATGTAAAAGCCGCTAATGGAGATATTGTAGAAGTTACAATTGAATAGGAGTGACACAGATGCGCGTATATGTTAAAGCAAAAGGAAGAAAATTTTTTATTCCTGTTCCACTTTGTATTGCTAATTTAGGAATATCAATCATGCAAAGTTCACTTGTACAAAGGCACATACCAGAAAAAGATAGAAAATATGTAAATATGCTTGATTATAATGCTCTAAGAAAATGCATTAGCGATTTGAGAGAGTATAAAGGATTAAAGCTTGTAGAAGTTAAGGCAAAGGATGGAACGGAAGTTACAGTAATAATTTAAGGAGATAGTGTATGAAGGATAAAAGAAATTTTATATTGTATTTAATGGGAAGATTTATATCCTTTATAGGAACGGGGATTCAGCAGATAGCAATTCCTCTTTTTATACTTGATTTAACACATTCTGGCGTGCTTATGGGGGTGTTTTCAGCACTTAATTTAGTCCCTAATCTTATAACCTCCCCTTTTGCAGGCATATTAGGAGACAGAAAAGACAGAAGAAAAATAATGGTTGCTACCGATTTTGGAAGAGGAATACTAGTATGTATGCTTGGCTTTTTAGCCTTTGGTGGAAGTCTTAATATTTATATTTTATTTGGAGTTCAAATTTTAATATCAATTATGGACAGCATATTTAATTCATCTTCAAGTGCGATTATAGCAGAATTACTTGATGAAGATGAACTTATGAGAGCAATGTCTGCAAGAGGTGGCCTTGATGCGATTTCTATGATAATAGGACCTGCACTTGGAGGTATTATTTATGGATTATTTGGAATAAAAACTGTATTTTTTATAAATGGCATTTCGTTTATTTTATCGGGAATAATGTCTGCCTTGATGATATATGTTTGTAGAAATAATAATAATGAAAAAATGACAATAAAGGCATTCTTTCATGAAAATGGAGAAGTATTAAGTTTTATGAAAAAAGACAAGGGTTTAATGCAGCTAGCTGTCTTTTGCATGATATCAAATTTACTTGTAGCACCATTCATGGATATAGTTATGCCATATGTAATTAAAAAAGGCATTGGATTTACGTCACAGCAGTATGGTTATATGATGGCCACTTTTACTTTTGGTGTATTAGTTGGAAATATAGTTTTGGGGATATTTTCTAAAAACTTAAAAACAAAGCTTATAATCAACTTAGGCTTGTTTATAGAAGCAATAATGTTTTTTGTCTTAGCAATAACTGTTTTCCCGATGCAAGTAAAGCTATTTGGAGGACCTTCCTGGATATTATTTGCAGTCCTTTCAGTCATATGTTTATTCATAGGAGCTTTTAACGCCTGTGTTAATACACCACTCCAAACTAATCTTCAAAAAATGGTTCCAAATGATATGCGTTCAAGGTTTTTTTCACTTCTCGGAATATTTTGTCAAGGTGCAATTCCTTTAGGTTCTATAATATATGGAGTTTTGCTTGATAGGTTTAAGTATAATTATATTTTACTTGTGGTTGTGATATTGAATACTTTGGTTACTTCCATATTTGTAATTAGGGCAGTTGATGAAGTATACGAACCAAAAACTGAAGAAGTAATAGTATTTGAGAATGTTAAATAAAAGCCATAAATCTAAGAGTCTAAATCTTAAAATTCTAAGAACTTTAAGATTTAGACACTAAGATTTATTGGCTTTTATTTAAATCATTCTTTCAATGCTATTATTTCTTCTAAACAGAGTTTAAGGAATATTTTCCTCCGTGCCTACGGAAAATAATTGACGCATTAGTCTTATAGTGGTACGCTGATACAATATATAATTTTGCTTTCGGAGGTGAAATGCTATGAGACAAGAAGAAGCTGTTAAAAAAGTTTATTCTGAAGTCATGAAAGACAAGCTAGTAAAGGCAGTATTTTTAAAGGGGTCTATTGCACGAGGGGAGTGCGATGAATACTCAGATGTAGATTTTTACTGCATGGTAGATAAAGAGAGAAGGGAAGAATTTTTAAGTAAAAGAATACTGTATTTGAAAAGCTATAAGCCATTAATTTATTATTCAGAAGAAAATTTTGTAGCACCTCAAATTGTAGCAGTCTTTGAGGATGGACTTCATTTTGACTTATATACTGTTACAAAGGAAAGTCTTCATTGTACAGATGAAGTAAAGGTTCTTTATGACCCGGCAGAGTTACTTAAGAATTATAAAAATGAGAAATTCCTATTAAATAATGAAGAAATAGCAAAATATTTTGATGAGATAACGTTTATGTTATTGGAATTTGAGGCTGCTTATATGAGAAATGATTTGATATGGGCTTCAAGACTTGGAAGCCATATTAGCGGTTATTTGTCAATAATATTAAGATATATTTATGATAAGGACAATGCAAGGCTCGGATTAAAAAGGCTTTATAAAAAGATGGATAGCAGTATGTATGAAAAATATAAAAATGCTGTTGACTTATTAGGACCCACCTATTTGCCTGAAGGTGTAGTTTTATTGTGTGAAATATCAGAGGAAATACTAGGAAAGTTGCCAGAAGAAATTCTTGAGAGGATAAATAAAAAGTTTTTTTACTTTATGTTTAGTAAAATAAAACAATTGTCTAAAGAGGATTAATGTTACAAATATAATTGACGTAATATTTTGTCAAAAGTATAATGACTTTATATATTGAGTATTGAAGGTGAATTTAAATGTATAGCGTTGATTTAAATAGTGATTTGGGAGAAAGCTTTGGAGTATATAAAATAGGACAAGATGATAAAATATTAAAATATGTTACATCTGTTAATATAGCCTGTGGTTTTCATGCAGGAGATCCTTCTGTAATGCATAAAACCGTTGAATTAGCACTTTTAAATAAAGTAGCAATTGGGGCACATCCGGGGTTTCAAGATCTAATTGGTTTTGGAAGACGAAACATGTCTGTTACACCTAAAGAAGCTTATGACATAATGGTATACCAAATAGGGGCTTTATATGGATTTGTCAAAGCAGAAGGAGGAACAATGCACCATGTAAAACCTCACGGTGCACTGTATAATATGGCTGCAAAGGACAAAGCTTTGGCGGAGGCAGTTGCGGAAGCTGTATATAAGGTTGATTCGGAACTCATTTTATATGGACTTTCTGGAAGTGAAATGATAAAAGCTGGAGAGAAAATTGGCATTAAAACCGCCAGCGAAGTATTTGCAGATAGGACTTATCAAATGGATGGAACACTTACTCCAAGAAAGCAAAGTGATGCTATGATAACAGATCAAAATGAAGCGGTATTAAGAGTTGAGAATATGATTAAGAATAAAAGGGTTATGTGTCAGCAGGGTGAGGAAATAAATATAAAGGCAGATACTGTATGCATTCATGGTGATAGTTTAAGTGCTCTTGAATTTGCCAGTAAGATAAACAGTTATTTAAAAGAAGCAGGAATTCTAATTGCAGCGAGGTTAAGATATGAGTAAAGATAAAATAACTGCAGAAATATTTTCTATTAGTGAAACTTCAGTTCTAGTTCAGTTTGGAAGTGAGATTAATAAAGAAATACATATGAGAGTAAAATCTTTTACAGATTATCTTGATAAAAATCCAATTAAAGGGACGCTTGAGTATATACCTGCATTTACAAGTGTTACAATTGTTTATGATCCTATAAGAGTTAAAAAAGCATATGGAGATATAGAAAGCTTTGCGTATAAAATAATGCAAAACAAGATAAGCGAAATTTTAAATAATGTGGTTACTGCAACAAGAGAGAAGTATAGAATTATAGAAATACCAGTTTGCTATGGAGGAGAATTTGGACCAGATTTGGAGTATGTAGCTTCTTACAACAAAATTTCTGTGGATGAGGTAATTAAGCTTCATTCGAATGTTGAATATTTAGTGTATATGATAGGTTTTGCACCTGGCTTTCCATATTTGGGTGGCATGTCACAAAAAATATCTACCCCGAGAAAAAAGTCACCGCGTACATCTATACCTAAAGGATCTGTTGGCATTGCTGGTATGCAAACGGGAATTTATCCAATAAGTACACCGGGTGGATGGCAGCTTATTGGAAGTACACCTATAGAACTTTTTAGACCTGAAGATGATCCTCCTAGTCTTCTTAGAGCAGGAGATGTAGTTAAATTTATTCCGATTTCCTATGAAGAGTATGAAGCATATAAGGAGGCAGAGGTTTGAGTTTAAAGATTTTAAAGCCGGGACTACTTACTAGTATTCAGGATTTAGGTAGAAAAGGATATCAAAAGCATGGAATTATAGTTAGCGGTGCTATGGATACATATGCCCTGAGAATTGCAAATATTTTAGTTGGAAATAAGGAAAGTGAAGCAGCAATTGAAATCACACTTCTTGGACCTTCTATAATTATTGAAGGAGGAACTCTCATTTCTATAACAGGTGGAAATTTATCGCCTACAATTGATGGTAAAGAAGTACCAATGTATAGACCTGTTTATATTCATAAAAAAAGTATTCTGAAGTTTGGAAATTGCAAATCCGGCTGTCGTGCATATTTAGCGGTAGCAGGTGGATATGATGTTAGAGAAGTTATGCACAGTAAAAGTACATATATGAGAGCAGGAATTGGAGGGTTTGAAGGTAGAACATTAAAGGAAGATGATGTAATTAAACTTAATCCGTATAGTGAATTATCGAAAAGAATAATAAGTTCCTTGTATAAGGAAAATTTAAGTTCATCATTTACATATTCAAATTGGTATTTAAAAAAGGAAAATTATCGCTACAGCCATTTTATAAGGGTTATTCGTGAAAGGCAATTTGATGAATTTACGGTTGAAAGCCAGAAGAGTTTTTTCTATAATAAATTTCAAATTAACATGCAATCAGATAGAATGGGGTACAGGCTTGATGGAGAGAGCTTGAAATTAAAAAGAAAATTTGAGATGATTTCAGAACCGGTTTCTTTTGGTACAATTCAAGTGCCTCCAGATGGAAAACCAATTATTTTGCTTGCAGACAGGCAAACTACAGGTGGGTATCCAAAGATTGCTAAGGTTATAGATATAGATATATATAAGGTGGCTCAAGGAAAACCAGGAGAATATTTTAGATTTAGGGAGATTTCTTTAGAAAAAGCTGAAGAGTTATATATTAATAGGGAAAAATGCATTAATAAGCTTAAAGCAGCAGTTAAATTAAAAGTATAGAATAATATACATAAGGATAAAACACCTTGAAATTTTAAATTGGAGTTGATACATATGTTGCTTATAAAAAATGGTAAAGTACTTACAATGACAGGTAAGGACTATGAAAAAGGATGTGTACTTGTAAAAGATGGCAAAATAGTACAAGTAGCTGAAAAAATCGAAGAGACTTCTGATATGGAGGTAATAGATGCTGATGGCTGCACCGTAATGCCTGGTATCATTGAAGCTCATTGTCATATTGGAATTAGTGAAGAGGACAAGGGGTTTGAAGGAGAGGACTGCAATGAAATGACAGATCCAGTTACTCCACAGCTTAGAGCACTTGATGCAGTAAATCCAATGGACACTGCTTTTGAGGATGCTGTAAAAGCAGGAGTTACAGGAGTTATGACAGGACCTGGAAGTGCAAATGTAATTGGTGGACAATTTGTATTTATGAAAACCAGTGGAAAATGTATTGATGATATGGTTGTTAAGGAACCTGCTGCAATGAAAATTGCTTTTGGAGAAAATCCAAAGAGAGTGTACAATTCAAAAGGGAAAATGCCATCAACAAGAATGGCAACAGCTGCACTTTTAAGAGAAGCTTTAACAAAAGCTAAATTCTACAAGGCTAAAAAAGAAAAAGCACTAAAAGATGGAGAGTTGTTTGAAGAGGATTTTAAATTAGAGGCACTCATTCCTGTGCTTGAAAGAAAGATACCTTTAAAGGCTCATGCACATAGAGCAGATGATATTTTAACAGCTATAAGAATAGCAAAAGAATTTAACGTTAAAATGACACTTGATCACTGCAGTGAAGGACAGTTTATAACTGAAAAAATAAAAGAGACAGGTTTTCCTGCACTTATTGGACCAACTCTTACTGCAAGATCAAAAATAGAGGTTAAGAATAAAACTTTTAAAACACCGGGAATACTTGCAAAAGCAGGAATTAAGGTGGCTATAATAACAGATCATCCAGTGGTACCAATTGGTTACCTTCCAATATGCGCTGGTTTTGCAGCAAAGAATGGTCTTGGAATTGAAGAAGCTTACAAGGCTATAACTATAAATGCGGCAGAAATTTGCAATGTTTCAGATAGAGTTGGAAGTTTAGAGCCAGGCAAGGATGCTGACATAGCTATTTTTACGGGAAATCCAATGGAAGTATTTACAGAAACTAAATACACTATTATTAATGGAAAAGTAGTATACAGAGCGGAGTAACAATGCTTCGTCACATTAAAAAAATTCTATAAATCTAGAATAAAAAAATCCCAAAATTCTAAGATGTTTCAATAACTCGCCTTTGGCTCAAACAGATTGAAACATCTAAGAATTTTAGGATTTTTTTATTAAGATTTATTAGAATTTTTTTAAACTGTTCCTTCAGCATTGTTACTCCGCTCCCACGGCAGTACAAGGAAAAAATTCCTCCGTGCCTACGGAATTTTAGGCGGGAATCTTTGTAGGAATATCATAAAAGCTTAATATGTTTCAATAACTCGCCTTTGGCTCAAACAATTGAAATATCTAAGGATTTTAGGATTTTTTTATTAAGATTTATTAGAATTTTTTTAAACTGTTCCTTCAGCATTGTTACTTCGCTCCCACGGCAGTACAAGGAAAAAATTCCTCCGTACCTACGGAATTTTTGGTGTGAATTTTTATAGTTCATTATTTTTATTGACAAAATTATTGAAAGGCACTACTATTATCTTAACTGGAAACTTAAAAAACAAAAATAGTTTCTAAAGTACAAATGAGGTGATGATTTTGAAAAAAGATAAAATATTAAAAAATGGAATGCTTCCAGTTTTAATGATTAGCTTAGTTTTGGGGATTAGGCAGATGGCAATGACAATGGTAGCTCCTTTTATATCAACTTATAGCAAAACGCTTAGTTTTTATACTCCAATGCTTGCTGGTATAGCACTTGGAATTTTTGGACTTACTCAAGCAATTTTTCAATTTCCCTTTGGAATGCTTAGTGATAAATTTGGAAATAAAATTATGATGATTATTGGGCTTTGTGAGGTTATAATTGGCTTATTTATAGCATTTTTAGCAAGAAATATTTATGTGCTTATTTTTGCTAGAGCACTTCAAGGAAGTGGAGCTATAATAGGAGTTGGTTATTCTTGGGCTTCAGAGGTAGTTAATAAGGAAAAAAGAACAAAGGCTTTGAGCATTCTTGGTACTTTTGTTTCAGCAGCGGCAGCGTTAGCATTTGCACTTGGACCTTTATTACATGAATTTATGTCCGTTAATATGATGTTTTTAATTTGCGCAATATTGCTTTTGATTAATGGAATTTATATAATTTTCTTTTTAAAGGATAACAGAAAAATTAATATTAGTAATGCTAACGTTACGACATCTGAAAGTTTAAAAATATTATTTAGAAACAAATCTTTTATAATAAATAATATTGCAGCATTTATTAATAATTTTATGATGATGTCAGTTTTTTATTTAGTGCCTGTATATCTTAATAATGTGACTGGAGAAAAGGGTACCTGGAAAGTTTTTTTGCCAGCAATATTTGTTGCGGTTATAGTAATGAAAATAGCAGTTGGTTTTGTAGAAAAGGGTTATAATAGAGAAGTAATTATAGCTGCCTTTCTTACAGCAGTTGTAAGTATATGTTTTTATTTTAAAAATAACTCATATATTTTTTTGTTAATTGGAACTACATTATACTTGAGTGCATATGTGACACTGGCAACTATTTTAGCTACTGATGTTAATAATTCTGTTGAAAATAGCTATAGGGGAACTGCAAATGGAATTTTTAATTCATTTCAATATATAGGTAATTTTGTTGGACCAGTGGTTTGTGGAATGTTTTTTTCAATTTCGCAAGACCTTACATGGATAATAGTTATAGGTGTTGGCATTTTAGGATTGTTAGTGGTATCTTTAAATAGGGCATCTTCAAAAAAGTAATAAGTCCATTTAGCGGCTAATTTCGCGTAATATTTCGTCAACTGAACCCGCTAAGACTGCTTAGTATTAACGAAACCAGTTTCCTTGTATTACACAAAATTATCTCGCAACATGGAATTATTATTTTCTTTCAGATGCCTAAGGAAAAAGAAGTGGAAGTGAAAGTATGAAGGAAAGAATTTTAGATGTGGCAGCTGAAAAAATAAATTCATATGGGCTTAAAAAATTTACAGTTGACGAAATTGCTGCGGAACTTAAGATTAGCAAAAAGACTATTTATAAATATTTTAAAAGTAAGGATGACATGATTTTACAATACTTTGAAGCTATTATTTCATCGGATAAAGAAAGTGTTGAAAAAACATTGAGAAGTAACAGCGAATTCTTAGAGAAAATTCATCAGATTGTTTATTCAAACCACAAATACAAGCTGCCAATTAAGCTTTTAAATGAAGCAAAGCTATTTTATCCAGAAGAGTGGAATGAAATTGAGAAATTAAAGAAATATAAATTAAATGTTATAAAAAAGCTATTAGAGGAAGCGGCTTTAGAGGGTAAAATAAATTCTGAGGTTAATCTTTCAGTACTTTCCAAGATGCTTGAAAAAATTAGTGATACGTTTGTTGATTATGATTTTTTAATTGGAAACAAGCTTAAAACAACTGAAGCTATTGATGAGGCATTTAAAATTATATTATATGGGATATTAAATAAATAGTTATAAAATTGAGCAAGAAATGTCAGACATCTATAATTAGATTTGTGTATACTTATATTAAATATATATGTTGAAGTTGTCTATAAATTTTAAGGGGTGATACAATGAGTTTAGTACCAATGGTAATAGAACAAACCAATAGAGGAGAACGTTCCTATGATATTTTTTCAAGGCTATTAAAGGATAGAATAATAGTTTTAAGTGGAGAAGTAAATGATGAGGCTGCAAGTTTAATTGTTGCTCAATTGTTATTTTTAGAAGCGGATGATCCAGAAAAGGATATTAATTTTTATATAAATAGTCCAGGAGGTTCTATAACAGCAGGACTTGCGATTTATGATACCATGAATTATATAAAATGTGATGTTAGTACAATATGTGCAGGACTTGCTGCTAGTATGGCTTCTTTTTTACTTACAGCTGGAACTAAAGGAAAACGCTTTGCACTTCCTAACAGCGAAATTTTAATACATCAGCCACTAGTAAGTGGAGGAATGCAAGGACAAGCTACGGACATAAAAATACACACAGATTGGCTTTTGAAAATTAAAGATAAGATGAATAGAATATACAGTGAAAAAACAGGTCAGCCCCTAGAAAAAATCCAAAAAGATGTAGAGAGAGATTACTTTATGGATGCAGATGAAGCTAAGAAATATGGGCTAATAGATGACATTTTAATTAATAAGTAAGGAGGCTATATTTTGGATTATAGTATTGAAGTTCAAAAGGCTATTGATTCAATTGAAGAAAATTTGGATGATGATATAAAATTAAAGGATATAGCTAAAAAAAGTCATTTATCGGAATTTTATTTTCATAGACTTTTTCATAAGATTACGGGAGAAACTGTAATGGGCTATGTTAGAAAAAGAAGGCTTTCTAAGGCTGCTTATGATTTAAAGAATACTGAACTTAATATACTTGATATTGCTGTGAAATATCAATTCAGTTGTGGTGAATCTTTTGCAAGAGCTTTTAAGAGAATGTATGGAATTACGCCATATGAATATAGAAGATCTAATAAAGCTATAAATTTATATAAAAAGATAAATATATTTAGAAAAAACAATGCTTCTATGCTTATGGCAGCATAAATAGTTGACAGTTTAAAGTGGGAAATTTATAGTTAGAGATTGAAGGTTAAGAGTTGTTGAATTAAGAAAGTTATTTTGAATGAATTTTAAAGTCTGGTGACGTTAATGAAAGTATTAATAATTGGTGGTACAAGATTTATAGGTACTTTTGTAGTTGAACTTTTATTAAGTAAAGGTCATGAACTTGCTTTATTTCATAGAAAGAAATTAAATAATGATGCTTTAATAAATGCTAAGCATATTTATGGTGATTTCGAAAAGGTTCAAGAAAAAATTACTGAAATAAGAAAATTTAGTCCGGATATTGTTTTAGACATGATTGCAAAAACAGAAGAACATGCAAATAGACTTATAGCTTTATGTAATAAAATAAATTGTAAAAAAGTTGTTGTAATAAGCAGCGGTGATGTCTACAGAGCATATGAAAATATAATTGGAATAAAGAAAGGAAATATTCAGCCTGTTCCAATAAAAGAAGGGGATGAGCTTAGAACTATATATTTTCCACTAAAAAGCTTTAATATGGGAAAAGCAGCAGATAAGTACGAAAAAATATTTGTTGAAAAAGTAATCACAAAAAATTGTACAAATTTGGCTTGGTGTATTTTAAGGCTTTCAGCGGTATATGGACCTCGTGATTATCAAATGAGGATGTTCGAATATATAAAACCAATGGTGGACAACAGACCATATATTCTAATTGACGAGGGATTGGCAGAATGGGTGCAATCAAAATGTTATGTAGAGAATGCTGCTGAAGCTATTGTAATGGCTATTGAAGATAATAAAGCAGAAAATCAGATATTTAATGTTGCAGAGGAAGCTTCAAGGTCAGAGTTAAAGTGGATTGAAGAAATTGCTAGAGTTATGAATTGGAATGGCAAAATTATAAAGGTACCAAGTGGAAGGATTTTAGATCATTCTGAATTTAATACAGAGCAAAATTGGATTATGGATACTTCAAAAATACGAAAAAATTTTGATTATAGTGAGAAAATTTCCTTTGATGAAGGACTTAAAAAAACAATAGAATGGGAACTTGGAAGTAAGTATAAAGAAGAAGCAAGTAAGAGAATTAATTATGAAAATGAGGATAATATCTTGAAAAAAGGCTAAAAATATAATTTTATTTTTGGTCTTTTTTTGTATGATGGGTAATTTTTTCTTGTACGAATATAAAAATAATAGATGGGTATCATAATATTGAAGTTAACAAGCTATAAATATTTATAACTTATTAGCTTCAATTATAATTTTACTAAAAAGGAGTAGATAAACTATGGATAAAAATAAGAGTGATTTACAGGAAGCAAGAGAATTAAATAAGCAATCAGCACAAAAAGCAGGTTCAGCTAGTAGTGGAATGAGTAGTTCAGTAGGATCAACAAGTTCAAGTTCTTCTAATGCTGATTTACAAGAAGCAAGAGAATTAAATAAAAAATCTGCAATGGGTAGCTCATTTAGCAGTGGAGTAAGTGGTTCTGGAATGACAAGTTCAGCTTCTTCTTCAGCTAGCGATTTACAAGAAACAAAGGAATTAAACGCAAAATCAAGATCAAAAAAGGGTATGCAATAAACTGTTAGTATAGGAATAATAACATTAGCCGTGATGGTACTAAGCTAATGTTATTATTTTTTTATTTTAATAAGATTATTATTTAGAGTTTTCAAATTCGTTTATAATATAAGAAGAAATATCATCTAAGGCTTCATTTGATTTGTTTGTAAGTTTACTCATTGTGATAAATCCATGAGGAACGCCTTTATACTCATTAAGCTTTACTTTAATACCTGAGCTTTTTAACTTATTTCCATAAGCAATGTCCTCATCACGTAGAGGGTCAATTTCGGCTGCGATGATAAGAGTATCTGGTAACTTACTCAGATTTTTAGCTAAAAGTGGAGAAGCATAAGGAGTTTTTCTTTCTTCCTTTTTTGGTACATACAATGATATATATCTTTGCATATCTTTAGTTGAAAGGTTAATGCTTTTAGAAAAATATGACCAGGATTTACTGTTTAACTTATAAATATTTGTAGATGGATATATTAGCACTTCACAAGTTATAGATGGACCATTTTTATCTCTTGACATTAAAGAAACTGCAGCAGAAAGATTTCCACCAGAACTGTCTCCTGAAATAGCAATATGTTTTTTGTCTCCATTTATATTCCCGGCATTTTCATAAGTCCACTGAAGGACAGAGTATACATCATTAACAGCAGCAGGAAAAGGATTCTCAGGAGCAAGGCGGTAATTCACTGATATAACTATTGCTTTTGTTTTATTTGATAGTTTTCTACAAACACTGTCATGGGTGTCAACACTTCCTGAAATCCAGAAGCCTCCATGAGAATAAATAATTATAGGAAGCTTATCTTTAGCTTCAGGCGTATATATGCGAACGGGAATTTTGTGGGAATTTATACTTATAACAGTATTTTTGATATTGGAAAACGGTATAGTTGTATTTGATTTATTTGACTGACGGTCTAAGTATTTTCTGGTTTCTTTTATTGAGTTATAATTGCCTGGCCTGGGATTGATTAACTTGTTTAACTCCAGATTTAATGCCACATACGTATTAAGCCTTCCATGGCCGGTTTCTGTTAAATTTTTAATAATGAAAAAACACACTATAACAAGGAGAAATGCAATGATTGATAGTATTTTAATTGCTTTTTTCATTTTTGCTACCTCCAAATTACATATAAATTCTGTACTTATGAATGTATTTTTTACTAAGTACAATTTAATATGCATATTAAAATTTAGAGGATAGAGCATATTAAAGTTTATTTTTTTCCCTAATTTCAGAATTACCAGTTACGTCTAAACTATCTTTATATTCGACTTTTTCAATGTTGCAGCTGTCGCCAATGGTTATTTTATTTCCACGAACTATTTTGGCGTTGGTATGTTCAAGATAGATATTATCGCCTTCAATGGTCTCAACTGTAAGGCCGCTGGATGAACTTGAAAGCATGCCCTTAATAATGTGCAATATCGAAGATGAAATGTCTGAAGAATATCTAATGTCTATATTTTGTCCTACGATTTCACATGCAGTGCAGTAATCGTATATAGTTATATTTATCTCATCTGCATTTAAAGTGCCACCAATGTTGAAGCTGCCTTTAGAGGAAAATTTATCACATTCGCAGTCCTTTTCTATTTTAATGCCCCCAGTTAGATTTATTTCTCCTCCAATAATTTTACCACCTGAACTAAATCCTCCTGATATATTAAGCTTAGAAACTTTTATATCACCACTAGTGCTTCCACCGCCGCTTATAGTAACCTCATCGCCTTTTAAATTTCCGCTTAGTTTAGATGCTCCGCTGCTTTTGAAGATTTCAGTATCTATATTACCTGTTGAACTAAAGCTGCCAGAGGTTAATAATTGCTTTGATGTAATATTTCCTTTAACGCTGCAAGCACCGCTGGTTTTCATAAAATTGCAATCAATATCTCCATTGATCTGGCATCCACCGCTTAATTTAACTTCATTATAAAAACCTCCGCTGGCAATTCCAGCACCAGATAATTTTAAATTTACTCTTTTATTTTCCATTATAAAAATCCTCCTAATCTATTTTTAATTGCTCAATTACTATAGCTTTTTTAACTGCAGTGAAATTTTCTTTATATTCAACCCTACCTATGCTGCAATTATTACCTATGGTTATATTGCTACCTCTAACTATTTTAGCATTTGTATTTTCAAGATATATTGTGTCTCCTTCGATAGTATCAGCTGTTAAATAGCCAATACCAATATTTGCACGTATTATTCCTATGCCGAATACGGACATTGAATTTAAGTTTTTAGGTATGCGTACAGAAATATTGTTGCCGCCGATTTCTTTAATAGAACAGTTTCCATCTAAGGTAATGCTAATTTCTTCAGCATTAAGAAGCCCACCAATTTGAAAAGAATCACTTCCGGTAAATTTTTCACATTCACAATCCTTACCTATTTTAACGCTGTCGTTAATTTTTATCTCTTCACCTTTAACATTACCAGTAATTTTAGATCCATCATGAGCATGTATTGTTTTTGAGGTTACATTTCCATCTATAATTGTTCCATCTCTTATAATTGTGTCTTCTGCATTTATATCTCCATAAACTTTAGAGCTATCATTTATTTTTGCAGTAATTGTTTTTATTCTACCATTTACCCTCGAACTATCTTTTATTTTTATATCTTTTGAGGATATATTACCAGCTACATATGATCCATCGTTTATACAAACGTCTTGCGCTTCTATGTTTCCGTTAATAGTTGAGCCATCACTACATTTTAAAAGAATACAGTTAATATCACCATCAATTTTAGAATTATCATTTATTTTAACCTCATTATATAATCCGCCTACACCAACACTACCATCATGTAAACTTAAATTTCTTCTTTCATTTTCCATGGCCGAAGCCTCCCTAAATATCTATTTCAATTTTAATTTTAATTCCTCAATGCATTTACCAATATTTAAATTCATAACAACTTTTGCAGAGTCTTCTACATAAAATTTATTTTTAGCAGAGCATAAAATGCAAAAGCCTACTCCCATTTTTCTTATAAAAATCACGTCAAAATCTTTACCATTAAAGTTTAAATAGCTTTTCATAAGAGTATTAAAAAGAGTCTTACTTTCGTCAAGTGATATATTACCTGATAACAAAAATTTATCACATACATACATATAAAGAACTTCTTCAAAGGATAACTCATGGATTTTTGGCAGTAGTTCTTTGCATATATTTAAGGTTTCACTCGTAACAATGTTTTGACTAAGTAAGTTTTCATAATTTAATTTAATCTCAGCAGCTTTATTTGAGAATAGATTAGCTAAATCATCTAATGAAGCATCATCCTTCAGGTCTTTAATTTTTTTTATTCTATCGATTACTTTATCCCTAGGAAAGAAAGTTTCTTGCCCTGTAAAGGAAGACTTTTTTATAAACCAATCCTCAGGTATAAGTTCTTTGCGTTTCCATCTATATAATTGGCCGTAAGATATACTCATGAGGTCAAGTAATTCTTTTTTTGATATTAAATTATTTTCATCCATTTTTAGGCCTCCTTTTAAAAAGAGTATAACATAACATTGTTACGCTGTAAATGAAAACTGTAAAAATATTAAAATAAAAATTATATAATTGTGTTGTATAATTTTAGATTAATATTATAATTAAAAACATCATACTTAGATATGCAACTTGGAAAGTTGAAATTGCTAATAGTAAGTTCATCGTGACAAATGCCAGTTTATTATGACCAACTTGGTATCAGTCATTTTAACCTTCTAAATTGTCTACATATAAAAAGGAGTGGTATTGTTTATGGTAGATTTATTTTTAGCTAAACCAGATATAAAATATAAAAAAAGTTTTGAGTATTATGTTGTTGCATATAAAGAGGCTGGAGAAACTGAGTATTTTAATATGTATAAACAAGCTTTAGAAAATTTTGATGGATATTTAAAGTATCTAAATAATTGGCTTAAAGGTATAGATTTGAAAGATGGTTTTGTTAAAACTTCAACCTTTTGGTTAATTGATAATAACGAGGTAGTAGGTGTAACGAGAGTTAGGCATGAAGAAGTAGAATGTGCTGGTCATATAGGATATGATATAGCTCCAGTTTACAGAAAAAGAGGTTATGGCACAGAAATTCTTAAATTGGCTTTGAAGGAAGCTGAAAAGATAGGAATAAAAGATGCAATAGTGACTTGCAACCTAGAAAACACAGCTTCAAGAAAAATTATAGAGAAAAATAAAGGTGAATTATTAGGTACTGTTTTCGATGAAGAAGAAAATGAAAATTTATATAAATATTTGATTAGAGTAGGGAGCGTATAAAATGAACATGGAAATAATAAGGACAGATAGCAAGAATAGTGACTTTCTTAAACTTATAAAATTGCTAGATGATGATTTAAATGGGCGTTATGGTGAATTGCAAAAGCAATTTGATAAGCATAATAAGGTTGATTGTATAAACGATGTTATTGTTATTTATAAAGACAAGCTTCCTGCTGCATGTGGAGGTTTTAAAGAATATGCATCTGATACCATAGAACTAAAACGCATATTTGTGGCAAAGGATAGCAGAAGGCAGGGATTATCAAAATTAGTAATTAAAGAGCTGGAGGAATTAGCTAGAAAAAAGGGATATAGGCATGCTGTATTGGAGACAGGAAAAAAACAGTTTGAAGCAATCAACTTATATAAAAATGCTGGATACAGTGAAATACAAAATTATGGACCATATATTGGAAACAACAATAGTATATGTATGAAGAAAGAGCTGTATTAATAGCTGTTTAAAATTTAATTAGTTACAAAAATTCACACCACAAATTCCGTAGGCACGGAGGAATTTTTTTCCTTGCACTGCCGCGGAAGCGAAGTAATAATGTTGAAGGAACAGTGTTATATAGTGAAACTTAAACTATTTATGTTCCAAAATACCAATTTTCAATGAATTATGTTGCATAAATAGTTTGTAGTTGAAGCAGTTTATTATCTTTACTTTGCAATTTTTTTAGTTTCCCGCCTTTGCAAAGCATTCCTGTGCTTCTTTGTTTTTACCAAGCAATTGTAGAAGAGAGCCTTTATTTTTATAAATATCTTTAGAACTTGGAGAAAGCTTAAGTGCTGTGTTGTAGCAATCTAAGGCATCATTTGGCTTGTTTAGAGTAACTAAAGAACAAGCTTTGTCGTTATAAGCATAGCTGTTATTAGGATCTATTTTTATAGCTTTATTATACGCTGTTATTGCATCATTATCCTTTCCCATAGCAGATAAACATAGTCCTTTAGCATCATAAGCGTTAGAGTATTTTGAGTTTATTGAAATTGCCTTATTAAAGCATTCTAAAGCTTCTGTGTAACTTTGTTTTGCGTATAGGGTTAACCCTTTATTGTAATATAAAACAGGATCTTTAGGATTTATTGAAAGTGCTTTGCTAAAAGCATCAACTGCTTCATCATATTTTTGAGCATTTTTTAGAGATAATCCCTTTTCATTATAAATTTTAATTTTATTCTTATCTACATTTAAGGCTGTATTAAAGTATTTATTTGCATCATCATATTTACCGAGAGAAACAAGACAAGAAGCCTTGTTGACCAGTGCACTTGAGAAATTTGAATTTAACTTAAGGGCTTCATCAAAGGAGGTTATAGCTAAATCGGTTTTGTTGTATAACATTAAGATTACTCCTTTTTCGTTATAAATTTCTGGATTTTTGTACCCTAGTGTTATTGATTTTTCAAAATATTTAAGCGCATCTATATAATTTTGTTGTTTATATAGGGCTAGACCTTTATAAGCATAAGCTTGGCCATACTTTGAATCTACTTTTATAGCCTCTTCGGCACAGGAAATGGCATTATTGTATTGTTGCATTAACAATAATGTATAACTTTTATTAATAAGAGCTTTTACGTTTCTCTTATCTAATTTTATAGCTTCTGAATAATAGTTAATTGCATCAGTATATTTTTTATTTGCTGCAGCATCATCCCCTTTTTTTAAATAACTTTCACTTCTTGGAGTGCAAGAGGAAAGAATAGCAATTGCAAAAATAGCAAAGATACAAAATAATAATTTTTTATGGCGCATAGAAGTCACTCCTAAAACTATATTTCAACAATATATATATTTCAATTATATAGTAAAAATGTATTTATATCAAACGCTTACTTGCCAATAGGCATAGCTGTTTTAAAGCATTAATTATGATATACTAAAGATAAATTGTAATGTTTTTTGAAGGATGTGTAAAAAGTGCTTAATTGGAAAGAATTATATAATGAATGTTTGGATTGCCATAAGTGTGAGCTAGGAAATAAGAGAACAAATATGGTATTTGGTGAAGGAAATTTAAAAGCAAAATTATTATTTGTGGGGGAAGCACCTGGAGCGGACGAGGATAGGCTTGGAAGACCTTTTGTTGGAAGAGCAGGGCAGTTATTAACAAAAGGGTTAACAGCTTTAAATATTACAAGAGAAAATGATTATTACATAGCCAATATATGCAAGTGCAGACCAGATAAAAATAGAACTCCCTATGAAGATGAGGCCAGGGCGTGCATTGGTTATCTTAGAAATCAATTTGCACTTATAAAACCTAAAATTGTAGTATGTCTTGGGGCAACTGCAATGAAATATCTAATGGAGCCTATATTTATAAAATTTTGTGATGGTTTAAATGAAGATAACATACCAGAAGAGTGGAAGCTTGCAAGTAAAAATAAAGAGATGAGAATTACAAGAGACAGAGGGAAATGGATAGAATTTAATGGCCTATATATTATGTGTACTTTTCATCCTGCTGCACTTTTTAGAGATGAAAATAAAAAAAGGGTATTTTGGGAGGATTTAAAAAAGATTAAAGTCAAATATGATGAATTATGAGGTGAGTCAATTTGTTTGACATTAGTGATGTAACAGTAAAGTACTGGGCCAGCGATGAGTGCTATAAGGAAGCAGTCAAATATTATGAGAATTCTATGATTAACAATGTAGAAATAAAAAGGCATTTTAATCCACTTTATAATGCTGATTTTACTAATATTAATGCGGAGGTAAAGGACAATAATTCTATTATTCATAATGTCCATATAATATTCAATGATAAAACGGGTATAGTTTCTATAAGCTGTGATTGTACGGAAATTAAAAAAAGACGTGGAAATGATAATATATGTACACATGTTGCAGCTGTACTTATAAAATATGCCAGGGATAAAGAAGAGGTAATTGAAGCTTCAAAGGATGTATTTACAAAAAAGTTTATTGGAAGACTTAAAAATTCTATATTGAACGATGAAATTTCAGGAAAGCCCTTAAACATAGAAGTAAAATACGAGTTTTCTTCTTCAAATGTTAAAAAATCTTCTATTGAGCTTAAAATAGGTGAAGATAAATTATATATTTTAAAGGATGTGGAAGCTTTTTGCAGGGCTATTACTAAAAAACAGGAAATAATAGAATATGGCAAGCAGTTTACGTATGATCCAAGGAAATACTATATAAAAGATGAAGATAAAGCTTTAATTAATTTTATAAAAGAAATTTATTTAAGTGAAAGTGAAGAGATTAAGGCCTTTCAAGCTTTTACTGAAACTATAGCTGGTAAAAAAGTTTATCTTTCTGAAATTAACCTAAAAGAGTTTTTTAGAATAATGAAAAATAAAAATTTTGAGGTTGTAATTGATAAAATTAAATATTCTAATGTAAAGATAAAAGATATGTTTCCAGAACTTAAAATGCATTTAAATGAAAAAATGGAGGCTATTGAGGTTGGAATTGATGGAGAATTGCCTATATTTTTGAATAATAGTCATAGCCTTATTTTTTATGAAGGCTGTATTTATAGTATAGATGAAAAAAGTAAAAGCATATTTGAACCTTTCTATGAAGAGCTTGAGAAGAATGGAGGCAATATAAGATTTAGTAAAAATTGTGCTGATGAGATTACATCATATGTTATTGCTATGCTCAATAAAATTAATGCAAAACTTAGTGTTAATAAGGAACTCAAGAAAAAAATCGTTAATGTACCTTTAAAGGCAGAGGTATTTCTTGATAAGCTTAATGATTGTATAATTGCTAATATAAAATTTAAGTACAATGAACTTAGTATAAACCCACTTAGAAAGAATAGAAGTGAAGCTTCTAAGAAAGAAGAAATTTTTATTAGAGACGTGAATAAGGAACTTAATATAACAAGGCTATTTGAAAATTATGGATTTCAAACCTATGGAGAAAGCTATATAAATAATTCAGAAGATCAAATAGTAGATTTCTTTATACATGGGCTTGAAAAACTTCAGAATACGTCTGCGATTTTTTATTCTAATAGTCTTAAAAACTTTAAAGTTTATTCATCAAACAGTTATAGAGGTGGAATAAGAGTTAATGACCAAAATTTTTTGGAACTTTCCTTTGATATAGAGGGTGTTGATAGGGCCGAACTTAAAGATATTTTTGAAGCGCTTAGGCTTAAAAAGAAATATTATAGATTAAAAAAGGGTGGTATTGTTTCTTTAGACAATGAAGCTATAAATGATATTGCTAATTTGATGGAATACCTTGATTTGAATTATTCCGAACTTTCAGGTGATAATATGAAGCTTTCTAAATATAATGCTTTTTATATTGATAATGCACTTGAAAAATCTAATTTGAATTTTTTTAAGAAAAGTGAGGATTTTAAGAAGATAGTAAATTCTATAAAGGAAATAAAAAAGGTAAATAACCTGTTGCCAAAGGAGTTTTTAAAGATATTAAGAAGGTATCAGAAAATTGGATTTAATTGGTTTCATACTTTAGCAGCGGGAGGATTTGGTGGAATACTTGCAGATGAAATGGGACTTGGAAAAACCATTCAAACTATTGCCTTTATTACCTCTGAAATTGAAGCTGGATTTCCTGTTATTGTAATAGCACCTACTTCTTTAGTTTATAATTGGAAAGATGAAATAGAAAAATTTTCGCCTAAACTTAAAACTTTAGTTGTTATAGGAAATAAGTCTGAAAGACAAAAACTGTTAAAAAAAGCTCTAGAGCATGATGTTGTATTAACATCCTATCCATTAATAAGAAATGACATAGATGATTATGAAAAGATAAAATTTAAGTACTGCTTTTTAGATGAAGCTCAACAGATAAAAAACCCAAATTCAATTAATGCAAAATCAGTAAAAAGGATAAAGGCTAATAATTATTTTGCACTTACTGGAACTCCAATGGAAAATTCACTTACAGAACTTTGGTCTATTTTTGACTTTATAATGCCTGGCTATCTTTTAAATCATTCTAAATTTATAAAAAAATATGAAACACCAATAATAAAAGATAAAAATCAAAACGTGTTGAAGGAGTTGTCTAAACATATACAGCCCTTTATACTGAGAAGATTAAAAAAGGATGTAATAAAGGAGCTGCCACCAAAGATTGAGCATAAGGTAATTGTTGAAATGACTGATGCTCAGAAAAAGGTTTATGCATCATACTTGATTAACACAAAGAATGAAATACAGCGTCAAATAAACGAAAAAGGATTTAACAAAAGCAAGTTTTCCATTTTATCACTTTTAACACGTCTTAGACAAATATGCTGTAATCCAGCATCTTTTATTGAAAACTTTGTTGGAGAAAGTGGAAAAATACTTGCGCTTCATGATATTTTAGAGGAAAGTATAAATAATAAGCATAGAATATTAATATTTTCTCAGTTTACTACAGTACTTAAAGCTATAGCTCAAAAGCTTAAACAAGATGAAATTGAATATATGTATCTTGATGGACAAACGGATATTAAGGATAGGGTAGGTATTGTAACTAATTTTAACAAAGGGCGCGGAGATGTGTTTTTGATATCTTTAAAAGCTGGAGGAACAGGATTAAATCTTACAGGGGCGGATGTAGTTATTCATTTTGATCCATGGTGGAATCCTGCTGTAGAGGAGCAAGCTTCGGATAGAGTTCATAGAATCGGACAAAAGAAGAGTGTAGAAATCATAAAGCTTATAGCAAGAGGAACTATTGAAGAAAAAATATATGAGCTTCAAGAAAAAAAGAAGAAAATAATAAGTAATGTGATAAATGACAAAAGCAGTGATAAGAATATACTTTCAACGATAACAGAAGATGAACTTAGAGACATATTAGCATAGAAAGTAAGGCTGTAGCACTAAATATTTTAAATCATGATTTATAAATATTGCGAACTAACTAGAAACAGTGGCAAATGACAAGTTTGCATCTAAAATTCCGTAGGTACGGAGGAATTTTTTTCTTGCACTACCGTGGGAAAGAAGTAACAATGCTGAAGGAACAGTTTAAGAAAATTCAAATAAATCTTGGCAAAAAAATCATAAAATACTTAGATATTTCAATTTGTTTGAGCATTTTCTCAGCGAGTTATTGAAATATATTAGGATTTTATGATTTTTTTGCCTTAGATTTATAGAATTTTTTTAATGTGACGAAGCATTGTTACTTCTTATGTACTTTTTCCATGTACTCGATTTGAAGATTATTTAATTTTTTCATTCCTTCTTGTCTAAGTTTTTTATTCTCTTCTTCAATTTTTTCAGTTTCATTTATTCCTTCCATTATAACCTTCCAGGTATTTTCAAGTGTTTCTATTTTTATAGAAGGAGTACCAGTTAATTTTGCTATATCTATACTTTGATCTTTTAAGTTTTGAGCATTTTTTAGAAGAAGCTCATTGGTAGCATTATCAAGGGCTTCCATGGATTTTGCAACAAGTTTTTGTCTTTTTAGTGTAACGGCTTGTATGAGACCATTTTTAAAGACAGGAATTGTAACTATAAATGCAGAATGAATTTTACCTATCAATTTATAGTTTCCTTTTTGTATTGTTCTTATCTGTGGAGCGGTTTGAAGAGCTACAATTTTAGCCATATTAAGATCATAAAGTCTTTGACTAAGCATTTCTAGTGAGTATTTAATTTCTTGAAGTTTTAGGTTGTCATCTGGAGTTCCGGATGCTGCTTTCTCCTCATAGTAAGGCAAATCCTCATTTTGTATTTCGTTTATTGCAAGCTCGCAGGCAGCACAATATTTTTCTAATTCTGTATAATAGTTAAAATTTTGAGTAAACATTTCTTCGAGCATTTTATTTGTTTTTTCAATTTCTGATTTATAGGAGGTTATTCTTGAATAAATTTTATCAATCTCTCCTCCTAGACTTTGATATTTACTTAAAATGCTTTGAATTGTTTTTTTGCTGGAACTAAAGATACGTGAAAGAAATCCTTCTGGTTTTTCTTCAAGTTCTTCTTTGTCAAATCTTTTCATAATAACTGTAAGTTCTTTTAGTAAGGCTCCAGAGTTTTCTACGCTGCTTACTTTTATAGTTTTTAAGATTTTATCTGAAAACTTTGAGATTTCATTTGCAGGTTCGCCGCCGAACTCCATTATCGCATTTATGTTAGAAACATCCAAGCTTTTAGAAATTTGGATTACCTCAGGTGAATTCTTAAGTTCTTTTTTTATATTTTCAAGCTTTTCTTCCAGCTCTCGTTTAGTATCATTAGGAATTTCACTGCTTTCTTGCGCGGCAGCATTAGTGTAAATTGAATTTTCTTCTTTGAATCTCAATTACTTCATCTCCTTTAAGAGTTTCTTTTTAGCTTTGAGTTTCCTTATCCATCTTACAAAGAAATTCACTCTTTTGTATTTGAATTTTGGATTTGTAAATTGAAGCTTATGAACGTCAAAATAGCCGTCCTTTACAAAGTTTTCAATATCACTTGTAGCTCCAGGATTATAGATTAATATATCTACTCCCATTGAATTCATAAACATTAAAGTTACAGCATCAGAAAAAGAAAAATTTCCACTTCTATAATTATTGAACACTATTATTTTAGGAACGTGAAGAGGGTAGTCAAAGTTTTGAAGTAAATCTAGAAGTCTTGAATCTAGATTCATTAAAACATTTAATGTAACAACCTTCATAATAAGTTCATCTCTAGCTTCCTTACTGTCCATGCAGGTTAAAAAGGTTGATATTTTATCCATTACAGATAATTTGATATTAGTAGTAAAGTATCTGTATTTCCAAAAATCAGGAAGTTTACAAAATTCTATTATTTTTTCTGCTATATTTTCTTGCAAACCAGGTTTTAAATTTGAATATTTCCAGTGTTTACAAGTTATTAGCTTGCTTTTATTTATTATGCCTTTTTTATCTAAAAGTGATGAATAGGTTCTACCTATATTATTATGTCTTTTTATATGAAATAGGGGAAAATGTTTGAAAAATAAAGTGTTACCTTCTTCTAAAAGAGAACTTATATCTTCTCTATATTGAATAGTGTCTTCATATATTCCACTTATTTTAGAAAATAAATTTGGAATATAGACTTTACTAGTATCTTCAGAGACTTTCCAACCGGGTCTTATAACAGCCTCTTGCTTTCCCCATATGTTTATTTCGTCATATGTAGTTTTTAAGGTATCTGCACAAACTTCATAGTCTGCAAATTGCCATGGTTCATAACAAAATGAATCATTATCGTGGAACATCTTTTTAAATTCCTCAGTTGCACGAAATGCGTCTGTTTCTGTTCTTTGATTATGAAGTTCATTATTTTCTTCGTTTAAACCGGACATTCGCCAATTTCCTCCCCAAATAAATATAGTACATATTTTATTATTAACATTATATCAAAAAAAAACAAATTATAATATATAAGATGAATATTAATTTAAGGAGACTTCTTCTCTGTTAGCTAATATTATTCCAGTACAAACTAGCACTAAAGCTGCTAAGTTTTTTATATCAAAGACCTTCTCCTTTAGTATAATTGCAGATAAGAATACGCCAAAGATAGGTATAAGAAAGTTGAACATTGACACAAAGCCAACTTTATTATACTTTAATAAAGCTGTCCAAATTGAAAAAGCAGCTGAAGACAAAATTGCAAGGTAAAATAGAAGTAAAGTTGATTTTGGTGTAAAAGCTGCTAAACTTCCTTTGTTTAATAAGCCTAGTATGGTTAAAACAAAGCCACCTATAAAAAGTTGGTAACCTGTTACTATCGTTGAATCAAGAATTTGGGTGATTTTTTTACCATATATGCTGGAAGCGGAGGCGGCCAAGGCAGAAAGTATTACAAGACCCTCACCCTTAAATGAAAAAGAGAATTTTAATACGTCTGAAGAAAAATTAGCAGCTATTACCCCCAAAAAACCTACGATGCATCCAAGTGCTTTATTAAAAGTCAATTTATCATTTTTATAAATAAAGTGTGCAAGTATAATACTGAAAAAAGTGCTAGTAGCATTAACGATTGAACCCTTTGAACCTGTAGTATATCCTAACCCTATATAAAAAAATACATATTGTATAGTTGTTTGTGTAAAACCAAGCATAGCAATTTGAGGTGTGTTCTTTTTTGTGAATATTAGTATATTTTTCCCGCTTACGGCGGCTGCGATAAGTACAAGAATACCGGCAAGGGTAAATCTATATCCTGCAAAGACAAATTTTGATGGAATATCATTGGCGGATATTTTAAAAAGAGAATATCCAGTTTTAACTCCTGGAAAGGCACTTCCCCATAATAAACAACAGATGGTTGCAAGTACGATTATAACTTTTTTATTTGTTAAAAGTTTTTTAGTGTTCAATTAAAAACATCCTTTCATCATTTGCGTTAAATAATACTTAAAATACACGAATAACATAATTAAATCTATACCATTAACATAAAAAAAGCAAGAATGAATAGCTTGACTAATATTGTAAATAATAAAATTATTGTATTTATGAAGTGAAGATTAAATTTGAAACTGAAAAGCATGGTTATGACTTGATAAATGTTATTTCAAAAAGTATTAAATTTTTAGAGTATGACAATTACCGCAGGAATGAGTAGAATGGCTATTAAAAGAGGAACTGTATTTTAATCAATTTTATAAAAAACAGAGAAGATATAATATCCTCTCCGTTATATAAATAAATGATTGTGGGCTTATTTATTTGCTAATTCAGTTAACTCACTAGCTAGGCTCATAACTTCTTCTACACTTGCATTTGTTTCTTGTATAGCAGCTGATTGCTGCTGAGTTGTGTTCAAGGTTGCATCAGCCGTGTCCAATGTTATGCAAACGGAATTTTGTATTTTTTCAATTAAAGAATTTATTTTTACAGCAGTTTCTTTAGAGTTTTCTGATAGTTTACGTATTTCTGTAGCAACAACTCCGAAACCTCTTCCTGCATCGCCAGCGCGTGCAGCTTCAATTGCTGCATTTAATCCAAGCATTTTTGTCTGATCAGCGATACTTTTTATGTATGATAAAATTTTATTGATTTCTTTTGATAAATTATCAACATTTAGTATTTCTTTATTTAAGTTTTCTTGATTTCCTGTAACTTCTACAGATGATGCCGCAAGTTCTTCCATAGCGGCAGATATCTGACTGAAGTTTTCTGAAAGAACGTTAGTCAGATTTTTAATTTTAAGTTGTTGATATCCAATTTGCGATAAAGCATTTATAACAGTAAACAAAATACTTGCTGAAGCTTTTACCTTATTCTCAGCTGATATATTTATTTTATTAGCTTCTTCCATATAATTTTTACTATCTAGTCCAAGTTCATTAGCCGTTTTTAAAATTATACTTTCATCAGGTTTTGAAAAAGCAACTTGTCCTCCTAGAATAGTAGCAAGCTGTTTTCCATTTACTATAATAGGAACTGCAAAATCAACTAATCCTGCATGACAGGTATATATGTACGGTTTACCGGTCCTAGCAGCTTCTTCGCCGCCAAGTTTATGAGCTTTTGCACATCTTTTGAAACCTTCTTCAGTTGACTGCGTATATCTAGAACAAAAATTTGTATATCTAGTTGGTTTTGTAATAGGTATACCATCCATATCAATAGTTATACTGGCCATGTCCATGCTTTCACCGAAATTATCTTGAAAGTTTTGTAAAAAGTTCAAGTCAATTATGTCTTGAAGTTTTACATTTTCTAAAGAAAAGTCATTATTAGGCAAATTATTCCTCCTTTAAAGATATTTTAGTTTGCGACCATAAATTCTCATTTTACCACAGTTAAAAAATTGGCTTTAATTATTATGTTACTCTAAATAAATTATAAAACAATTTATGTATTTTGTTTCATAAAAAATATTTGTAATGTTGCTAAATAACTATAATCATATCTGATGTGATATAATCTATTAATATAATATATAAAAATATTATGAAACGTTTTTTAATATGGTACATACAAATATTTAGGAGTGATATTATGGTAGTTGAACCAATAAAAGATAAAAACAAGATAAAACAGATGTATTATTATCTAAATGGAAAGAACCCCAAGTATGGTCTAATTTTTAAATTTGGTTTGAATACAGGACTTAGAATTAGTGATATTTTACCAGTAAAAGTAAAAGATATTTTTAATGAGCATGGTGAGTATAGATACTATCTTATATTAAAAGAGAAAAAAACAGGGAAAATAAAGAAAATAAAATTAAATAATGCCATCAAAAAAGTTATAAGTTCATTTGTAAAACAGCAGCAACTAACACAAGAATCATATTTATTCTTTAGCCGCAAAGGCGGTCATTTAAAGCGTATACAGGCTTATAAGGTTTTAAAGGAAGCTGCTAATATTTGTTATATTGAAAATTTTGGAACTCATAGCTTACGTAAAACATGGGGATACTGGACATACAGAGCGTCAAAATATAATATAGGATTAATTATGGATACCTTTAATCATAGTTCACAAAGTATTACTCTTAGATACATAGGAATTAATCAGGAGGAAAAGGATGAATTGTATTCACTTGTGCAATTTTAAATTAGGTGCCATAATAGGTAAATAGATGGCATATTGTGATTATTTTTAAATCCATGTAGAAATTTTCAAATATATGTGTTACTATGTATATGTGCTAAATGAAACAAAATACATATATTGTTTCATTTAGCTAAATTAGTGCCTTATTTTTATTTTATGGAATTAATAAACTTCTTAATTGCATAAAAAAATTCTACTGAATATTAATAAAAATCAGTAGAAATATAATAATGCCCTTAAAAATTTTCGACAATCTTGGAAAAATACTTTGGTGGAATGTATCCTTTCTTTACTCCTTCCGTAACTATTAGGTAAGTAGCAGTAGTATCAAATCTAGCATCATGAAAGTTACCATCACCTTGAAATAGCTTCTGGGTTAAGCTGCTAATTTGAGATGAAGTTATATTTAAAAATTTTACAACTTCTTCAAGTCTAGGATTTTTGTAATTGCCATTATAATTTATTATTTTGCATATGCTTTTGTAATAATTCATAGTGCAAAATATATGTTTTGGATTAAAGGATTCTCCTAAAGAAAGCATTTCGTGTGTAAAAAATTTTATATCAAAATTAATATTATGTCCTATAAATATATCAGCTGTTTTAAAATCTTCTGAAAAACTTTCCAAGCTATCCTGAAAAGCTCTTCCGCCACTTAATTCACGTAAAATTTCAACACTAAAACCATGAACATCTTCTGCACTTGGTTCTACGTAGTCTACAGTAAAAAATATGTTTTTCCCAATAGTTTTATTTGGTTTTACATTTGTATCTACGAGTATGTAGCTTAATTGGCATATATGCCCTGGTTTTAAGCCAGTTGTTTCTGTATCGAAAAATATCATCTTCATATCTTATCGTAACTCCTATATAATTTTTAGTATATTCAGTATTATAGACTAAAAGAAAGGGGACAGCAAATGTAACTAAATACTACCATGCATAAAGAGACATAATGTTGACAATAATAGATTTATGTACTAATATATAATCTATAAATGCAGTGATGGGAAGAGTAATAAATGGATGCATGCAAAGAGAACTGATGTATGGTGAAATTCAGTGATGCAAAAGTTTGTGAACATGGCCCCGGAGCAGAATATCTGAAGTTTAGTAGGATATTACGTGAGCATACGTTAAGATGCAGGGTGATAAAATAAATTTTAAATTTAGGAGTCACTTAGTGAGATTTTTGTCGCGAGATAAAAATAAAATAGAGTGGTAACGCGTAAATTCGCCTCTAAGTAAAAATATATAAGTTTTTACTTAGGGGCTTTTTATATTTTTAGAGGAGGAATTTTATAATGTCAGAAAAGAAACCATTTTATATTACAACCCCTATTTATTATCCATCTGCAAAACTTCATATAGGAAACACATATACAACGGTTGCAGCAGATGCTATTGCAAGATTTAAAAGACTTCAAGGTTATGATGTATTTTTCTTAACAGGTTCAGATGAGCACGGACAGAAAATACAGAGAATAGCAGAAAAAGAAGGAGTTACTCCTAAACAATATGTTGATAAAATAGTTGCAGGTATAAAAGACTTATGGAAAATGATGAATATAAGTTATGATAAGTTTATAAGAACAACAGATGATTATCATGTAGAAACTGTACAAAAAATATTTAAGCAGCTTTATGATCAGGGTGATATATATAAAGGCTCATATGAAGGTTGGTATTGTACACCTTGTGAATCCTTCTGGACTGAAACTCAGCTGCAGGATGGCAAGTGCCCAGACTGCGGAAGACCTGTAGAAAAAACCAAGGAAGAAGCATATTTCTTCAAGATGTCAAAGTATGCAGATAAACTTATAAAATATATAGAAGATCATCCACATTTCATTCAACCAGAATCAAGAAAAAATGAAATGCTAAATAATTTCTTAAGACCTGGACTTCAAGATTTATGTATTTCAAGAACATCATTTAATTGGGGAATACCAGTTACTTTTGATGAAAAACATGTTATTTATGTTTGGATAGATGCACTTTCAAACTATATAACAGCTCTTGGCTATGGCGGTAGTAACGATGAAGACTTTAAAAAGTATTGGCCTTGCGATGTTCATCTTGTAGGAAAAGACATAATAAGATTCCACACAATTTATTGGCCAATTATGCTTATGGCTCTTGGACTTGAACTTCCAAAACAAGTTTTTGGTCACGGCTGGCTTTTAGTTGACGGTGGAAAAATGTCAAAGTCAAAGGGAAATGTTGTAGATCCAGTGCTTTTAGTTAATCATTTTGGAACAGATCCTGTAAGATATTATCTTTTACATGAGATACCATTTGGAGCAGATGGATTATTCAATAATGAAATCTTTATAAAAAAGATAAATTCCGATCTTGCAAATGATCTTGGAAATTTAGTTTCAAGAACTGTAGCTATGATTGAAAAATATTTTGATGGAGTTATTCAGGCACCTACAGCAAAGGAAGAACTCGATAATGAACTTATAGATTTAGCAATTGGACTTCCAGGAAAACTTGATGCTGACATAAAAGATTTAAAGATACCTGAAGCACTTGATCATATATGGGATGTTATAAAGAGAGCAAATAAATATATAGATGAAACAACACCATGGGTTCTAGCTAAAGATGCTTCTAAGAAGGAAAGACTTGGAACAGTTCTATATAATTTGGTGGAATCACTTAGAATAGTATCAGTTGTACTTTCTGCATTTTTGCCAGATACAAGCGAAAAAATAAATGCTCAGCTTAATGTTGAAGCTTCAAGCTGGGAGAGTATTGCTTCTTTTGATGGAACAAGAGCAGGAACAAAGGTTAATAAGGGAGAGGTTATCTTCCCTAGAATAGATGTAGATAAAGCTATTGATGAGCTTAATAAATTAAAAGAAGAGCAGATGAAAAAAGCAGCTGGAGCTGAAGCGCCAAAAGCTAAACCAATAAAACCTGAAGTTACTATAGAGGATTTTGAAAAGCTTGATTTTAGAATTGTAAAAGTATTAGAGTGCGAGCCAGTAAAGAAATCTAATAAACTTCTTAAACTTAAAGTTGACTTAGGCGGAGAAGAAAGACAGGTAGTATCAGGAATATCAAAATTCTACAAGCCAGAAGAGCTTATTGGAAAATCTGTAATACTTGTTGCTAACTTAAAGCCTGTAAAACTTAGAGGTGAATTATCTCAAGGTATGATACTTTGTGCATCAGATGATGCAGATAGTAAATTATTTGCAGCAACTATTGAGGGCGAACTTCCAACTGGTAGTATAGTGAGATAATTTAAAAAAAGGTGGAAAAGATATTAAAGCTTTTCCACCTTTTTTTATAAGCATTTAATAAAACCATCTACAATCAAATTAAATTTGATTGTAGATGGTTTTATTTAGAAGATTATATATTTAAAGGACTAATGTTTTCTTACATTAATTGCCTGTTCACCCTTTTGACCTTCAGTTACATCAAACTCAACTTCCTGACCTTCTTCAAGAGTTTTAAATCCATCTTCTTTAATACCTGAATAATGTACGAATACATCATTTCCTTCCTGGGTTGTAATAAATCCAAACCCCTTTTGAGAATTAAACCATTTAACTGTTCCTAACATAAAAAGACCTCCAAAATAAAATATAAGATGAAAAATCATTCATCTAATTAATAGTATATCTATTAATTTGGATTATATACATATATTTTATAAATAATATAAAAATACTGTTATAATAAAATTGTATGTTAAAATATTATTGATAAGAAGCTTTACTTTGAAGTTTAAGATGAAATTTATATTAAAATGTAGGTAAGACTTTTATGAGGTGATTTTATGAAGCATAAATTTAATATATTTAAGGGAGAACATAAACCTAGTTTTGGAGCGAGAGATTTTTTAAAATATGTAGGACCTGGACTGCTTGTTACAGTTGGTTTTGTAGATCCTGGAAACTGGGCATCTAATGTATCAGCTGGTGCAGATTATGGATATAAGCTATTGTGGATGGTAACACTTTCAACGATTATGCTTATAATATTACAGCATAATGCAGCTCATCTTGGAATAGTTACAGGGGATTGTTTATCCGAGGCAACAACAAAAAATGTAAAGCCTGGATTAAATAAATTTATATTATTTAGTGGAGTGGGTGCATCAATATCTACAGCTATGGCAGAACTTTTAGGTGGGGCAATAGCTTTAAATATGCTTTTTAAAATTCCAATAAAAGTAGGAACCTTGATAATGTTGTTTGTTGTTATATGGATGCTTTTTTCAAATTCGTATAAAAAGCTTGAAAGATGGATAATAGGCTTTGTTTCGATTATAGGAATTTCATTTATATTAGAAATTACATTAGTGAACATAGATTGGAAAGTTGCAGCTATTAGTCTTATAAAGCCAGAAATACCTAGAGGATCTATGCCAATAATAATGAGCGTTTTAGGAGCAGTTGTCATGCCGCATAATTTATTTTTACATTCTGAAATTATACAGAGCAGGCAGTGGAATGTTGAGAAAGAAGAAGTTATAAAAAAGCAGCTCAAATACGAATTTTTTGATACGATTTTTTCCATGCTCATAGGTTGGGCAATAAATAGTTCAATGATATTGCTTGCAGCAGGCACATTTTTTTCAAGTGGTATTAAAGTTAATGAACTTACTCAAGCACAAAGTATGCTTAGACCAATTCTTGGAAATCGTGCATCAATAATATTTGCTGTAGCACTATTGTTTTCAGGCATATCATCAACAGTTACAGCAGGTATGGCAGGTGGAAGTATATTTGCAGGCATATACAAGGAACCATATGATATAAGAGATAGTCATACAAAGATGGGTGTGTTAATAACTATTGTTTTGGCAGCAGTTGTAATATTTTTTATAAAAGATCCATTTAAGGGGCTGATATATTCTCAGATGCTTTTAAGTGTGCAACTCCCTATAACTATATTTACACAAATATATCTCACGTCCTCAAAAAAGGTTATGGGGAAATTTTCGAATGGAATTGTTGATAAAGCACTTCTTATAATAATAGGAGTAATTGTTACTGGCCTTGATATAGGATTATTAATTACATCTTTTAACTGAAAAATATGGATTGTGTACTGATTCTTCTCAAGTTTGATATTTCTAAAAAGCTTTTTATTAATTTTAAACTTCTAATCTATATTTACAGCATTACTATAATGATTTATACTTATGATGCATATAAACTTTTAGATATGGGAGGAAGGAGTCAGAGTATATTCTGACGGTTAAAAATGGCTGAATCTATAGTTAAACCAGTTTATCAAAAAATAGCAATTGATATTGCAAATAGAATATTAAATGGAGATATTACAGTAGGCGGTAAATTGTATGGAAGATCTGTGCTTGCAAGTAAATACAATGTGTCACCTGAGACTATAAGAAGGGCTATAGCTATATTAAGTGATATGGGTATAGTTGATGTTGTTAAGGGCAGCGGAATCACAATAAAATCAGTAGATAATTGTCTGAAATTTATTGATAAATATAAAGAAATTGATTCTATGCAGTCTTTAAAGAAGGAAGTTGAAAATTTAATACATAAAAAAGATGAATATGAAAAGAAAATAAACAGCGTAATAAATGAGTTGGTGGACTACTCAAGCAGATTTAGCAAAAGTAATCCATTTACTCCATTTGAATTTGAAATATATGACGGCATGGAAATAGTGGGAAGAAGTATATCAGAAACAAAGTTTTGGCAAAATACAGGTGCTACGATTGTAGCAATAAGGCGATGTGAAAAACTAATACTTTCTCCAGGACCTTATGCTACTTTTGAAAGTAAAGATACAATTATTGCTATAGGTGATGAAACTAGTTATTATCGTTTAAGAAAGTTTTTATATAAAGATGAATAATAAAAATGAAGTGCCATGTAGCTAAGCTGTGGCACTTTATTTTTTATAAAAAAACTGTATGTAAAATATTACTATTTACATAATTAATATATTATAATATAATTAAAGAAACAACCTCATACATAAAGAAAGTTGTTTGTGATAAAACTATATATAAATAAAATATTAAAATTTTTTTTATAATAAAAGAAACAACTTTGAAATTTAAAAAGGTTGTTTATATAAAAGGAGGAATTACATGATAGAATTTAAAAATGTATGTAAAAGTATAGGCGGAAAATCAATAATAAAAGATGTAAACATAACTATAAATGATGGAGAACTTGTTACTCTTATCGGACCTAGCGGTTGTGGAAAGACTACTACATTAAAGATGATAAATAGGCTTATTAAGCAAACTTCGGGTGAAATATTGATCAATGGTAAAAAGATAGAAAATGAAAATATAATTAAGCTTAGGAGAAATATTGGATATGTAATACAGCAAACAGGTCTTTTTCCACATATGACAGTTAGAGAGAATATTATGCTAATACCTTCGCTAGAAAAAATTGATAAGAATGAAATAGATAATAGAATGGAAAAGCTTTTTAAGTTGATTGGTATGGAGGCTTCAACTTATATGGATAAATATCCAAGTGAACTTAGTGGAGGTCAGCAGCAGAGAATAGGTATAGCTAGAGCCTTTGCAATGAATCCAGAAATAATACTTATGGACGAGCCATTTAGTGCACTAGATCCTATAACAAGAAATCAACTTCAAGATGAGATATTTAACATACAGCAAACTTTCAAAAAAACTATAGTATTTGTTACTCATGATATGGATGAAGCACTAAAATTGGCGGATAAAATTTGTATAATGAAGGATGGTACAGTAGTGCAGTATGATGCCCCAGATAAAATACTTAGAAATCCTATAAATGATTTTGTTAAGAATTTTGTTGGCGAAAATAGAATATGGAATCAACCAGACTTAATTAAGGTTAAGGATATAATGATAAAAGATCCGGTAAAGGCAGGAAGTGAAAGAACTGTACTTCAAGCGCTGGAAATAATGAAAGCTAGTCATGTTGATAGTTTACTAATATTAGATAAGGAAGGTAAATTAGATGGAATTGTTACCTTGAAGGATATAAGAAGAAATATTAATAGAAATATTAAAATTAACGAAATTATGAGCAAAGATATTATAACAATAAGAGCCGAAGAGTCAATAATAAATGTTATGAAAAAAATGCAATATGAAAATATAGGATATGTTCCAGTTGTAGATAATGAATCTAAATTGGTAGGACTTGTTACTAAAAGCAGTCTCTTATCAGTTTTAACTACACAGTTTATTGAAAGTGAGGTGGAGATTTTTGGGTAGTTTTATTAATTTTACATTAGACAGAAAAGACCAAATATTCAATCTGTTTTTACAACATATAGAGCTTACAGTATTTGCAGTTGTAGTTTCAATAATTGTAGGTGTTCCACTGGGTATTTTAATAACAAGAGTAAGAAAGCTTTCAACACCTATAATAGGAATTGCTAATATAGCTCAATCCATACCAAGCTTGGCGCTTTTAGGATTTTTGATTCCTGTATTTGGAATAGGAAGTAAGCCATCAATAATAATGGTAGTTATATATTCTTTGCTTCCAATCATAAAAAATACCTATACAGGACTTATAAATATTGATGCACCTGTAATAGAAGCTGCAACAGGAGTTGGACTTACTAAAAGTCAAATCCTCTTAAAGATAAGTATTCCTCTTGCTATGCCAATTATAATGTCAGGCATAAGAATATCTGCGGTAACGGCGGTAGGACTTATGACAATAGCGGCTTTTGTTGGTGCAGGTGGCCTTGGATATCTGGTGTTTTCAGGAGTTCAAACGGTAAATAATTATATGATACTTGCAGGTGCAATTCCAGCTTGTTTTCTTGCCTTATTTTTAGATTTTGTAATAGGAAAAGTTGAAGGACTAGTTGTCCCAGAAGGAATTAGAATTGCTAAAGGAGAGAAAATTAAAAAGAGAAAGAAAAGGAATAAAAAGTTTGATAGAGTTATAGCTGCATCACTTGCAATAGTAGTAATAGTTGTGAGCTCAATTGCAATCTATAATGCTAAAAATAAAAAGGTTATAGTGATAGGGTCTAAGAACTTTAATGAGCAGCTTGTACTTGGAAATATGATTGCATCACTTATAGAACACAATACAGATTATAAAGTAGAACGAAAACTTAATTTGGGCGGAACAAATGTAGTTTTTAGTGCCATGAAAAGTGGCGATGTTGATTTATATGTTGAGTACACAGGTACGGGACTTGTGGATATAATGAAACAAAATTCTATTTCTGATAAGGATAAAGTTTATAATACTGTGAAAGATTATTTTGATAAAACATATGGTATGGAGTGGCTAAAACCAATTGGGTTTAATAACACTTATGTATTATCTATGAAAAAAGATATTGCAAATAAGTATAATGTAAATACAATATCAGATTTATCAAAAGTAAGTAGTAAATTTACGTTAGGAAGTACAATGGAGTTTTTAAATAGATCTGATGGATATTTAGGACTTCAAAAAATGTATAATATTAACTTTAAAAATACGAAAGGACTTGATGGTGGACTTAGATATTCTGCCCTTAATAAGGATGAAACACAAGTTACAGATGCTTTTTCAACAGATGGACTTATTAAGAAGTTTGATTTAAAAACTCTTAAAGATGACAAAAACTTTTTTCCACCTTATTATGCAGTTCCCTTAGTAAATAAATCAACATTAAATAAATATCCTAAGCTCAAAGGTGTTTTAGAAAAACTTGAAAATAAGATAAGTGATGAAGAAATGAGGAATTTAAATTATAAGGTTGATAGTGGTGAAAAGCCAGAAAAGGTTGCAGATGATTTCTTAAGAAGCAAAGGGCTTATCAAATAATTTTACGTTAGGCAAGGTAACAATATTTTGTTGCATACACATACGTGCAGTTTGAGCTTAAACCCGTTATTGCCCTTTAACTTATATTAGTTATCTATATATTAGTCCAAGCCTTATTTGGTATTGGTAATTTGAATCTTTCAGCTTGTTCATCTATATATAGTGAAACTAGCTCAACTATAAACTATTTATGCACCATAATCCCTTGAAAATTGATATTTTGGTACAAATAAATTTCAAGGGATTATGGTGGTTTATCTTTATTGAAGAAGTAGTTTAAATAAAGTTTATTAATTTGTTACTTTGATACTATGCTTTTTTAAGATGCTTGGTTTAACATAAACTTATGGATTACATGAGCAACACCATCTTCTTCATTTGTTTTTGTGACATAATTACATACTTTTTTAACTTCTGCAAACGCATTACCCATAGCCACGCCAAGTCCAGCATACTTTACCATAGCAATATCATTACCAGCATCGCCTACACATATAATTTCATCAGGACTTAAGCCTAAGTTTTCAGCTAAAAGCTTTACTCCAAAACCTTTATCAACTTTTTTGTTTAAGAACTCCAGAAAAATATCTTCACTTCTTACAACTGTATACTTATCATGAAATTCTTTTGGTATTAATTTTTCAGCTTTGTCCAATTTTTCTTTTGAATCTACGAGCATTATCTTAATTATACTTTCATTTTTATCAATAGCACTAAATGGTTTCTCAATAAGAGAAATATTATTCATACGAGCTTCACGCTGGCTGTAAGGATTTATTTTAGGGGTTATACATTCATTAACAGTAAGTGTATGAATATTTAATTTTAGTTTTAAACTCAAATCATATATTTTCTGTAGATCGCCGTATTCCATTAAATTTTCAGCTATTACATGACCAGTTTTTGTTTTTTGGACAACAGCTCCATTAAAAGCTACTGCGTAATCATCGTCCCCCATTAAATCAAGCTGTCTTAAATACTTTTCAATTCCTTTAGCTGGTCTCCCAGTAGCAAGGACTATTCTGTATCCATTTTGCTTTGCTGTTTTTATTGCTTCAAAATTTGCCTTGGATATTGTTTTATCGTCTTTTAAGAGAGTTCCATCCATATCAAGTGCAATTAGTTTGTACATAGAAAATCCTCCATAATAAAATTTAATGCAATAACTTTCATTATACTATAGATAGACAACCTGAAAGTTTGAAATGGCTAACACCAAGTTTATCCTACAAAACTAATATTTTACTTAGAGTACAATTGGCAGAGTACAGTGAAGAATGATTTTTCTCCTCTATAGCTTTGAAAAATCTAAAACTTAATGCTCGCGCATGGCTTAAAGTATAATACTAAGCGCGGCTGATACTAAATAAGTTCTAAAATTTACCTGAGAGAAACGAAAGGTAAATTTACTTTCACTGTACTCTGTCAGTTGTACTTTGAGTCAAACTATAATTTAACAGCATAAATTTGGTATTGTGAATTTAAATCTTCCATGTTGTATATCTATAGAATGGGTGAATATTAAAATATTGAGAAAGTTAAAGTACATATTTCTACATAATAATATTATAGCATTATATAGGATGATAAGATAACCCTTAAGTTTTCTTGTTTACGTTTACTAATCTTTTTTATTGAAAAAAAAATAATAAACTGATATAATTACTTTGTTTAACTACTAAATTTAGTGAATTTTAAGTTGTGATTAATATAGGAGATGAATAGTAAATTGAGATTGCATTGATTTGAAATTACTATATAGATATACAGTGAAACAGTTTAAATTGTAGGCTATATATTCCATGATCACTTTAATATTGGTATTTTGGAACATAAATAGATTAAGTTTCACTTTATCAAAGTCTGTATTAATTCAGGCTTTTTTGTTGTAACGAAATAAAGATAAACCACTTTAAGCTTTGAAAATAATTTGTATACTAGCATCGTTTTCTAAGTATTATGGTACAAATTGATTTTTGTAGTTGAAATAGTTTATTTATATGTAAAGGAGAGAAAAAATGGCTGATCTTATAAATGAAATAGAAAAGAGACGTACTTTTGCTATAATATCTCACCCAGATGCAGGAAAAACAACCCTTACAGAAAAATTGTTGTTGTATGGTGGAGCTATAAGACTAGCAGGTTCTGTTAAAGCGAGGAAAGCTTCAAAGCACGCTGTTTCAGATTGGATGGAAATAGAAAAGCAAAGAGGAATATCTGTAACTTCATCTGTTATGCAATTTAATTATGAAGGATACTGTATTAATATACTTGATACTCCAGGACATCAGGATTTTAGTGAGGACACATATAGAACTCTGATGGCAGCAGATTGTGCTGTAATGGTAATTGATGCTGCTAAGGGTATAGAAGCTCAAACTAAAAAGTTATTTAATGTATGCAGTCTCAGAGGAATACCTATATTTACTTTTATAAATAAAATGGATAGAGAAAGTAGAGATCCATTTGAACTTTTAGAGGATATTGAAAATGAACTTGGAATAAAGTCTTATCCAATTAATTGGCCAATTGGTTCTGGAAAGGACTTTAAAGGTGTATATGATAGAAAAAATAAGCTTGTACAAGTATTTGATGGTGGAAACCATGGTCAAACTGAAGTTGAAGCACTTGAGGGAAATGTAGATGATAAGGTTTTTAGAGATTTGCTAGGTGATGCACTTCACGATAAGCTTATTGAGGATATAGAGTTATTAAATATTGCTGGTGATAAATTTGATATAGAAAAAGTTAGAAAGGGTGAACTTACTCCTATATTTTTTGGAAGTGCTCTTACTAATTTTGGAGTTAAGCCTTTTCTTGAAGAATTTTTAAAATTAACTTCACCACCTATTCCAAGAGTGTCTGATAAAGGTGAAGTAGATGTATTTGATGAAAAGTTTTCAGCCTTTATCTTTAAAATACAGGCAAATATGAATAAAGCACATAGAGATAGAATTGCATTTATGAGGATTTGCTCTGGTAAGTTTAAAAAAGGAATGGAAGTATTTCATGTACAGAAAAATACTAAAATAAGGCTTACACAACCTCAACAATTCTTGGCTCAGGACAGGGAAATAATAGAGGAAGCCTATGCTGGTGATATAATAGGTGTATTTGATCCTGGAATCTTTAATATAGGAGATACACTTTGTGAGAGCAATGACAAGTTTAAATTTGAAGGAATTCCGGTTTTTGCACCAGAGCATTTTGCTAGGGTTAGAACAATAGATACAATGAAAAGAAAGCAGTTTATAAAAGGGGTAACACAGATAGCACAGGAAGGTGCAATACAAGTGTTTAAGGAAACAAATATAGGAGTAGAAGAGTTAATTGTTGGAGTTGTAGGTGTACTTCAATTTGAGGTTCTTCAGTATAGACTTAAAAGTGAGTATAATGTTGAGATTAAAATGGATATGCTTCCATACAAAAGTATCAGATGGATTGAAAATGAAGATATAAAAGTTGAGGATTTGACATTGACTTCAGATACTAAGCGCGTAAAAGACATGAAAGATAGAAATCTTTTATTATTCCAAAGTGAATGGTCAATAGGCTGGGCACTAGATCATAATAAGGGGTTAGTACTATCCGGCGTAGCAAAAAGTGATGATTAAACCATTTGGTTTAGAAAAAGCTCAGTTGTTTTACTATATTGCATGACATTAAATAAAGGTCATAAATCTAAGAGGCTAATTATCAAAAGCTTCCAAGATTTATGACTTTTATTTAATGTGTTTTGCATAAAGCTTTACGCTTAAAATTCCGTAGATTAAGGAAGAAACTTTTCTTTGTAATACTATGGGAGTGAAATAACAATGCTGAACGAACAGTTTAAAAAAATCCTAATAAATCTTGGTTCGAAAATTGTAAAATACTTAGATATCTCAATCTGTCTGAGCGTATGCAAGTTGTTGAAATATCTTAGTATTTTATGATTTTTGAACCTTAGATTTATAGGATTTTTTTAATGTGACGAAGCATTATTATTTCACACTGCTTTAAGATGAAATAGAATTATTATCTATTTCAAAAGCTGAAGTAGTACTTCTGTAGTAGTATTTATCGAGTAAAGGCTGTATTTTTTTCTGTATTTTTTCAATAACAAAATCTGCTAGTTTAACAGAGCAGTAAGCTAATACTAAACCACCTAGTACGTCAATTACCCAGTGTACTTCAAGATATAATGTAGAGTATATAACGCTTAAACAGAAAAATCCCCATACGCATTTAAATACCTTATCCTTTTCACGCAAAACAAGTAAGAAAGCGGCAAAGGCTATAGAAGTATGCATCGATGGAAAACAATTAAGTGCTGTACCAGCCATTTCAGCGTACGAGTGAAAGTGTCTTCCAACACCGTCAGGATGACCATATACAAACCATACCTCTTGAAGATGAAAAATTATATAAAATGGACTTATTAGGAAAATTTGAAATACATGGGCAGAACACATATATCTAATAATTTTCTTATAATCCCTTATTATTACAGACCTTAATATACATATCATTGGTGGGAGTATAAAACCATTATTATAAACTAGCCTAAAAAACCAAGTTAAGTTATCACTCTTATACATTCTGAATATAGCACCATTATTGAATGGTATTGATTTAAATATAGGATTAAAATCTACAACTATTTTGAGTTTTCTTTCAAAGTTTAACATTTGGCCCCAAATTGTGTAACCATTTTTGTTTATATACCACAAAAAAACGCCAAGTGGTATGCTAAGAAGAACAAATGGAAGCCACTTAACATCTTTTCTCATGTCTTTATATGCAGTAAGAAAGACAAACCAATAAATTGATACAATAACTTTATAACCAGGTGTTGCATTGATAAAATAAACATGCAATGTATTTATAAGAAGTATTGTTCCAATTATTATGGGATAATATTCTTCTACAAAATTAAAAATCTTCTTAAAATTATTTAGCGCAGCTTGTCTATCTAAATTTAACATTCGTTCACCTCCATGACAGAGTAAATTATAACATATTCAATATACAAAGTTAACTAAAATAATAATAAATTTTGTGTATTGAATTGTGGAAATTAGTATAAATAAAACAAATGCACTTAAAATTTTGTGGTAAATGCGGGATTTACTAAGATGATTAACAGATGCGTAACAAATATTTACATTTTGATTACATTTACCTATTTTTATAATGTTGCTACATAAAATTCCATAATTAAAGGTGCATTGTATAATAAAAAAAATTAAAATTAAGGCTTTTGCAAAATAATATTTTTACTTTAATACAGATATTATTTTGCAAAAGTCATTAAAATAGTGACTTTTAATTATAGACTTTTTCTTTTGTATAGCATTGCGTCTATTATGAAAACAAATGCTGATATGCTTAATAGTATATTTATAGCATTAATACCTGTTCCTATTATTAAAGCTGAAATCCATATTAAAAAACTAAAACCACAAATCCACCTAAAAATGTTCATGAAATCATCTCCTGTTTTATAATGTTATGTCGTTTTTACAGTGAATTGATTATAGTATTTGCATTATAAAAATTAATATTCACAAAATTGTATGGGTACATTTGCAATAAAGCTTATAAAATTATATTATAATTATTAAATGAATTCATTTATAAATAATAGGTTAAAGTGAGGATGAATAGATGGAACAGAGGGTTAATGATATAAAATACAGCATAAGGGATATCGTAGAAATATCAGTTATGGCTGCAATAATTTTTGTGGCAACTAAACTTACAGGTATACCAGTTGGGCTTGGGTATAAGGGAGTTGTGCATGTTGGAGACAGCATGGTGTTTATAGCTGCTATAATTTTTAGAAGGAGAAATGCAGTTTTAGCCTCAGCTATTGGAATGGGACTATTTGATTTATTATCAACAGCTCCTATGTGGACACCATTTACACTTATTGCAAAAGGGGGAATGGCATATATAGCAGCTAGTGTTGCTTATAGGAGTGATTACAAAGGGGAAAATGTAATTAATAATATATTTGGTTTTATTATTTCTGGAATATTTATGATAATAGCTTATTATTTTTCTGGGGTTGCAATAGATCATTATCTGATGAATATGCCATGGAAACAATGCTGGATTGTACAAGCAACTCATATAACACCTGATGTAGCTCAAGTAGTAGTTGGAATGATAATAGCAGTTCCGGTAAGCAAAATTATTAAAAAAGCTAATATAATAAAATAAATCATGTAAAAAATCCTGATAAAAATTTATCGGGATTTTTTACATAGCAAAGAATATTAAACAGAGTAACTTTGCACAAGTATAGATAAACCGCTTCAACTATTGAAATTTGTGTGCACGATAATCTTTTAAAAATTGGTATTTTGGAACATAAGTAGTTTAAGTTTTAAGGTGGTTTATCTTTAGTAAAAGAGAAAAATCATCTTTAAAAAGGCAAAATAAAAAGAGAGGAAAACCTCTCTTTTGCTATCTAGAAAAATCTTTTTGGAAATTATTTCTTTTAGCTTTTCTTGCCTTTCTGCATTCAGGACATCTTACAGGATCGTTTTCAAATCCTTTCTCCTTATAAAATTCCTGTTCCCCTTCAGTAAAAGTAAATTCCTTTCCACAGTCTTTACAAACAATTACCTTATCTGCCATGATAAAATCCTCCTTAAACCATAGGAATAATTAATCTTGGACAAAGTTTCTATCTCCTATAAATTTAAGGAGTAAATAAAACAATACCTTGATAATTAACCTAATAATATAAAATATACTGATATTATATCATAAAATACATAAAATTCAATATAATAATAGTACAATTAATGGTAAAATATTAATGGCGTAATAAAGGATTTTGGGATAAATTGTAGAAATTAATATAATACTATATTATATTAATGAGGTTATAATATAGTAAAAAATTGAGTACATAGGATATGGTGAGGTGTTTATTCTGATTAAGAAGAGAGAGGATAACATGGAAAATCATGAAGAACTCTATGAGCAATATTTAAAGTTAAAACAAGAGTTTAGCACTTATCAAAATTTTGCTGAAAAGCAAATACAAATAATGAGTGAGAAAAATACAGAGTTAGAAAAAAAGCTAGATGTACTTGCTAATGTGGTAGAGGTAAGTAAATATATAAATTCTAACATAAGTGATGACAATTTGATACCAATGATTAATGATATGATTATAGGAATTTTAGGAGTTACATATTCAACAATATATTTAAGAGAGTCAGATGGAGATCTAATTGTTAAGGCCTGTAATGTTGAGGTGCCAAATTACAATATAATAGAAAACAAAATTTTTTCACTTCTTGGTTCAGAAGAGCCTATAGTTATAAATTCAAGAGAACCAATGTTTAATGAGTTTAAAAATAAACTTAACATACATTCAGTTATAGGTGTACCTATAACTTTGCGAGACAAATTTAGAGGGTATATAGTTGTTGAGCATACTCTATTTGATTTTTTTGGACATGGGCATATAAAATTTATATCAGCTATAGCGAACCAAATAGGTATCGCTATAGAAAATAATATTCTTTATAAAAAGATTAAGGAAAATTCAATTAAGGATCCTTTACTTCCAATAAATAATAGAAAGCATTTTTTTGATATAATAGAAGAAAAGGTGGCAAAATATCCTAAAAAGAGCTTTGCAATTGTAATGGTAGATATAGACCTTTTTAAGAGTTTTAACGATTCTTATGGACATCAATTTGGGGATAAAGTTTTAATAGAAACTGCAAGGGTATTATCTAAGAATATTGATCAAGAAAAGGATGAAATAGCAAGGTATGGTGGAGAGGAAATAGTAATTTATATTGATGATGCAAGTTCTCATGATAAGGTTTTTAAAATTGTTGATGATATAAGAAGGAAACTTAGCAATAATGTAGTTAAATATGGTGGAATAGAAAAATCAGTAACGGCAAGTTTTGGAATAAGCTATTACCCTGAAAATGGTGATACGGTTCAAAAGGTGTTAAATGTATCGGATTCTATGTTATATAAAGCTAAAAAATCTGGAAGGAATAAGGTAGTTTCAGCTTAAAAGTTAAGATTTGAAATTTTTATAGTAGTATGATTTAATATATAAGTGAATGCATTAAAGGGAGTGGTATTTATTATGGCAAATGTTCTTGACGAATTAATAGAGCGCGGATATATAAAACAATATACTCATGAAACAGAAATAAAGGAGTTACTTGAAAAAAAGAAGATAACTTTTTACATAGGATTTGATCCAACAGCAGACAGCCTTCATGTAGGACATTTTATAGCACTTATGCTTATGTCTCATATGCAGAAAGCAGGACACAGACCTATTGTACTTATGGGTGGCGGAACTGCAATGGTAGGCGATCCAAGCGGTAAAACTGATATGAGAAAGATGCTTACAAGGGAAGAAATTGAAAGTAATGTTTCAAATATAAAGAAGCAGATGCAAAAGTTTATAGACTTTAGTGATGGTAAAGCAATTCTTGCTAATAATGCCGATTGGCTAATGCGATTAAATTATATAGAATTTTTAAGGGATATTGGAGTTCATTTTTCAGTTAATAAAATGCTTACAGCAGAATGTTTTAAACAGAGAATGGAAAAAGGTCTTTCTTTTCTTGAATTTAATTATATGCTTATGCAAGGATATGATTTTTATAGATTAAATAAAGATTATGATTGTATAATGGAACTTGGTGGAGATGATCAATGGTCTAACATGATAGCAGGAGTAGAACTTGTAAGAAGAAAAGAGAATAAACCTGCTTATGCAATGACTTGCTCTCTTCTAACAAATAGTGAAGGCAAAAAGATGGGTAAGACTGAAAAAGGAGCATTATGGCTTGATCCGAAGAAAACATCACCATACGATTTTTATCAGTATTGGAGAAATGTGAATGATTCTGATGTTGGAAAATGCCTAGCAATGCTTACATTTTTACCTATGGATGAGGTTAGAAGACTTTCTGCACTTCAAGATAAAGAAATAAATGAAGCAAAGAAGGTTTTAGCATATGAGGTGACAAAGCTTGTTCATGGAGAAGAAGAGGCTAAAAAAGCGGCTAGTGCCTCTGAAGCTTTATTTGGCAGTGGAAGCAATATGGATAACGTTCCTGTAGTTTATATACCAAAAGATATGGAAAATGCTGCTATACTTGAGGTTATGGTGTATACTAAAATACTTCCATCAAAAGGTGAAGGTAGAAGGCTTATTCAACAAGGAGGCCTTACTCTAAATGATAATAAAGTTGAAGATTTCAATAGAACTCTTTCAGAGGAAGATTTCAAGGATAATGGATATGCAATAATTAAAAAAGGAAAGAAAAAGTTCTTTAAGTTAATTATTAAATAGAAGATATTAATTAAGGAATAGTATTGCATCATACTATTCCTTAAATTTTATATTATTTTAACAAAAATGTTTGTAAAAAGGGTATTGATTGTATTGATATTATTTACGATAATAAGCTTAGGTAATTAAGAATAAGCTGCCTTAAAACAAAATAAGGTAAGATGCTTATAATAGTTTTAGGGGTGAGTGTTTTGGCAAATGTTTCAAATGTAAATAGTTATTCTAGTAAGGACAATTTATCGACGACTAAGAAAATTTCTTTTGATATAGGTGAAGTTTTTACAGCACAGGTTTTGGGAGCAGATACTGAATCGGGAGAGGTTGTTTTAAGAACTTCAGATGGTTGGAAATTTGATGCTAAAGTTGAAAATTTCAATCAAATGGACAGCTTTAGTGGTAATGGTAAGTTCGTGGTTGATGGTGTTAAAGATGGAAAAGTAATAATAAAACTTTTAGACATGCAAGAAAAAAAACCGGATGATAAACAAATAATAAATGAAGAATTACTTAAAGATTTAGGACTTACAAATTCAAAAGAAAATATTGATTTATTAAAAACACTAATCGAACATAATATGCCTCTAACTCAGGAAAATATATCAAAAATGAAAACTATAATTGATTTTAAAAGGGATTTAAATGATGATTCCAATAAAGCAAATGAATTTATATCTAAATTTCTTGAAAATAAAAATATAGATATAAAGAGTGAAGAAGGGCAAACAATTTATAGCAAATTAAAGGATTTCTTTCAAGAATTAAAAAATTTAACTTCAGAAGATATACTTACTTTTTTTGAGAATAAACTTGAATTAAATGAAAATAACATAAAAAGTTTTAATAAGCTTTTTAAAGGAGAAGGTTCATTATATAAGGAACTAGAAAATATAGACAAGTCAGTAAATAATAATTTAAAACGCACTGATAATTTAAAAAACTATCCAAATGATAGTAGTGTAAAAAATACAAATAGTATTAAAAATGAAGAAATGGCAGAAAATATTTCTGAGGCTATTAAAAATCACAATAAAAATGTAGAAACTAACAGCGAAAAGCTTGAAGCTAATATCAAGCCTAATTCTAATATAGATAAAGGTGAGAACTCAAAAAAAATTAATTCAGAAGAAATTATAAAGTTAATTAATAATTCAAATGAAAATATTAGTGCAGATAAAAAAACTAATTTAATTAACAATATAAAAACATTAGATAGTTTAAGAAAAATCGTTGAGAATTCTGGCAACAAGAATGAGACTATTTTTAATAGCGGTAATGATGTAGTCGCTGAAAAAATTAAAAATTATATACTTGAAAATGCAAAAGATTTACAAAATATAAGTGGTAAAGACGTAATAAAACAGGTAATGAGCAATATTGAAGGAAATTTAAAGCTTAGCGATGAAAATGCAAATGATATTTTAAAAGCTCTTCAAAGTTTAGATGGTAAAGAGGGAAGCAAAAGCATAATTGAAAAAAATATAGTTGAAAGTAGTGCAAATAATGTTAAGCTTGAAGAAACAGCAAAATTAATAAAGAACTTAGTTAATACAAACAATATCGATAAAGTACAAGCTAATTCAGCCCAAAATGTTAAGGAACAGATAAATTTAAAAATAGAGAATATGAAAGATTTTATAAGTAATTTAATTGATGCAAATAAGGGTGATAATAGCAGTTTAAGCCAAAAAGTATATGAAATCATAAAAAATAATATAAATGACTTTAAAGTATTTAATAATATAAGTAATGAGTACTATTATATGGACATACCAGTGACCAATAATCAAAATGATTATAAGTGTAAACTAATAATTAAGGATGATAGAAAATCTGGGAAAAAAGTAGATAGTAAGAATGTAAAGCTGGTTACTTCTGTAAAAACCGTTAACATGGGTGTTGTAGATGCGTATGTAAGGGTCTTTGATAATAATATGAATGTAAATTTGAAGTGCGAAAAGCAGTGGGTTAAAATTTTTAATAGAACTAAAGACACTATAATTGGTAAAATATCAAATATGGGATATAATATTAATATGAGTGTAGATAAAAAAGAAGATAAAGAAGAAGTAGATATAGTTAGTTGCAGAAGCTTTTTTAATGACAATAGTTCTTACAGCAAAATAGATGTAAGAGTATAGCAATTATTATGCATTGCATATAATGGGGTGATTTTATGGAGAAGGAAAGAAAGAAGGCAGCAGCATTAAAATATGAAGTTGGATACAAAGCTCCTATTGTCACCGCTGTGGGAATGGGGTTTATTGCCGATAAAATAGTTGAAAAAGCTGCTGAAAATGAAGTGCCAATTGTATATAATAAAGAACTTGCAAATTTACTCTCAAATGTTGAGGTTGGGACTAATATACCTTATGAATTATATGATGTAGTGGCTGAAATAATTGGATATATTATGGATATAGACAGTGATGTAGGAAGGTGAATAAATGGCTTTATATGCAATATCAGATTTACATTTGGATTTTAGTGGTGATAAGCCTATGAATGTATTTGGTCAGTTTTGGGATAAACATGATGAAAAAATAAAAAATAATTGGCTTAATCATATAAAAGATGAAGACACTGTTCTTATTGCAGGGGATATATCTTGGTCTATTAATATTGAAGATGGCAAAAAAGACCTTGATTGGGTACATGAGCTTCCAGGAAGAAAGATAATTTCTAAAGGGAATCATGATTACTGGTGGACAAGTATAAATAAATTAAATAATATGTACGAAAAAATCTCTTTTATACAAAATAATTTTTTTACCTATAAAGATTATGCTATTTGTGGAACAAGAGGATGGATAAGTAGGGACTTTGATGGGTTTGATGAGCATGATGATAAAATATATAATAGAGAGATATTAAGACTTAAATTATCCTTAGATTCAGCAGTAAAGGCCGGATATAATAAAATTATAGTTATGATTCATTATCCACCATTTAACGATAAGTACGAGGATTCAGAATTTACAGATGTAGTAGAAAGCTATGGAGTTGAAAAAGTTATTTATGGACATATTCATGGGCCAGCTTTAAAAAATGTAAATGGCTATTTTGTTAAAAATAATGTGGAATATATATTGACATCATGTGATTATCTTAATTTTGAACCAATAGAAATAAAGCTAGTTTGATACTAGCTTTATTTTATATTAGCTTTTAAATTCTTTGCATATGTATTTAAATCAATTACATCAGAATTTTGAGTGTCTAATTTGCTTGAGATTTCAGAAAATAACCCATCAACTGTAGAAGCTGCATTTGATATATTATTTACACCATTATACAGTATTTCCTTTTTACTCATAAAATCAGAAAGTGAGTCACAGGCATTTGAAGTTTCTGAAGCAGAATAATCAATTGAAGATTTTATTGATGATAAAGTTTCTTTTGTTCCAGCTATAGTAGTATTTTGAGTTTCAATACTATTTTCTGCTGATGACATAGAAGTAGATGCATTCATTATGTCATTTTTTATTTCACCTAATATTTTTGTGCTGTTTTCAACTGCTGATTTTGTGTTTTCAGCTAATTTTCTTATTTCATCAGCAACAACTCCAAATCCTTTTCCAGCTTCCCCTGCTCTTGCAGCTTCAATAGCGGCGTTTAATGCTAGTAAATTAGTTTGTTCTGCTATTTCGCTTATAGAATCTGTTATAAGGTTAACCGATTCTATTTTTGACACCATATCATTAACTATAGATGAAGATGTTTTAAAAATAGTTTCGAATTCACTTAAAGATGAATTTAATATTTCTGCACTTTTAAGTCCGTTATCGGCTAAAGAATTACTTGATGATATTGCTTCATGAACATTTTTAATTTTTTCAGATAAATCACTGATATTTTTACCAAAGTTATCTAAGATTGAAAGCATATCTGACATATTATTTTTTTTAGTTTCGTTTAATGAAGCAAGTTTATCAAATGATGAAGCTATGGATGAATGGTTAGATGAAACTTTTTCACTGCTTGCACAAAGTTCATCTACAGTTTTATTTAGTGCACTATTGAAAGACGCTTCAGCTTTAGGTGTTTCGATATCCTTTTCTACAGGTGTTGGTTCTTGCAAATTCGAAGATTCATGTGTTGAATTTTTTTTAAAAAACATAGTTTTCACCCCAAATTATTATTTTATCTCTTATAAAATACTCGTATAATAAAATATAAACTGAATGGTCTCACTAGAAGAATTTTGAAAAAATACCCTTCTTTTTTTCGTCATTTAAGGTATCTTCATCTGTTAAATTAGTTTCGTTTTTAGGAGATGATTTAATTAAGTCTTTTTGATCCCTAATTTTATTTTTTAATTTTTGAGGAGCGTTAGTCTCACCAATTACTCTTCCGAACCATAGTAGAGCTTGGTCGTCATCACCAATTCGTCTATTTAGTTCTCCTATTAAATACATCATTGTAAATTTGTCCATTCCATATATAGGAAACCTTTCGCTAAAATAAGCTTTGTTAAACTCGTCAATTGAATTTTTTATATAAGAAATTTCAAGTTTAGAGTTTCCCAGTATACGATACATCCAGGCGATTTTTAAGCAGTTCATTGCCTTGCAGCTGCTTTTGGCATCTATTGTTACATAATTCAATAGAGAAATCTTAAATCGTTCTATTGCTGTGTTTACATTATAAACTTCTGGATAATTTTTAGCATGCCATTTTATAGATATTTTATCCATAACAAGCTGTTTTTGGGACTCTCGTATTTTATTGAAATCAGTTTTCATTGCAGCATATCCACATACGTTGCAAAGCCAAACATCATAAAAGTACGGATTTATATTTTTATATTCATAACAGAAATCACTATCTTGTTTTAAAATTCTATAAGAAGATTTTTTTATAGCTCTTGCTTTAAATATACTTCCACAAACAGGACATGTTATAGTTTTATCGTATAGGTAAATCAATTGATCATTGTCATTTTTTGCATTCATATTATTGTCCACAAAATCACCTCATCAAATAAACTACATAATAAATTATTATGTAGAAAGTACAGTACATAATATTATTATAACAAAAAATAACTTATATGCCACAAGTTTTTATAGTGAATCCAGTATTTTTTTTATATATATAATTTTATATTTAATCTCATTGAAAAAATTATTTATGTATTATAATATATTATAGGTATTTATTTAATATTTGTTTAAAAGGGAGAAAAATTATATGGCAAAATTTGAATGGAAGGCATTTTTAATACCTTATGAGCAGGCAGTAGAAGAATTGAAAGTTAAATTTAAAAGTATAAGAAAAGAGTATAGAAGAAGAAATGAATATTCACCAATAGAATTTGTTACAGGTAGAGTAAAGGAGATTTCTAGTATATTAGAAAAGGCTAATAAATTTAATATTCCTATGGATAGAATAGGGTATGAAATGGAGGATATAACTGGCATAAGGATAATGTGTCAGTTTGTTGATGATATAAATAAAGTTGTAAACATAATACGTGGAAGAAAAGATATGCAAATAATGTATGAGAAGGATTACGTCGCTAATGTTAAAAAAAGTGGATATAGAAGTTATCATATGGTTATAAAATATCCAATAAATATGGCAGATGGCCCAAAAGAAATACTTGCGGAACTTCAAATAAGAACTTTGGCAATGAATTTTTGGGCGACTATAGAGCATTCACTGAATTATAAATACAAGCAGGATATTCCTGAAAATATAAAGGCAAAATTAAAAAGGGCTGCAGATGCTGCATTTCAATTAGATGAGCAAATGCTTGAAATAAAAGATGAAATTATGGATGCACAAAAATTATTTGAAATAAAATCAAGCCTTATTTCTAACATTATAAATAATATTTCTCTTATTTCGTCAACAGGTAAAATTTCAGATGCTTTAAGATTTAGAAGCAAGCTTAATTTACTTATAGAAAAAGGAGAGGTAAATGAGTTAAATAATTTATTGAAGGATACTGAAAAATCCCTTCGTACTAATAAATAAGTAGTAGTTGAGTTTTAGATTTTTTTCGTTCTACTCCTTAATATATAGATTACAAATATGATTGCTGGAAATACTATAAAATTTGCAAAAGATATATATGTGTAATAGTTTAATGCTCTAAAAAGAATTACTGTATTTTTACTTAAAAAATAAGAAGCTATGAAGACAATTGCACTTATAACATATATAGTATATTTCTTATCTAATTTAGAGTACTTTATGAGTATTTGCAGTGAGTAGAAGGTTAGTATATATTTTATGAACCAACCACCAACTACTTGAAATAGAACGTAAAATTCACCACTTTCAATAAAATCGAAATAATTTATAAGCTGTGTCTGTATAAGTCTTGGATAATACATGTTATTCAATCTTTTTTCTGAAAATGTCATTAAAAGTCCTATTGTTGTGAAAATTTGAATTTCTGCGAGTATGGCTAAGCCTATTAAAATAGGTTTAGCTAATTTATTTTTTTGCTTTACTTTATTTATTATAGGAAATACTATTCCAAACCCTGAATACATTGCAAATCCTTTTAATGAGCATATAAGCAAATTTTTATCAAATCCGTTTTTTAAAATTGGAAGAAGATATCTAGCATGCCTGTATTTGATGAGCAGTGAAGATAGATTTATTCCAGATAGCATTATAAGGGGGATTCCGATTAGTGTGACTGATAGTATTGCGCCTTCGCCCTTATATACTGTGTATAATGTTGGAATCAGAAAAAAAGCAATAAAGTACCATTGAGGAGTTTCAAATAAAATATTAACATGTAAAAGATTCGCCTCTACTGATGAGCATTCAATTAAAGTTAATATTAAGCATATTGCAAAGAATATAATAAAAAGCGTACCTAATGGCTTACCTAATGAATTACAGTATATATCTTTTAAGTCATCGTCATGATTGTTAGCTTTAAATGCTTTTATTACTAGCAAGCAAAATACTAGTAGAAGTATTGTCGCTGCAATGACAGCTATCCACGTATCTCTCCCGCCTAGTGTTGTCATAAGCATTGGATATGTTTTCATTGAAAGCATTGGAACCGCTACTATAATTGGTATAAGATAGTTTTTATTAAGGCTTTTCATATTTGAAATGTTCCTTTCAGTAAAAATTGAATATGAATTTATTATTTTCTAAATGCATGAATATTATTCAATTTTCCAGAGGATAATAAGCTTGGGTGGTAAATATGAATGAAGAGAAGCTTAAATATATAAAAGAAAAATTTAAGGGAAATGTAGATGTAAAATATAGAATAATTGACTCAGAAAATGGGACTATAACTATGGTTTTTATCGATAATCTTTGTGATTCACATTTTATAAGTGAATATATAGTAGCACCAATACTTGAATGTAAAGACAGCATTAAAAGTTTAGAAGATATCAAAAATAATGGGCTTTTTGCATTTTCTATAGGTGATGTTAAAGATAAAGGTGATGCAATACTTCATATACTTCTTGGTGATGTGGTTATAATATGTGATTTTTGTGAAGGAATGATGTTTTGCGAAGCTAAAGGCTTTGTAAGAAGGTCTGTAAGTATACCAATAACAGAAAACGTTGTAAAGGGACCAAGAGAAGGCTTTACAGAAGCATTTGTGGATAATATTTCACTTATAAGAAGGAAAATAAGAGATGGAAATTTAAAATTTGAAAGTGTGATGGTTGGTGATAAATCACAAACAGTAGTGGTTGTGGCATACTTAAAGGGTACCGCTCCAGCAGAACTTGTAGAGGATGTTAAAAACAAAATTAAGCAAATCAGCACAGAGTATATTCTTGATACTAGTTATATAGAAGATAAATTAAAAAGTAGAGGTACGGCATTTGATACAGTTGGTTATACGGAGAAAGCGGATATAGCAGCTGCTAAAATATTAAAGGGAAAAGTTGGAGTAATAGTTGATGGAACCCCCTTTGTGATAACTGCACCATATTTCTTTTATGAAAACTTTCAAGCAGCAGATGATTATTATCTAAATAAATATGTTGTCAATTGTACAAGAGTTTTAAGATGGATTGCATTTTTTATAACGCTAATTTTACCAGCAATGTTTATTGCAATTACAACCTATCATTTTTCTTTAATTCCATCACTATTTATTTTTAGGCTGTCACTTTCAAGGGCAGGAGTACCTTTTCCTACTATAGTTGAAATACTTATGATGTCTTTGTTTTTTCAGATATTAAGAGAAGCAGGAATAAGACTTCCACAACCTGTAGGTCAGGCAATGAGTATAGTTGGTGCTTTAATTTTAGGTGAATCTGCAGTTGGTGCAGGGCTAACATCAGAAATAACAATAATAATTGTAGCACTTAGTTCTATATCATCATTTTTGATTCCAAAGCTTTATGGTGCAATTTCAATTTGGTCTATAATAATGACGTTATTTGCAGCATTCTGTGGGCTCCCTGGACTTTACGCTGGATTTTTTATGTTTATTTCTCAGATAGGTTCTCTTAAAACTATGGGATATCCTTACATATATCCTATGAAAACAATAAGGAATGTCAAAAATGAGGATCAAGTGTTAAGAGGTGACCTTGATGAAATAAGCAATCAATCATTGAAAAAGGATGATAAAACATGAAGAAGAAATACTTATCCATATTTTTGATTTTAAGTTATCTTACTACTTTTACAGGCTGCTTTAATTATAGAGATATTGATAAAATTATTTTTGTAACTACCCTGGTGTATGATATAGATCCAGATAATAATGTTTTGGTTTACCTAGAAGCTTTTGAGGCACAAAGAACTTTAACTAAAGGCAGTGAAAAATCTCAAAGATTGATATTTAGGGGAAGAGGAAAAACTGTATTTGAAGCAATAAGAGATATAAGTTTACAATCTGGTTATGAAATAAATTATACTCAAATTAAAGCTATAATATTTTCTGAAAAGGCAGCGAGGGCTGGAATTAAAGGTTTTATAGATGTTTTAACAAGAAATCCTCAATTTTATTTGAAACCCTATATGGCTGTTTATACGGGAAGTGTCGAAGAAATCTTGCAAGGTGGCTTTAAAGAAGAGCAATATGTGGGCATTTTAATAAATGATTTAATGAAAAATGTAAGAGTTTCATCAAGAGCAATACGAATTCAATATGCGGATTTTTTAAATCAAAGGACTGAACTTGATAGAGCAAGTATAATGACGGTTATAAGTCATGGGAAAAATAAATATAGGAATTCTGTTGAACTTAATGGAGGAGCTGTTTTTATAAATGACAAAATGGTAGACGTTATTGAAAGATCAGAAACTGAGGCATATAATTTTATGGTTAACAGAATTAGTTCTGGTGTTATGGAAGTAGTTAGTCCTATAAATAAAAATAGATTTATTTCCCTTGAGATACTTAGAAATAATACAAAAACAGATATAAATTATTATAAAAATAAAGTATATTTAACAAAGAAAATAGATGTGAAGGCATCTATAGCTGAGAGTCAAGGACAGATAAATTTAAATAAGGAAAATGTTAAAAAAATAGAAGTAAATGCGGATAAAAATTTAATCAATAATGCAAATAGAATATTTAATAAATTTAAAAAGAAGGGTATAGATATATTTAATATTCAAGATGATTTAGAGAATAAGTATAAAATAAGAGAAAAGAATTTGATACAGAAGACACAGCTTAATGTTGAACCTACAGTTAAAATTGAAGGCGGTGGAAAATCATCATCCTTCTATTAATAAAAAATGCTTAGAACTTTAATTTTTGAAAGTTCTAAGCATTTTTAGCCTATGAATCGTATGAAGGAGCTACTTTACAACTATGTTTACTAGTCTGCCCTTTATTACGATCACTTTAACTATATTCTTGCCTTCTGCAGCGGCTTTTATTGTTTCATTGTTTAGAGAAGCAGCTTTTATTTCTTCATCACTAAGATTGCTTGGGATCGTAATCCTTGCTTTTATCTTTCCATTAACTTGAATAGCTATTTCTACCTCATCTTTAACTAATGCAGCTTCATCAAATTCTGGCCATTTTTGATTGAATACAGAGTAGCCCATTCCAATATTACTCCATAATTCTTCACTAAAGTGAGGAGCAAAAGGAGCTAAAAGTCTTATAAAGTCTACCATTGAATCTTTTAATAGAGAAAGATTTTTATTTTTTGTATTTAGATATTTTGATAATGCATTTGAAAATTCCATCATTCTTGCTATACATGTGTTAAATTGAAACTTATCCATATCATTTGTAATTGATTTTATTGAGTGATTTCTTGTATAATTAAGTTCTTTTTCATCGCTGCCAAAATCAGAACGTGAGTTAGAACTATTATTTATTTCCTCTTTGTAAGAAGAAACAATTCTATCAATTCTATCAACAAATTTAGCAATTGATTTTATACCATCATCACTCCAAGCACCACCTTCAGCATAATCAAAACCGAACATTAAATACATTCTGAATACATCAGAGCCAAATTCTTTTATGCAGTCATCTGGTGAAATAGTATTTCCTTTTGACTTACTCATTTTTTGACCATCAGGTCCTAAAATTAAACCTTGATGTCTTAAAGATAAGAATGGCTCATCAAAATTAAGATATCCCATATCTCTAAGAGCTTTTGTCATAAATCTTGCATATAATAAATGCATACAAGCATGCTCAGGACCACCTACATATTTATCTACAGGAAGCATCTTGTTAATAATTTCTTTATCAAAGGCTTTATCACTATTTTTATTGTCTGCATATCTTAGATAATACCAAGATGAGCATACAAAGGTATCCAGTGTATCAACTTCTCTTTTTGCATGACCACCACATTTTGGACATGTAGTATTAGTAAATTCTTCTGATTTAGAAAGAGGGGACTTTCCATCAGGAGCAAATTCAACATTGTAAGGAAGTTCAACTGGAAGCTGTTCTTCTGGAACAGGCACTATGCCACATTTATCACAATAAACTACAGGAATAGGAGCGCCCCAGTATCTTTGTCTCGATACAAGCCAATCACGAAGTCTATAATTTACCTTCCATCTTCCTAGGTTTTCTTTAGACAATTTTGCTACAATAGCTTCCTTAGCTTCGTTGCCCTTGAGACCGTTAAATTCTCCACTGTTTACAAGTTTTCCATAACCTGTGTAAGGAAGTTCTTCTCCACCTTCAACAACTCTTATTATAGGAAGATCATATTTTGTTGCAAAAGCAAAGTCTCTCTCATCATGTGAAGGAACAGCCATAACTGCACCAGTACCATAACTATATATTACATAATCTGCAATCCATATAGGAACCTTTTTGCCGTTTATAGGGTTTATAGCATAAGAACCTGTAAAAACACCTGTTTTTTCTCTAGTTAAGGATTGTCTTTCAATTTCTGATTGCTTTTGTGATTGATTCTTATATTCTTCAACAGCTTTTTTGAATTCAGGCTTTGTAAGTTCATTAGCAAGTGGACTTTCAGGGGCAAATACAACATAAGTTACACCACATAGTGTATCTACTCTTGTTGTGAATACATCGAAAGTTTTGTCACTATCACATATTTTGAAAGTAACTTCTGCACCTTTAGATTTGCCTATCCAGTGCCTTTGCATTGCTTTTGTTTTTTCAGGCCAATCCAGTGTGTCAAGTTTTTCTAAAAGTTCATCAGCATAGTCTGTTATTTTAAAGAACCATTGAGTTAAGTCCTTTTTTGTAACCTCAGTGCCACATCTTTCACAGCAGCCATCAACAACTTGCTCATTTGCAAGAACTGTGTTGCAGCTAGGGCACCAATTTACAGGAGCCTTTTTTCTGTAAGCCAAGCCTTTTTCATAAAGTTTAAGGAATAACCATTGAGTCCATTTATAATAATCAGGCATGCAGGTTATTACTTCATGATCCCAATCGAACATAGCACCCATTGCTTTAAGTTGTTTTTCCATTGTATCAATATTTTTTAAAGTTGAGTCCTTTGGATGAATGCCTGTTTTTATTGCATAGTTCTCAGCTGGAAGACCAAAGGCATCAAAGCCCATAGGCTGAAATATATTGTATCCCTGCATTTTCTTAAATCTTGCCCAAGAATCTACAGGTCCATAGTTAAACCAGTGACCAGCATGAAGCTTTGCACCTGAAGGATAAGAAAACATTTCAAGGACATATAATTTTTTTGCGAGACTTTTTTCGTCGAATTTATATAACTTAGTTTCTTCCCATTTTTTTTGCCACTTTTCGTCTATTTTAGTACTGTAATTGCTCATTAAACTAAACCTCCTATTAATATTGTTATATATAAATAAAAAAGCTTTCGTCTCACATAATGAGACGAAAGCTATACTTCCGCGGTACCACTCAAATTAGGAAAATACCCCACTTAAAAATTTTAACGGATAAATCCGTACCTGCTTTTCTTCAGGTAAGTTCCCAAGCGAGTTCACATTGTTCACTACTGTTTTTCACCACACAACAGTTCTCTTAAAATGAATGAAATGCTACTATTCTTGTTCAAAACTTTTAGTATTTTATTTTGTTAGTTACTAATTATAGTTTAACAATAGATTATTGTCAACATTTATAAAGTTAAATATATATAAAAAACTTCAAGAACATCTTGAAGTTTTTGGCTGCCCTAGCAGGACTCGAACCTACACAATGCCTGATCCAGAGTCAGGTGCCTTACCAATTTGGCTATAGGGCATTAGCTTTCATCACCGCAGCGACAAATATTATTATAGCATTAATTAGAAATTTGTCAACATTTTATTTAAAAATTTTAATAAAATGTCTATTCATGTAGTCTATAAATAAGGTGATTACATAGTCACAGAGCAAAAATATTGGCTCTGAAATAAGTACAATTAAATAAATAGGAAGTTTTGTAGTACTGGAACTAATGAATAAGGTCTTATATAGGATAAATATAATAAAAATTGCTGCATTATAAAATGCTAGTTTTAAGAAAATCTCAAGATACAGTTTTCTTAATTTTTCAATATATAATTTTACAAATCCATAAATTCCAAAGAATATTATATACGAAAACACACTAACTTTTATTCCTAAAAGAAATACACTAAGAAGAGAAGCAGCTGCATAGACTAAAACTGAATATCTAATATTTGTAGTTAAAATTGAAATTGGTATAATACAGCAGGCAACAGCTAAGATATATAACCTTCCTATAGGCATTACTGTAGACAAATATATTAATAAAACGGATAATGCTGTATAAAAACTGCTTCTTGTTAACTTTTTAGTTTTATCCATACTTTAAATGCTCCTTTACTATAAACAATGAAATAAAATTATTTTAAATGAATGTATTTTTATAGAGCAGAGAATAGGGAGTAGGGTGAAGGAGGATTTATGTTCTTTATGTCAGGCAAATCTTAAAATATGTAAAAATAAATGATGTTTTATATCAAAATTGGCGTCATCATTAATCTTACTTCACTATACTCCCTACTCTGTAAAAAGATTAAAGGCTCAAAAATAAATTTTAATTAGTTTAAAGCTTAAATGTATTTTATATCATACATTTAGACTTATTAGCATCCTCCCATACCGCCGCCTAAGCAGTCACATATATTTTCTGCGCACCATAAGCTTATACATAGATTGCAGAGAGAGTTGTCTCTATCATTATATCCTCGATTATTGTAAGGATTTCTATATGAATTATTTTGTCTACTCAAATTTTCGTATGCTGATCTGTATTCTGGATTTGAAGGATTCAAATTATATGCATTTTGTATATAGTTATAAGCTCTGTCATACCAACCTTTTCTTAAACATACATTTCCCATAAGGTAAAACCATTCTGCATCCCTTGTTTTTATACTGTTTAATTTACTTTCAGCAGAACCCACATTTCCGTTATTTATATCAGCTCTTATGGAATTATAATCTGCTGCGTAGCTGCTATTTTCATAGTTGTTATTTGAATTATTAGAATATGTATTTCCACTAGCGTTTTTTGTAAGATAATCATAAGCTTCATTGATTTCACGCATTTTTTGTTCAGCAAGATCTCTTAGAGGATTATTGCCATATTGATCAGGATGATACTTTTTGGCTAATTCTCTATAGGCTCTTTTTATTTCTTCTTGGGATGCACCTTCATTTAAACCTAGAATTTCATATGGATTTTGCATTAATACTACACTCCTTTTCGACAATAAAATATTTCTGCTGTTTATAAATTTAATTTCTCCATTTTACTTAAAAGACCATATTGAAGTATATTGTATAGAATATCTACATTTGTTTGCATTGGAAGTTTTTTTAAAGAATCAAGACAGCTTTTTCCACATAGACCTAATATAAAGCTGACTTTAGGTTTAATCATACTTAAAAATTCATCGTAAGGCAAATTATTTTCGTTCATGGAAAAATTCAATGCATTAAATTTATTTTTTTCCATATCGTTTTTTAAATCATCATAAGCATCGATTATATAAATCCATTTTCCAAGATTGTAACCAAGGCTATAGAGAACGCTACTTAAAGTTATATCTTCAATATATTTAGAGATAATGAATCCTGTTAAGTCAGCAAAGGGATGAGACAGCTCATCAATATTTAATTTTGAACTGCTCTTTTCTAGCTTAGAAAGTTCTAATAAACTCTTTTTTATGTAATTGGTATTATCTTTAAGCTTTTTAGGAAATTTGTTAAAATAGGATTTTAGTAATATTGACTTAACTTTACTAGCTTTGCTATTTTCATCATAAACGTCATCCAAAAGTTTATAATAGGTTAAAGCTATATTACAAAAGGCGGCATAGTCGATTGCAGCATTTTGCACTATAAAGTATTTTTTCTGCATAGGATGAAACATACAACGACCTAAATGCACCTTGCATTTTTCATCAGAAATTGAATCTAAAAGTACTGCAAGAAATGTCATATCATAATTTAAGACTAGCCTTGGCAAATTTCCGTAATTTTTTTTTATGGAAAGACAAAGACCACAATAATAGGATTTGAACTTTTCATAATCCTTTATTTTTAACTCAGGTTTACATGGCATTACATATCCAAACATTTTATATACCTTTAAGGCACCTGAAAGAAAATAATAAGTCAATATTAAGAGATAATTTTGTGTAATATAAAGAAACTAGTTCTGTTAATACTAGGTAGTCTTAGCGGGTTTAGTTGAGGAAATATTACGCAAAATTAACCGCTAGATGAACTTGTTATTTTTTTTAAATATGCCTAATTCCTTTTTCATTTAATATTTCATATATTGTTTTTGAAGTTGTATCAGCTAAGGTATAACCTAAAAATTTTACGATTTCTTTAAGTTCGTCTTCATTTGATGTCTCTATTTCGATATAAGGAAACGGGCAAAAAGATTTATCATTAATATCAATTTCTATTAAAGAATTTTTATATTTATAACTTTCTCTGTATTTTTTTATTGAGCTTATGTTAGAAAGTCCAAGAGCAGTTAAAATTTTTTTGCCTTCATCACCACTTAAAATTTCAGTTTCATTTTCTTCCATAACCTTGTATTTTTCTTGACTTAATAGTTTCTTTACGGTCATGTAATAGTGAGTAGTACTATCAAGCATATTTTGAACTGTCCTTATTCTGGCATAGCCTTTATTATTTAGAAGTCTTTTATCATCAAAATCATAGATATCATTTATTTGATTTTCTTTTTTTACTAAGGGTAAATTTAAGTCAATCAGCTTTTGCCTTATAATATCTACATTTATATCTAAAAGTCTTGTTTCAATTTCATTCAAAATATTCACCTCTTAAGTTCTGTGCTTTATTAAGTATTATATCATAATTTACAAAAATATTGTCTTTTAATTGTAAATTTAAAAGTTTCAAGATAAAGGGGGGATATGCTATAATAACAATAAAATAAATAGTTAATTTATATATGTTGTAGAGTTTTATGAATTTTGGAGGTAGATCAATATGCAGGACAATTTTTACGAACAATTTGTAGGTGCACATGAAAGTACTTTGTATAAAGTGGTGAACATTGAGATGAAACTAAGTATAGTCTTTGGAGTAATATGCTTATTCTCAACAGCAATTTTAGGGCTTTTAGGTATTATATTATGCGTATTATGTGCTATAATATATTTCGGTTTGATTATTTTAAAAAGAAAAACATATGTGGATTATGAATATGACTTCACCAATGGAGAAATAGATATAGTAAGTATAGGGGATAAGATAAAAAGAAAGCTGATTGTTAGTTTTGATGTTAAAGATATAGAACTTTTAGCAGCTAAGGATAGTGATGAAGTAAGAGAAATTTCAAATAAGCCTGATAAAATTTTAAAATGCTATCCTAAAGATACAGAAGAAAAGATTTATACAATAATTTTAAGCGGCGGAAGTGGAAGAGCACGGATTGAATTTGTACCAGATAAGGACTTTTTAAACTTGTGTTTTCAAAAAAATCCTAGAGCAGTTAAAAGAGGATTTTTTTAGATAATAATTAGAGTGGTGATATTTTGCAATATATAAATGATGTGAGTATAAACGAAGCAGTTATTCATGTTTTGGATAATAATTCTGATGAGGTTATTTTTGATGATATTGGTCTTGTCTTAAATGATGAAACCTATGAGTATATATTAAAACACGTAAAAAAATGCCTCAAGGATGAAGAGCTTAAATATGCAGTTTTTAATTCAGAAAGAAATATAGTAAAAGAATTAAGCCAGGAATATTTAAGTGGTAAAACTGGACTTATACCTGTTTCAAAGGAGCTTGCATCTCAGCTCTTTATAATTATGAAGTCAAAGGGAAATATACCATCTTGTGATGTAATTGTGGTATCGATATCAACAGAATATGGTCCAATGCTTGCAATTCTGAAAATGGACTATGTAAAAAACTATACACATAGCATAGATGTTGTTGAGGATAAGGTTGGTATAAATATAATTCCACAATTTATTGGACTTCCATCAAGTGGACAAAGGATACAAAAGTGTGCTTTTATAAAACCTATTCAGGAAGATAATAAGTTTGATCTTATGGTTATAGATAAGCAACCTAAAAAAGAAGATGAGGATTATGGCTCAAATTATTTTATAGGAAATTATTTAGGATGTACTGTGATAAATAATGAAAGGGATCTTACAAAAACCTTTGTAAAGGCAGCTGAAAAATGGACACAAAATAACCTTAAGGACAATGCAGATGAGGCTGAAAAAGTAAGAAGTTCAATTAAGAAAAAGCTTAAGCAAGATGATGTTATAAATGTAGAACAATTTTCACAAGAAATATTTAATGGAAATGAACAAGTATCACAGGACTTTTCACAATTTGTAAAAGAACAGGGAGTAGAGGAAAAGTTAGAAGTAGACAAGCAATGGGTTGAAACTAAGCTCACAAGAATAAGATTAAAAATAGACAAGGATATAGACATATATATAAATGAAGAAGCGTACAATGATTCCTCTCGATTTGAAATAGCCAGAAATGGTGATGGAACCATAAACCTAGTAATAAAACACGTAAGAAACTATATAGAAAAGTAAACATATGGGGGTTTGGGCGTTAGCCCATGTGATTCATGAACTATAAATTAGTCCTCTCTATAATGGGGCTAAAACTGATATATTAGTCTCACTAAGCTAGGGGGTTTGGGCGAAGTTTTTAAATGACTAAAATTATGTTCTAGAAGGATAATGGGCTTAAGCCCAAACCTCGTATAGGTTTATGTGATTCATGAACTATAAATTAGTCTTCACTATAATAGTACCAAAACTAATATATTAGTGTCACTAAGCCAGGGGGTGAGCAGGAGCAATTGTAAGAATACTGCCGCTTTTGCATTAATTAAAATTTTTTAGAGTTTCGTATTTACAAAATTAAAAAGTGATTAATTAAAATGAAAACAGCAGTCAAGTGTAAAAATAGACTGCTGTTTTTATATTCAAAAATGATTATTGACATGCCTTTGATATAAGGGTGTTTTATAGGAGAATAAATATTCGTTTAAAAAGAAGGTTATAATATGCTAAAAACAAAAATAAAATGTGAGCAAATAAGAGAAAAAATGAAGAAAATACCCCATAGAATAGAATTCTTATTGTCTATACTATAGAGTATTTTTGATATATAGCGTCTTTTTTATTTATAAATTTAATTATAAGAATCGATAAGCGCTTGTATCTTTGGACCGCATCTTCTTCCGCAGCAGCCTCCTGAGCCAGAACCAGTTGCTTTGTTAACAGCATCAACGGTTTTTGCACCATTTTTTATTGCATCTTTTATTTTTGACCTAGGAATAGCCTTGCATATACAAACCTTGGTCAATTTATCCATTATATCCATATTAGCATTATTATCCATATTATTCTCCTTTATATATAAATAAAATATAAAATTCATAAATTTTATTCTTACAGTTATTATTATAACATAATTGATAATTGGTATCCATAAATAATTATTATTCTAAAAAATATTTTGTATATTTATTTTTTCAAGATCTCTAATGTGGTTTATAAGAAATTCTATTGTATGTGCAGATTCCATGGAATCCTTAGCATCCTTATATCTTATAGCTTGAGATAATTTTTCTACTTCCATGCTTATATCATCTGTTTCTGCATGGTGTACGTATACTGAAAGCAGGTTCGAATAGCTATCCCATTGCTTAGAAAATTTATTTAAGTTTTTTTCAGCCTGTTTCCATGAACTATCCTGTATTGAATTTTCTAATTTTGCGTTTATTGCAAGCATAGAGTTGCAGATTTTATTTACGTGAGCTATTGAATAAATACTAAATCCTAATACACATATAAAAAGGGCAGCTGAAAATATTACATTCTTCATGATTGTTCCTCCTTAATCCTTATGTATTTTTGACAGTAAAATTTTTGATTAGAATCTAGTATTGCTATAAATGCGTCTTTAGGAGAGTCTATACTTTGCTTTTTTAGTTCATTTACTAGCCAATTATAATCCTTATTTATTAAATTTAAACTTTCATAATTTATTTTTCCATCTAGAATTAAAGTTACAGGCAGTACTTCTTGGGAACTTTGTATATTTAAATCTTTTTTTGTTGTAGGATTAAGTGGAGTCTTTGGAATAATCGATAATTGACCGCTTGTTTCTAAAATTGCAAATTCAATGTCATTGATATTAAAAAAGCTTTTTAATCTTAATTCTTCAAGGAGATCATTCATATTAATTCTTTGGTTTTTTAGAGCATAGTAGTCTATCTTACCATTATTTATTAATATTGTAGGTTTACCACATAAAATTGATCTTGCTTTTTCACTTTTAAGTTGAAGCACAGATAAAATTATTTCAAGAACAAGAAGCGTAATTATAGGTATTATTCCATGAATAAGGGGAATTCTAGTATCTTGCATAGGAAGAGATGCAAGTTCTGAGATCATTATGGCAATTACAAGTTCAAAGGGTTGAAGTTGACCTATTTGCCTCTTTCCCATTATTCTCATTGTTAAAACTACTAAAAAATATAGAATTATTGTTCTTATCATTACGATAATCATAATATCAATCCTTTTTTTATTTTAATGGTTTATAATATAAATAAAATTAACTAATGGTTTTATTCTTTCAAAAAAAGCAAAAAATTATTAGTAAAGTAGGGTACATTTTTGGTGTTTTAAAGTATAATATTAAAGATTTAATTAAGTTTGGAGATGTTATTTGTGGATAATGTGACTTTAAAATTGAAAAACGGCGAGAGTATTTCGGTTAAAAAAGGTAGTGAATTTTTTGATGTTGTAAAGGAAAATAAATTGGATGCAGATGCGCCTGTAGTTCTTGGAATATTAAATGGCTATATACATGAACTAACCTATAAAATTTATCACTCGGGAACCTTTGATGTAATAGATATAAGAAATCCGATTGGAATAAAAGTATATGAAAGGACTCTACAGTTTGTACTTATAAAATCAGTACTAGATCTTTATCCCGATAGTAAAATAACTATAGAGCATTCTTTAGGAAATGGAATCTTTGGTGAAATTCATAAACAAGATGGTGAATTAAATGAGGATGATATAGAAAAAATCAAATCTAAAATGAAGGATATCATAGATAAAGATATTGCTATAAAGAAGATATCTGTAAGCAAGAAAAGAGCTATAGAAATATTTGAAAGCTATGGCATGGATGATAAAGTTAAATTGATGAATCAGGTTCATTTTCATCAGCTTAAACTGTATGAATTAGAAGGAAGATACGATTACTTTTATGGAACTATGGCATACTCAACAGGAATACTTAAAAATTTTGATTTAAAATATTATAAGCCAGGATTTATACTTATGATTCCAAGTGAAAAGGAAATAAACAAATTGCCACAGTTTGTTGAACAAAAAAAATTATCTCAAATTTTTTATGAAACTGAAAAGTGGGGAAATATTATTGGAGTTGCTGATGTAGGATCTTTAAATAATAAGGTTAAAAATGGTGAGATTACTGACATGATACGAGTTTCAGAAGCATTTCAAGAAAAAAAGATTGCGTATATAGCTGATATGGTATATGCTAAAAAAGATATTAAAGTAGTGCTTATAGCAGGGCCTTCTTCTTCTGGAAAAACTACCTTTGCTAGAAGACTTGGAATTCAGCTTAGGGTAAATGGAATGATACCAATACCGATATCATTAGATGATTATTTTGTAGATAGGGCGCACACACCTAAGGATGAAAATGGTGATTATGATTTTGAGTCTATATATGCCCTCGATATAAAGCTTTTTAATGAAAACCTTAATGATTTAATGAAGGGGAAAGAAACTGTATTGCCGATTTTTAATTTTAAAACTGGGCAAAGAGAATGGAATAAAAATAGCATAAAACTCCCAGAAAACGGCATTATAATTATTGAAGGAATTCATGGTCTTAATGAAATGCTTACGCCATTAATACCAAGAAAAAATAAATTTAAAATATATATAAGTGCGTTAACTCAGCTTAATCTTGATAGTCATAATAGAATTTCTACAACAGACACTAGAAAAATAAGAAGGATTGTAAGAGATTATTTGTCTAGAGGGTATGGGTCGGAGGAGACTTTGAAAATGTGGCCATCGATCAAAAAAGGTGAGGAAAAGAACATTTTTGTATTTCAAGAAGAGGCAGATGTTATGTTCAATTCATCTTTAGTTTATGAATTGTGTGTACTTAAAAAATATGCGCTTGCAGAATTGTCAAAAATTAAGGCTTCTAGTAGTGTTTATTATGAAGCAAAAAAGCTTAGAAGTTTTCTTAATTTCTTTAAGGATGTGGATATGAAGTTTGTACCTGATAATTCTATATTAAGAGAGTTTGTAGGTGGAAGCTGTTTTTATAAATACTAAATTTGGTGGTGCTAATGTGAAAGAATATAGTGCATTTGATATTTTAGGTCCTGTTATGATAGGACCATCAAGTTCTCATACTGCTGGAGCGGCGAGGCTTGGGAAAATAGCAGGGATAATAGCAGGTGGAAAAGATAATATAGATGAAGTTAAATTCATTTTACATGGTTCCTTTGCAAAGACGTATAGGGGACATGGTACAGATAAAGCTTTAGTAGCTGGAATTTTAGGAATGAATCCATGGGATGAAATGCTTAGAAATTCTATGGAAATGGCAGAAAAATTAAATTTAAAAATAAGCTTTGTAGCGGGTGATTTGGGTGACGTGCATCCTAATACAGTAAAATTTATAATTCATAAAAAAGATAAAAGTATTATGGAAATAACAGGTTCATCAATTGGCGGTGGAAGTATAAAAATAATAGAAATAAACAATCAAAACATGGATTTTTCAGGTGATTATCCAACTTTGATAGTATATCATAAGGATATTCCGGGTATGATATCAAAAATAAGTACGATGCTTTATGATAATAACATAAATATAGCTTTTTTAAAGGTTTATAGAAGCATTAAAGGTTCATCAGCATCAATGATTTTTGAAACAGATAATATAATTCCAGAATGGCTTATTGATGCAGTTAAGAAAATAGAAAACGTAAGAGATGTAATTTTTATAAAACCTATTATGGAGAGTGAATAATATGTTTGCGGACAATGGGATACAAATGTTAAATGAGTGCAGAAAACATAATATTAGTATAAGTGAATATACTATTAAAGAAGAAATTAAAAAGACGGAAGATACTCTTTTTAATGTGTTAAAAAAGATGAATAAAAATTTACAGGTTATGAAGCAGGCTGTTGATTATGGTACAAAAAATAATGTTAAATCCTTAAGTGGTTTTATAGGCGGAAATGGATTTAAATTAAATAATTATGCTAGCAGTGGAAATACTTTAACTGGTGAATTTATTGTAAAAGCAATGGCAAGGGCAGTGGCGTGTTCAGAAGTAAATGCAGCTATGGGTAAAATTGTAGCAGCTCCAACTGCAGGCTCATGCGGAATACTTCCTGCTGTAATAATAACTGCAGGTGAAAAATTGCAAAAGAGTGAAGAAGAACTTGTAAGAGCGTTATTTACTGCGTCTGGTGTTGGAATATTAATTGCTAAAAATGCTACTTTATCTGGAGCAGAAGGTGGATGTCAAGCTGAATGTGGATCTGCGGCAGCTATGGGAGCAGCCGCTGTAGTTGAAATGATGGGAGGAACACCAGATATGGCACTTGATGCAGCTGCTATGGTTATAAAAAACACTCTTGGACTTGTATGTGATCCTATAGCAGGGTTGGTAGAGGTTCCATGTGCTAAGAGAAATATAGCTGGAGCTGTAAGTGCACTTACAATGGCGGACATTGTAATGGGAGGAGTTAAGAGTATAATTCCATTTGATGATTGTGTTACTGCTATGTATAGAGTTGGAAAACAACTTCCATGTGAACTTAGAGAAACGGCTATGGGGGGGCTTGCAACTACAAAGACTGGCGAAAAGCTTCGAAAACAATTAGAAGATAGTAAATTATATAAGTAATAAGTATGGTAGGTGTAAAATGTGTAAAAAAAAGATAATAGAAGATTATTACTGTGATTTAAATAACTTATCTGGCTTGCTTACTAATTGTGTGAGTTCATACAGACTTTTAATAGGAGGGGCGTCAGAATTAAATCAAATTACACCTGCAACAAGGCATGATGTTAAGAAGGCAATAGAAAGAGTAGATAAATTAGGTGATATAATTGATGAATTACTTGAAACTATGGAATGTTATGAAATTGATTATATGAATTACTGCAAAATAAAAGCAAATGTTATGAAATGCAAATTGAATAGAAAGTTTGTATTAGCTCAAATAGAGGATGAATTAATAATTAAAAGAGACAATACACCCAAAACGCCTCCGCCTAAATAAAATTCCATATGGTAAAATACCATATGGAATTTAAATATACTTACAAAACACTTTTCATACTAGAACTTTTTAATTTTTATTTTACTTACCATTAAATAAGAGAATAAAAGCATAAGTATAATTGTTAAAATTGGATTTGAATATATGTCTAATGAAAGTAAAATTAAAAAGTATAAAGCCATAACCATTCCGGCAACTGTAATTGGAATACCTCTGAAATTTCCATCAAAAGTTGATAAATTATATCTAGCTAATCTATAAGCACCTGATATAGGGAATATTAGAAGTAAGATATAACTTACAAACTTAAAATCCGAATTAATACCAAGCAGGTTATAAGCTAAGATTGATGGAGCAACGCCGAAGGATACAAGATCAGCTAATGAATCAAGTTCTTTACCTAGTTCACTTGATACATTTAAAGCACGGGCAACTCTACCATCATATCTATCTATAATTCCAGCCAACAATATAAAAACACAAGCTAATTTATAATAATCTGAGTTATTTTGTGGTGCAGCAGCCAAAGTCATGGTTAGTGATAGTAAACCACATGATAAATTACCAAAAGTAAAAATGTTGGCAACTGAACTTTTAGTCATAAATAATCACTCCTAATACATTTAAAAATAAATTATTCCATTAATAATAGTTAACTATAAGAACATGATACATAGCAAATATTATTATAACACATAAGTATATAGTTTGTAATGTGTTTTTAGTAAAAAAAAGTATACAATAATGTAACAAATGTGATATGATAAATTAGTTGGGGAAATAAGTTTATAAGTTATTAAATGAGGCTCGGAGGAAATAAATGAATTCTAAAGCAAAAAAAATACTTATGTATGTATGCTTAATTATTTTTATAATGTTGGCAATTATTTTGGCCTTTAAATTTAATAGATATCATTTAGGCAGAGTATGGCATAAAGTTAATGGACTTAGAATTTTACATATTAGAACTAAGGATATAAAAAGATATATATTGAGTTATGGTGAATTTGCCGCTGTAGTATTTGTTATAATATATTCATTAAAACCAATACTTTTTGTTGTTCCAGCATCTCTTTTATCAATAATGGCAGGTGGAATTTTTGGACCATGGAAGGCTTTTCTTTTAAGTATGATAAGCTGCTTTTTTTCAGCTACATTTGCTTTTTTTCTTGCAAAACAGCTTGGAAAACCATTTGTTGATAAAATTCTTAAAGGTAAAGTTATGAAACTACATGGTGAAATAGAAAAACATGGTTTTATAATTATGCTTTTAATGAGACTCTCTTTTATATTTGCCTATGATCCATTAAGTTATGCAGCTGGACTTACATCAATGAAATATAAGGATTTTATTTTGGGAACAGTTATAGGCATTATGCCAGAAATGATTTGTTACTCTTTTATGGGTAAAAATTTTGAAAAAGGATTTTCTTTAAGGTCTTTTTTTCCTTTAATTATAATATTAATTATAGCACCAACGGCAGCTGTTATTTATAAGAGGTATAAGTCTAAAAGTAACACATAATATTAGTAGGTTTGTAAATAGAATCAAGGTTTGCATTATAAATAAAAAGTGCTTTCATGGGCAAAATATCTCTGGAGGTGTTTTTATGAAAATAAAGGATATAATGACTAAGAATATAGCGAGTCTGAATTCAAATGACACAGTTGAAAGAGCTGCTCAACTTATGAAAGAGCATGATGTTGGTGTTGTTCCAGTTTGCGATGAGGAAAAAGTTATAGGAGTCATAACAGATAGAGATATAGCACTTAGGACTGTTGCAGATGGAGAAAATCCAACACAGCAGACTGTAAGAAATGCTATGACATCGACACCAGTAGTTGCAAATCCTGATATGGATGTAAGAGAAGCAGCTAGAATTATGAAAGAAAGACAAATAAGAAGACTTCCAGTTATTGAAAATGGAAATTTAGTTGGTATAGTTTCACTTGGTGATTTTGCCGTAGAGGAAAAACTTGATCATTGTGCAGAAGAAGCTCTTTGCGGAATTTCAGAGCCATGTTCACCTAAAATTTAGATTGGTATTTTGTTAAATCCACAAGATATATGTTAAATCTTGTGGGTTTAATGTAAATAATGATATAATATATGAGAAATGTAAATAGCTAAATGATATAAAATGTAATTTTAGTTTTGAGGGGAGTAAACTTATGAATAAAGTTAAGTTTATATATAATCCTTATTCAGGAGAAAATACGATTATAGGAAAAATAGACAAGATAATAAAAATTCATCAAAAATATGGTCTTACAATAGTGCCATATAGAATTTCACTTGGTAATACCGTTGAAGAAGCATTTGAGGATATAGATAATACATATAAGTATATTTTGATGGCAGGCGGAGATGGTACTGTAGATAATATTGTAAATTACATGAGAAAATTAGATATAAACTTACCTATAGGGATATTACCAACGGGTACTGCAAATGACTTTGCAAAGTTTATAGGTATGCCTCTAAATATAGAAAAGGCATGTAAGCAGATAATTGAGAGTGAACCTCAGGAAATTGACTTAGGAAAAATTAATGATAAATATTTTATAAATGTTGCTAGTTCTGGACTTTTTACAAATGTTTCTCAACAAACGGACATAAATATGAAAAATACTATAGGGAAACTAGCTTATTATGTAAAGGGTATAGAGCAGCTTCCTAACTTTAGGAAAATAAAAATTAAGGTTTCCTCAAAAGAAAATGAATTTGATGGTGATATGATATTAATGTTTGTATTTAATGGACAGACAGCTGGAAATTTTAAATTTGCTTATAAATCATGTGCAAATGATGGAATGCTTGATGTAATAATAATTGAAGCTGGCATGGTAAAAAATCTATTTAATATTCTTATCAAGATGATAAGAGGAGAGCACCTTGAGGATGTAAATGGTCTTACATATTTTAAAACAGATAATTTAAAAATAGAATGTAATGATGATGTTGTTACAGATATTGATGGAGAAAGAGGACCAGATTTTCCAGTCGAAATTTCATGTATAAAAGGTGGAGTTAAGATTTTAGGAGTAAAGAATATTTACTAGTTATTTGTAGTAATAATAGGTGATAGCATTTTTGGGAGATAATAAAACTTGATAGTATATATATATCTATTTTTGTTGTTACTTAGTATTTACCTAACTATTTTACTTTTAAAAAGGAGTTTTAGATGTCCTACTAAAATAAAAGTTATATGCATATTTGTTCTAAGTACTCTTTTACTAAGGTATTTTTCATTGGTAGCACTGTTTGCTTTAAAAAAAATATATTATATACAGTTCATAAAGTATTTTGTATTGTTTAATCTCATATGTATACCTTCTTTAAGTGTATTGCTTATATTTATATTTATGAGAAATAAAAAATTCAACATAACATATTTATTTATTGCTGTATTTCTATTTGTAGGTCTATATTTGTATATAGTTATAACGATGGAACCTAATATAGTTCCTGCTTCTAATTATGGTTTTGGATATATAATTAGTTTTATGAATTGTCGTGAATATGTACTAGCCATATATACAATAGTAAATATTTTATTTATAACCTTCTGCGCATTTTTTATAGGGAAAAATTATGTGAATAAAAAAGGAATAAGCATAATAATGGTAGCACTTTTAGCCTCCTTCATTGAAAAGATAATACTTTTAGTAGGAACAAAGGTTATGCCGGAATACTTGCTTGGAGAAATCATATGCCTTCTGTGTCTGGATTATGCTATTTCACTATTTAAATAAAAGCTTAGACGTTAGTTTATATAATTTAAGTGCAAGGTTACTAAATATTTTTGAGATGTGGAGTTCTTAAAACATAAAGTAAATTAAAGAACTAAAAAGACCTATAATTAGGACTTTTTAGTTCTTTTTGTTTTATTAATTCTTTTTAATTTAGGAGGTCTTTCAGGAATTAGACAGTTAGGACCATTTCCTATTAAATCCTCCCTATGAGCTTTTTCAAGAGCTTCTCTAACTATTCTATAATTTTCTGGTTTTGAAAATTGAAGTAGGGCTCTTTGCATATTTTTTTCATGCTGATTTTTAGGAACATATACTTTAGTACCTGTTAAAGGATTTATACCAGTATAATACATTGTAGTAGATAAACTGCCTGGCGTAGGGTAAAAATCCTGTACTTGCTCCGGCATATAACCCATTTTTTTTATATATTCAGCTAATTGTATAGCAGAACTTAAGTCACTTCCAGGATGACTCGATATCATATATGGAACAAGATATTGTTTTTTATCTATAGCTTTATTAATCTCGAAAAACTTCTTTACAAATCTATCATATACGTTCTTCCCAGGTTTACCCATTTGATTTAATACTTTATCACTTACGTGTTCAGGGGCAACCTTAAGCTGACCGCTGACATGAAATTTACAAAGTTCTTGAAAAAATTCTGGATTTTTATCATATATGAGATAATCATATCTTATTCCAGAGCGTATAAAAACCTTTTTTATTTTTGGAAGTTTTCTAAGTTTCCTTAATAAATCTAAGTATTCACTATGATCTACTTTTAAATTTTTGCAAGGTGTTGGGAAAAGGCACTGGCGGTTTTTACATACACCTCTTGTTTTCTGAAGTTCACAGGAGGTGTGTCTAAAGTTTGCAGTAGGACCTCCAACATCATGTATATAACCTTTAAAATCATTTAATCCTGTAAGTGTCTTAGCTTCATTTATTATTGAAGTTTGGGATCTATGCTGTATAGTTCTCCCTTGATGAAAGGTTATCGCACAAAATGAACATGCACCAAAGCATCCTCTATGGCTAGTGATTGAAAATTTAACTTCTTTAAGAGCTGGAATTCCTCCGTCTTTTTCATATATAGGGTGATAAGTTCGTGTATAAGGAAGATTATAGACTATATCCATTTCTTCTTCTGTAAGTGGTGCTGAAGGTGGATTTTGTACTATATATCTGTCTCCATGTTTTTGTACTAGAACTTTACCATTTATTGAATCCTGCTCTCTTGATTCAAGTTTAAAGCTTTCTGCATATTTGCTTTTATCAGAAGCTACTTGTTCAAAGTTTGGAAGTTCAACATAGTCATTTAAGCTAGTTATATCTTTTGAAATATATACAGTTCCCTTTATGCTGTTCATTGAATGTATATCTTCACCATACTTAAATAAGTTTGCAATCTGAACTATTGACTTTTCTCCCATTCCATATGAAAGGAGATCTGCTTTAGAATCAATTAAAATACTTCGCCTTACCTTATCTTCCCAGTAGTCATAGTGTGCAAATCGTCTTAAACTTGCCTCTACGCCTCCTATTACTATAGGCACATTTTTAAAAGCTTCTCTTACCCTGTTACAATAAACTATAACGGCTCTATCTGGTCTGAAATTACCCTTACCACCAGGAGAATATAAATCGTCATGCCTTCTTTTCTTTGCAGCAGTATAATGATTTACCATAGAATCTATATTTCCTGAGTTCACTAAAAAGGCATATTTAGGTTCGCCAAGTTTTTTGAAGTCATCGACTTTTTTCCAGTCTGGTTGAGGAATAATTCCAACGGTGAAACCTTCATGCTGCAGAATTCTGCCAATTATTGCAGTACCAAAAGAAGGGTGATCAACATAAGCATCACCCGTAACAATTATAAAGTCTAATTGCTGAATCCCTTGTTCTTTTAAATCTTCCTTACTTATAGGTAAAAATTTGCTGTCAGTATTTTTCATTGCTAAAAATAATCTCCCTTCAAAGGATACAAAATTTATTTATAATCTTGCAGCGCGTCGTAATCTTCTTCGCCTGTTCGGATTTTAATTACTTTACTTACATCATATATAAATATTTTCCCATCGCCGATTTTGCCTGTATTAAGAACTTGTTTAGCAACTTCTACAACTTTTTCAACAGGAACAGCGCAAACAACAATCTCTACTTTTATTTTAGGATTAAGATTGATTTCAACAGGGTTACCTCTATAGTATTCAGTAACACCTTTCTGAAGGCCACAGCCAAGTACATTAGTTACAGTCATACCTGTAACACCTATTTTATTGAGCTCATTTTTAAGTTCATCAAATTTTTCCGGTCTAGTAACAATGTCAATTTTAGATATTTTATGTTCCATGGCACATTCAACTCCTTATATTAAATTAGGGAAACAATAATAAATTATAAAAACATTGTCTCCCTATATTATAAACTATATTATAAACTATTTAAATAAAAAATATTAAGATATATGATACCCTTTTTCACCATGCATTGAAATATCAAGACCTAAATCTTCTTCATTATCATCTGCACGAAGTTTAAATACAAGACTTACTACCTTTAATATGATAATTGTCATAATTATGGAGTAAGCATAAACTGCTATAGTAGCAATAAACTGAGTTAATACAAGTGAAGGATTTCCATAAAGAAGTCCATTAGCACCTCCAGAGTTTACTGCCTTTGTGGCGAAAATTCCAGTAGCAATGCTTCCCCAGGTACCACCAATTCCGTGACATCCAAAAGCATCTAAGGCGTCATCGTAATTGAATTTGGGTTTTAAGTAGGATACAGCAAAGTAACATATTATACTTCCAATAGCACCTATAACTATTGATGATGCAGGAGTTACAAAACCAGCAGCAGGAGTTATAGAGACAAGTCCAACTACTGCACCGGTAACGGCACCTAAAACAGTAGCTTTTTTAGTTACTATCCATTCACATGCAACCCATGAAATTGTTGCAGCAGCTGCAGAAGTATTTGTTGTAATAAATGCTGTCATGGTAACATTATTTAGGCCTAAAGCACTCCCAGCATTAAATCCGTACCAACCAAACCACAATAAGCCTGCACCAAGTATAGTCATTGGTAAATTATTTGGTGATGTTTTTCTGATTTTTCTTTTACCTATATAAATAGCAGCTACAAGCCCTGAAACTCCAGAGGAAATATGTACTACAGTTCCTCCAGCAAAATCAAGTGCTCCTAAATTTTTTATCCATCCACCTGTTCCCCATACCCAGTGAGCAACAGGATCATAAACAACAGTTGTCCATATCAATATGAAGGCTAAAAATGCAGGGAATTTTATTCTTTCTGCAAAGGCTCCGGTAATTAAAGCAGGTGTTATTATTGCAAACATTAATTGATACATCATAAATAAATTGTGTGGTATTGTAGGTGCATATGCAGCTAGGGGTTTAAAACCTACATTATTTAAAAAAGTCCAACTTAAGTTTCCAGTTATATGAGAAATGTCAGGTCCAAAAGCTAAGGAATATCCAACGAGTATCCATTGAATAGAAACGATAGCGATGCAACAATAGCTGTGCATTGTTGTACTTAATACATTCTTTTCTTTAACCATTCCACTGTAAAAAAGCGCAAGGCCAGGTGTCATTAGCATAACTAAGACAGTTGATAAAAACATGAATGCAGTATCTCCAGTATTCATTTTTAATGATCTTCCCTTCGTAATTTTTTATTTGTAAATTTCAAACTTTATTTGTGTTAATATAATAACATCTAAAACTATTTTTTGCAATAATATTATTAAAAAAAGGGGCGAAAAATTGATAAAAAAGCAAATTACCAATAACTTATCTTTAAAGTTGATATTGAATGTAGAAAGTTAATGTTATGTAAAATAAAATTAATATAAAAAAACACATAAGTTTCAATATTGTGGTTGAAAAGTTCACATTTTATACTATAATTAAAAGGTAAGAACTATTTAGGATAATTATATTTATTATGCGTTGATTTTTTTCATTTATCTAATGATATTTGATGAAATTAATTAAAAGAAATACTTTGTGGAAAGTGATTACCTATTTAGTTATGTTAACTTGCGAACTCGTTGAAATTGTTTTTAATTTTATATGGAAAGCTAAACGGGTTTGAGTTTACTAAAATATTTTGAGCCTTAAAGGCTCTTTATTTATGATAGGTGGTGAATATTTAATGGAAGGTGGACCGGATACCCGGAGGAATCTGGTATTAAGAAAAAGAAAACTGCAGAGGTGTTCTATAAAAAGCAAGCGGCAGGTGTATTTATGGCGTTTGAATTTATAGTTTATATAATTTGATATCAAATTCATTCACAACAAATCTGCATTTTCTTTTTAAAAATATACCAGTTCCATTGTTAAGCATATTATATATTGGTAATAATATGTTTTGAATTAAATAGTTTAGGCTGTTTAATAAACAATTTGGAAAGGGAGGATTAAAATGCAGAGATTAAATGACTTTTTTTTAAGCAGTGTACTTTATAAAAAAGTATACGATGAATACGGAGAATATGTTGGAAAGCTTTGGGATATTTATGTCTCCACAGAAGAAAGCTATCCTAGAGCAATAGGTTATAAAATAAAAAAAAGTGGTGAATATATAAACTATGAATTTAAAACCATAGATTTCTATAAAGAGGAGGAAAATGGTAAGATATCTATTAAGGTTAAATCGGTTAAAGATACTATAATGCGAAAATACTCATATTTGCTTTCAAAAAATCTTCTAGATAAACAGATAGTGGATATAAATGGCAAGAAACTTGTAAGAGTAAATGATCTTAGAATGGCTCAAATTGCTGGGGAGCTTAAAGTTATAGCAGTTGATACGGGGATAATGTCTCTTGGAAGAAGAATTGGTATAGAAGGTTTTATAAAAGGCATGTACGGAATGTTAAATATCAAACCTAAAGACAGCTTTATAATGTGGGATAATGTAGAATCACTTGAAATGATAAATGATAATTTAAAGCTATCTGTTCCATATAAAAAGTTATCTGCACTTCACCCAGCAGATTTAGCAGATATACTTGAAGATATGAATTCAAATTATAGAAAGAAAGTATTTGAAAGTCTTGATGAAGATTTTGCGGCAGATATACTTGAAGAAATTGAGCCAGATATACAGGCGGATCTTATTGAAAATTTAAGTAATGATAAAACTACAGAAGTTCTTGATAGTATGCCTAATGATGAAATAGCTGATATTTTGGATGAAGTAGACGAGGAAACTGCTGAAAAAATTCTTTTAAATATGGAAAAAGATGATGCTGATGAAGTAAGAAGTCTTATGGAATATGAAAAAGAAACAGTAGGAAGTATAATGAACAAGGATTTTATATCTTTTAATATAAACATAACACTTAAAGAAACTCTTGATATAATAAAAGAGATGAAGCCTGAAGAAGAAGTAATGTACTATATATATATTACGGATTTAAATGGTGCACTTGAAGGTGTTATATCATTAAAAGATTTAATATTTATGCCTCAAGAGAAGAAACTTAAGGATGTAATGAATACAAAGTTAGTTACAGTTAGGGATTCTGATAAACTTGAAGAGGCTATAGAAGTTTCAGTTAAATATAATTTATTGGCGCTTCCAGCCGTAGATGATAATAAAAAGTTATGTGGAGTAATTATAATAAATGATTTAGTTGATCAAGTGTTATTTCCAACATGGAAAAAGAAATTTAAGAAGGTTGGATAGAGAATATATGGATTTCATATTCATAATTTTTTACTTATAAATATCTTGTAAAAACTGTTAATGCGGTTTTTACAAGATATTTAAATGTAAACATACTGTCAGCTAACTTTTAACAAAGGGGTGGAGCGCATGAAAAAGAAATTTGGAAAATTATTTTTAATATTTAGTATAATTGGACCTGGAATAATTACAGCAAATGCAGGAAATGACGCTGGAGGGGTGACAACTTATTCTGTAATTGGAGCACATTATGGTTATTCTATGCTTTGGGGATTATTTGCTATAGGCATTGGTCTTGCTGTTGTGCAGGAAATGAATGCTAGAATGGCTGTGGTTACAGGAAAAGGACTTTCAGATTTGATAAGAGAAAGATATGGAGTTAGATGGGCATTTTTTGCCATGTTAGTACTTATAGTTGCAAATCTTGGTGTTTGCATAGGAGACTTTGCGGGTATAGCTGCAAGTTTGGAATTATTTAAAATAAGTAAATATATTTCAGTACCTATACTTACTATTATGATATGGGTTGTAATGACAAAAGGTAATTACTCGAAAGCAGAAAAGGTATTTCTATTACTGACCCTAACTTTTTTTGCTTATATTATCACAGCAATTATGGTTAAGCCAGATTGGGGAACTGTAATTTCTAGGATTACAAGTCCTAAAGCAAACTTGACCAGTGATTATTGGCTGCAATTAATAGGAATGGTAGGTACAACGATAACTCCATATATGCAATTTTACCTTCAGTCATCTATTGTGGATAAGGGTATTTTATTAAAGGAGTATAAATATGAAAAGCTTGATGTATATCTCGGGACTGTATGGGGGATATTAACTGCTTTGTTTATAACGGTATGTACTGCTGAAACTTTGTTTAAAGCTCATAAACTAGTAGAAACAGCACAAGATGCAGCTGTTGCACTTAAACCTTTGGCTGGCTCATATTCCTTTGCACTTTTTGCAATAGGACTTTTTGGAGCATCGTTTTTGGCATGCTGCATAATTCCACTTTCAACTTCATATGCTGTATGTGAAGCGTTTGGTTTTGAAAGCGGACTTGATAATAAAATTAAAGATGCACCTATATTTTTTGGACTATTTTTATTTATGCTTATAGTAAGTATGATAGTTGTTCTTATACCAGGATTATCACTTGTAAATATAATATTAGTAACTCAGCAGATTGCAGGAATATTATGTCCCGTTGTTTTAATCTTTATGATTAAGTTAGTAAATGATAAAGAAATAATGGGTGAGCATGTAAACAATAAATTACAAAATTTTATAGCAAAGTTTACTGTTATACTTATAATAGTACTTGTAATATTGGGCTTTGTGGGTAACTTTATTTAAATATTAAAAATTTTGAATTAAAATTTCACTTTGGAGCAAAATAAGCTTGTAATACAAAATTAATGTTTTGCTGGAGGTGAAATTTGTGAACTTAATAAAAAAGTATAAATTAAGCATTGTTATGTGCATGGCTATACTTATGACTTATTTTAGTATGTATATATGGCTTTTACCTTATAATAGTGCAGTTAAGGCTGTTGCATATACTTATGGTTCTTCAGGTAGCGTTGTAACTAGAATTCAAACTAGATTGAAAAGTTGGGGTTACTATACTGGCAGCATAGATGGGAGATATGGATATGTAACATATCGTGCTGTTATGAGATTTCAAGCGAATAATGGAATTACTCCAGATGGAATTGCAGGCAATAGTACTCTTTCAGCACTTGGACTTCCAACAGGTACTGCAGCTGCAGCAACTCAAAGATATTCTAATAATAGCCAAGATTTAGTACTGCTTTCCAGACTTATTAATGGAGAGGCAAGAGGAGAGCCATATACAGGACAGGTGGCTGTTGGGGCTGTTGTTTTAAATAGAACAAGAGATCCTAAATTTCCATCTAGCGTGGCAGGAGTTATATATCAGCCAGGAGCTTTTACTGCTATTGTTGACGGACAAATTCATGCTAATATTGAGCAGAGCTCTATTAATGCTGCTAGAGATGCTTTAAATGGATGGGATCCTTCTGGTGGAGCAATATATTATTTTAATCCTGCAAAAACAACCAATAATTGGATATGGTCAAGACCGTTAATTAAGATCATAGGAAAGCATAGATTTTGTAGGTAGATGCACAAAAAATAATGTTGACAAACAAAGAGATTGGTATATAATAATAGTAGTATAATTCTTAGTAAATCACTCGGATATACGTTGATGAAGTAAAGTAGTGTAAATAAAATTTTCAGAGAGAGAACTACAGGCTGAGAGGTTCTTAAATGGAGTTTGCATGAAGTGCACTTTGGAGTACTGCATCTGAACAAGTTAGTATGATGCAGCGGTTGCAACCGTTATATTGACTAAGCATGATTGTGTTTTTGGAGTGTGAATTATTTTAGAGTGGAAAAACAAGAAGGCTTTGTCTCTAATTTGAGGTGAAGCCTTTATTTTTAATATTAATGGGATGGTGAGTATAAATTGTTTAAAGCATTAAGATATGATATAAAAAAAGTGATGGAAAATGATCCAGCAGCTAGAAATGCACTAGAAGTATTTTTATTATATCCATGTATACATGCACTTATATGGTATAGAGCTGCCCACTACTTTTATAATCATAAGATGTTTTTTATTGCAAGACTTATTTCTCAAACAAGTAGATTTTTTACAGGGATAGAAATTCATCCTGGAGCGAAAATTGGAAAAGGACTTTTTATAGATCATGGTATGGGAGTTGTTATAGGAGAAACAGCAGAAATTGGTGATGATGTTGTTATGTATCACGGTTCAACTCTAGGGGGAACTGGCAAGGATAAAGGAAAAAGACATCCTACTATAGGTAATAATGTAATGATAGGTAGTGGAGCAAAGGTATTAGGTCCTATTACTGTTGGAGATGGTTCCAAAATAGGTGCTAATGCTGTTGTATTAAAAAATATACCTGCTAATGTAACAGCTGTTGGCATACCAGCAAGAGTTGTGGTACCCAAAAGCAAGCAGCAAGAATCCCCAATAATCAAAAAAGAAAACGTAATAAACATCAATAAATTCTGTGGAGAATAATCCACTGGGGTTTGGGCGGTAGCCCATGTGATTCTATAACCATAATGAATTACTCTTTAATTAGAGGCAGATACCTAAGAACAAGACCAAAGTAGATATGGGGTTTGGGCGGTAGCCCATGCGATTCTATAACCATAATGAATTACTCTTTAATTAGAGGCAGATACCTAAGAACAAGACCAAAGTAGATATGGGGTTTG
>NZ_JBJIAA010000003.1:179238-311991 GCF_045310695.1 Clostridium neuense
TTGGGCGGCAGCCCATGTGGTTCTATAACCATAATGAATTGCTCTTTAATTAGAGGCAGATACTCAAGAACAAAACCAAAGTAGATATGGGGTTTGGGCTTTTTCCCAAGCCTTATTTTAATATGTAAAATACTTTACTTACAAGGTACTGATTATAAACAATTAGACTTTTGACTTTTTTTCAACTATAATAAGGTTATATTTAGCATATTTTATATTACAAAGTTTTGAAAGGTGGAATTAATGTGCTTTCTCCTAAGCTAGCTAGAATAATAGAAATATTTCCAGCATCTTTTGCCGGTTATATAGGTAAAAAAATTTTGAACTCATATTTAAATAAATATGCAAATATAAGTGTTCAAGGTATAGATGAATTAAAAAAAGTACAAAAGCCAATAATATTTATATGCAATCATTTAAGTAATTCTGATGGACTTGTATTAAATAAAATTTTAAACGTATCTGATGATTTTGATGTGACTTTTGTTGCAGGTGTTAAACTTAAACACGATGCTATAACACAACTAGGTACATATTGTGTTAAAACTACACCGATTAAACCCAATACAGCGGATAAGGAAGGACTATCAAAAATAATAAAGATTTTGAAAAGCAATCATAACATATTGATTTTTCCAGAAGGAACTAGAAGTAGAACTGGGGCCATGATAGAAGCAACAAAGGGTCTTGCTTTAATTGCAAAACTAAGTAAGGCAATAATAGTACCAATAGGTATCCATGGAAGTGAAAAGCTTCTACCAATAAACAAGGAAGGCAATATGTATAAAGAAGACTTTCAACATGCAGATGTAGAAGTGAAAATTGGAAAAGCTTTTTATTTGGATAAGAAGTACCAAGATGAGAATAGAAAAGACTATGAAAAAAGAGTTGTTGATGAAGCAATGTATAGGATTGCCGAATTATTGCCCGAGAAATACAGAGGAGTCTATAGCAAGAAAGGTATGTAATTCATACAAACTTTAGATTAGCAAGGATTTTTAGATGGCATTAAATTTTATGAAGAGTAGAGAGTACAGTTAAGGTAGATTTACCTTTTGCTTTGTTTAGGTAAATCTTAAAAAATATAAGTTCAGCTGCGCTGAGTGATATTTATGATATTATTGCGTGAGCATTAAGTTTTAGATTTTTCGCAGCGATAGCGGAGAAAATTCATCCTTTACTGTAATCTTTACTCTTAATATATAAAGATTACTTTGATAAAATATTATTAAAAGAACTTCAAAGATTTCGTGTATCCATATAATATGAGGGGTGGTAACAGTGCTAAAAGAAGATGTTGAAAAAGTTGTAGATATACTTGAAGAAACATATCCAGAAGCTGAATGTGCACTGCATTTTAATAGTCCTTATGAGCTTCTTATAGCAACCATATTAAGTGCACAATGTACGGATGAAAGAGTCAATATTGTGACAAAAGAACTTTTTAAGAAATATAATACTCCTGAAAAAATGATAACCTTGGATGAAGCAAAGCTTCAAGATATTATAAAGACTTGTGGACTTTATAAAAATAAAAGTAAAAATATACTTGAAGCATCTAAAAGTATTGTAGAAAAGTTTCATGGTATAGTTCCAAAGACATTAGAAGAATTAACTAGTCTTTCTGGAGTTGGCAGAAAAACAGCTAATGTTGTTATGGCAAATGCATTTGGAACACCTGCATTTGCAGTTGATACTCATGTTTTTAGAGTTTCTAATAGAATTGGAATAGCTAAGGGAAAAAATGTTCAAGAAGTTGAAAATAAGCTTATGGAAAACATAGAAAAAGAAAATTGGATTAAAATGCATCACTGTCTAATATGGCATGGTAGAAAGATTTGTAAGGCAAGGAATCCAAAATGTAGTGAATGTCCGGTAAATGTGGTATGTGAATTTTTTAAAGAACAGCATTGATATATTATATAATTTAAGGGGACCTATTAAAAGGTCCCTTAAATTATATTTTCAAAATTATGTTTTAATACAACTAATGGTTATGATTATTTTTCTAATGCATTTATAACATCATATTTCATTAAATAATAAGGTTCCTTTTCTTTAACTTCTTCTTCGATTGTCCAGCCTTGAGATAAATAAAAATTTAAGGCATTTTCATTTAACTTTACGCATTTCAATGTTAATGGTAATCCAACTGCTTTTACAGCTTCACTTATCAATGCTTTCCCTACTCCACACCTTTGAAAATTTGACGAAACAAATAAATTGTGAATAAATTTGTCTTCTTCCCAAATTGAAATGAACCCTGCAATCTTATTGCTTATTTTTGCTGTTAATATTAATTCTCCTTTTGTACTACTATCAAAATCGTCTAATTTTATGTTATCATATTCCATCCAATTGAAATTTTCTTGTCTTGATTTAAAAAAAATATTTCGTAGGGCATCGTATTCTTCTTTTTGAGCTTTTTCTATATAGATATAATTTTTATCCATTATATTTTCTCCTTTAAGGCAGGTTAGTTAGTATTTCTTATTATTATTATATTCCTACGGTCTCTATATTCCTATAGTTTGTATAATAAAGTATATTATTATACTCAATTTTACAGGTAGTAATCAACTTTCAACATTGTTTTTTTTAGATAAACTACCTTGAAACTTATTTGTATCAAAATCTGTCCTCTTGGCATTATGGTGCACATGAATTTCAATAGTTTCACTATATAAGAGCTTAATTTAAAATATAAAAAATATGTTAATTAATAATTTTTAATATTGACTTTGCAAAACCATAAGGTATACTTAGAGTATAGTTTGTATACTTAAAGTATAATTATGTGGAGGGAATTATGCAAATAAATAATCGTAAAGCTAGGGAAAGACTAAATAGAAAATCAGACATATTGGATGCGGCAGAAAGGATATTTTTTAAAAAAGGATTTGAAAATTCAACTATGGATGATATTGCACTGGAAGCTGAATTTACTAAAAAAACAGTATATTCATACTTTAAAAGTAAGGAGGATATATATTATGAAATAATGCTTAGGGGATATAAGATACTTAATTCTATAAGTAGGAGCATGTTAGAAGAAGCAAAAAGTGATAGTGAGATTTATAATATAAAAACTTTAGGAAAAGCATTCATTAAATTTAGTGTTGAGTACAAGGGATATTTTAAGGCTATTGTAGATTATGAAAATAAATATTATTCCAGTAATGTAAGTGAGGAATTGTATAAGGAATGTGATAAAGAAGGAGAATATACATTTAATACTCTAAAGGAAAGTATAGAAAATGGTATAAAAAAAGGTGAAATAACAGAAAAATTTGATTCATTGGATATTTCACTTACACTTTGGTCATGCGTCTTAGGTTTTGCTAACCTTATAGATAAAAAAGAAGAATATATAAATAAAGTATATGACAGAACATCACTAGATGTGCTTGAAAATGGATTCGAAATAATTTTAAATTCAATACGGAAGGATTGATTTTATATGATGAAAAAAATTTTTATAATATCAATATGTGTTTTAATTGTAGTTTGTATTGGTTTTGGTGTAAAGTATCTTGTTTCTGTAAATGAGTATAAAAAAGAAGTTAAAAACATTAGTATTAAGAATGTGGATTTAGAAAAAGTTAAAGATGGTAAGTATACAGGTTCTTGTGATGTCGGTTACATAAAAGCGGTAGTCAAGGTGCAGGTTAAAGATAATAAAATTATGTCTATAAAGCTTCTTGAGCATAAAAACGAAAGAGGTAAAAAAGCCGAAACTATTTTAGGAAAAGTTATAAAAGCTCAAAGCATTAAAGTAGATACTGTAACCGGTGCAACAAATAGCAGTAAGGTTATTTTGAGAGCTATTGAAAGTGCATTACAAAACGGTGAAAAGGCATGAGCAGTGAATACCTTGAAAGTGAAATTTTTTGCATGGGAACAAATATAATTCAGAGAGTGTACGGATCTAATGCAAGAAAAACTATAAAGAAAGTTGAAAATGAAATGAAAAGACTTGAAGCTTCAATGAACTTTTATAAAGCTTCAAGTGAAATTGGAATACTTAATAATTGTGGATTTCAAAAAAAAGTTAAACTTAGTAGAGATGTATTTAAAATAATAAAAAAAGCTAAATATTTTTCTGAAATAAGCCAGGGGGCTTTTGATATATCATTAGCACCTGTCATAGAACTATGGGGTGTTTTTACAAAACATGAGAGAGTACCACTTGAAAAAGAAATAAAAGAAACACTTTCTCTTGTTAATTATAATAATTTAATTCTAGATGAAAGTGAAAATACAGTTAAATTTTATAAGGAAAATATGCAAATAGATTTAGGAGGAATTGCTAAAGGTTATGCAGCAGATATAGCAATTAAAATCTACAAACAAAATAATATTAGAGCTGCTTTTATAAATTTGGGTGGAAATGTTATGGTTTTTGGAGAAAAGCCTGATAATAGTAATTGGAGTATAGGTGTACAAGAACCTTTTAAAAGTAGGGGTGACATAATTGGCGTTGTTAATGTGAGCAATAAGTCCGTGGTTACATCCGGAAATTATGTTAGGTATTTTGAGGACAAGGGTGTAAAGTATCATCATATAATTGATCCAAGAACAGGATATCCGGCAGATTCTAATTTGATGAGCGTTACTGTCATTTCCCAAAATTCCATGGAAGGAGATGCACTATCTACAGCTGCATTTGTGCTTGGTGATAAAGAAGGAATGCAGTTTATAAAAAATTATGGTGCAAAGGCTATATTCATAACAAAAGATAAAAAGGTGAAAATAACAAGCAATATGAGACAAGACTTTTATTTAATAGAAGATAGTGGGTTTGAGTATTGCAGTGAGGATGTATTATGAATATGAATCATTTATTAGGCATAATTGCTTTTATATTTGCAATTTTAAGTATAAGTTATTTTGTACTTAAAAGAATGAAAATAAAATTTCTTAAATTTCATTGCTATTTTGCTTTAATTGGAACTGTGTTTGCAATTATTCATGCTCACAATAGTTTATTTACATTGGATTTAACTTTTGGAAAAGCTGCTCTATTAATTTTTATTTGTCTAGACATTTCGGGATTAATGATGAAATATTTAAAAAACATAAATAAAAGATATTTAAGATATACACACATAGTCTTGTCAATATTCTTTGTTCTCATGCTAATATTCCATATAATTTACTATACTTTTTTAAATTAATATAATAAAAGAATTTAATTGGTTACAAAAATTCATGCCTAAAATTCCGTAGGTACGGAGGAATTTTTTCCTTGCACTACTGTGGGAGAGAAGTAACAATGCTGAAGGAACAGTTTAAAAAAATCCTAATAAATCTTGGTGAAAAAATTGTAAAATACTTAGATATTTCAATCTGTTTGAGCATTTTTTAAGCGAGTATAAACATACATGAGGCTTGGGCTTGCCCATTATCCTTCTTGAACTCAAAGCAAGCACTATTTTAAAATAGCCACCTTAGATTTATAGGATTCTTTTAATGTGACGAAGCATTGTTACTTAGCTTCACAATATTTAAGGAGTAAGTCTAAAGTTGCTTCTATTCCATCCATATGAGTTCTTTCATATCCATGAGAAGCAAAAACTCCAGTTCCAATAAGCGCTGTTTTTATATCCCATCCTGCACGTAGAGCTGCAGAAGCATCAGAACCATAGTGGGGATAAGTGTCTATTTTATAAGATATATCGTTAGAACGGCAAAGTTCAACAAGCTTTTTTCTAAAAGAGTAATCATAAGGACCGGACGAATCCTTAGCACATATGCACACACTGTATTCAGAAGAATTCTGTCCTGTTCCAGGAGCACCCATATCTACTGAAAGAAATTCTTTTGTATTAGGTGGAATATAGGATGCACCGTGACCTACTTCTTCATAATTACTAAAATAAAAATTAGTAGTGTAAGGTAAAGTTATATTATTTTCTTTTATGTATTTTATTGCATATAGTAATATTGCTGCACTTGCCTTGTCATCAAGATGCCTGCTTTTTACAAATCCACTTTCAGTAAAACGCGTTCTTGAATCAAGGCATATAAAATCTCCAACATCAATTCCTAGTTTTAAAACATCTTCCTTAGATGAAATCTTTTCATCTATAACAACTTCCATATTTTTAGGTTCTCTTTTTAAAGCTTTAGGATCATCGTATATATGAACAGAAGGTTCTATTGTTTGAATTGTTCCAGAGAAACTTTTGCCATCAATAGTTTCTATTGTGCAGTTTTCACCCTCAATGGAACTCATCATGTATCCTCCAAGTGGAGTGATAGCTAAAGTTCCTTTTTCTTTTATTTCTTTTACCATTGCTCCCAAAGTATCAATATGAGCTGAAATAGTCCTCTCATATTCAGTGTTTTCTCCAGGTAAGGTTATTATTAATGCACCTTTATTTGTAGTATCAAAGCTTATGTCAATAATATGTAATTCTTCACTTACATAATCAATTAAATTTTCTGTGTATCCAGTTGGACTTGCAATTTCAAGTATATTTTTTAGATAGTATTTTAATTTATCAAGATTATACATTTTATATCAGCTCCTTATAATTATTTTAACATAATATAAAAATAATTTTCAAATTAAATACATATTTAGTTACTTGTTTTTATGCTATAATTTTAAAATGTAGATATATTATAAAAAATAACAAAATTGATACTTAAAATACAGTTTGTTAGTATTAATTTGTTATTATTCTTAAACAAAATATTAGGATTAAAGGTGTTTATATGGACAATAAAAATAAATTAATAGATAGTATCATGGAGAATTGTAAAAAAGCAGTTGTAGGAAAAGACAATGAAATAAGAAATATACTCATGGGTATAATTGCGGGTGGAAATGTTTTGATAGAGGACGTGCCTGGAGTTGGAAAGACTACTATTGTAAAGGCGATTGTAAAATCTTTTGACTTGAGCTACAAGAGAATACAATTTACACCAGATATAATGCCATCAGATGTGACAGGAGTTTCAATATATAACCAAAAGAATATGGAATTTGAATTTAAAAAGGGACCTGTATTTTGTAATATTCTTCTGGCAGATGAGATAAATAGAACTTCCCCCAAAACTCAATCGGCTTTACTTCAGGCAATGGAAGAGGGACAAGTTTCTGATGGCAATGTAACCTATGATATAGAAGAACCCTTTTGTGTATTGGCTACTGAAAATCCAATAGAACAGGATGGAACCTTTGAATTGCCAGAGGCACAGTTAGACAGATTTGTAATAAAAGTAAATATAGGATATCCAGTAAAGGAGCATGAGATGAAAATATTAAAATTATACAAAGAAAGTAAGCCAATTGAAGAGCTTAGACCTATGGCATCTAAAAATGATATAATTTATCTTCAGGAAATGGTTAAAAAGGTGAATATAAAGGATGAACTTATATCTTATATTTTAGATATAGTTGAGAAAACAAGGAACAATGAAAATGTAAGCTTGGGAGTAAGTACGAGGGGAGCTCTAGCAATCCTAAGAATAGCTCAAGCGTCCGCATTTATGGATGGAAGAGATTATGTCATACCAGAAGATATAAGAAAAAATGTTTATATGGTTCTTTGTCATAGAATAAAATTATCTTATAATGCTAATATCAATAATTTAACTCCCAAAAATATTATAGAAGACATAATAAATTCAACATATGTACCAAGGATTTTTAAGTAATGAAAGTAAATAAGCTATATATAGCTTTTGCAATAATTATTTCTTTTTTATATTTTATAGAAGGAGAAATTATTTTAAATTTGGCATTTTATTGTGTGATTTTATGTTTGGTTATAGGTTTGATTTCATTAATATTTTTTTATTTTGGATTGAATATGGAATTAGAGTTTAATCAGGTTAATTATAACACTTCCTATAAGTATGAGTTTTATTTAAAGTTAAAAAATAGTCTCTACTTCTTCATTCCATATGTAGGCGTAAGTTATATAAGTAGAGATAAATTAATACACAAAGTACTTCATATGAATTTTAGTGAAACAAAAAAAATTAAAAACAAAATTGTTTTTCAATACAGAGGTGTATATGATTTTAGCAAATTTAGACTGGAAGTAAAAGATATTATGTTTATATTTACAAAATATAAGAGGTTAAAGAACAATCCAATAATAAGAGTTTATCCTAGAGTATGGAGTATAAAAGAACAGGAAATAAATAAATTGAATTATATTTTTAGGAAAAGCGTAAACAAATATTTAATTGAAAATGACTATTTAAATGTAAAGGATATAAGAAAATATAACTATAATGATAGTTATAAAAAAATACATTGGAAAGCAACATCAAAAACAGGACAGTTATATGTAAAGAATTATGAAAACTTTGACAAAGGAAAAATGAAAATTTTTGTAGATATGAATGAAGAAATACTGAATAAGGGAAAGGATATTGAAGAAAGTTATATAGAATATGTTGTATCAATATTAAATTATATAATGGATGATCATATTGAATTTGAGGTTCATTTTGCTAATGATATAGAAAAAATAATTTTTTCTAATGGTAAGGCTTCATTTGATGATATTATGGAATATTTAGTTGATAATAGTTGTGTTGCAAGACAAAAGCTATTTGATAGTATAGCAGCAATTAAAAGTTTATCTAAAAAAGATTTCTTTTGTATTATTGTATTTGAAATGAATGAAAGTGTAATTGATAAGATTATCCAATTAAAAAGGAATGGAACTGAATGTAGTGTGTTTTACTTTAAAGAAAATTTTGAAAAAAAATCTGATGGCAAGTATTTGGATGCATTGAAAATTAAATGCTTTTCTATGTCCAAGCTTGTTAGAAACGGGTGAAAATGTGAAAGCAGTTCAAATTTTAATATCATATGTTAATCTAATATTTATACTTATTATGTTAAAGCTTTGTTTTAAAATAGGTAGTACTAATGAATATTTAGTATATTCAACGCTTCTATTTGCTTCGGGTTTTATAGTCTATATTCTTTTGAAAAAGTTTTTTCTAAAAAAAGGTTTGCTTTTAACTGTAATTTTGCTTATATGCTTTATAGTAATGCTTTTTATTGGGGCAGACTTTTTTATTTATGGAGACACCTTAAGTAAATTATTTAATGAAATACCAGAACAATTTATTTATTTATATTATAACCTTGAAACTATAAGTATACATTTAGTAGTTCCATATATGATTATAATAGTTCCAATTGTGGGATTTTTATATACTCATTGTGCACTTAAAGGAAGAAATTTTATAGACGTTATTGTTAATATTATCTTAATGATAGTACTTTGGTTTTGGCACTATGAAAATATTTTGATAAAGTATGCATATATATACTGTTGTATTGGAATTTTTTCTTTTATGTTTGATGGATACTATAGGGCTTTTAAAAATTATAAGGGAAGAAGAAAAGAAAGGATAAATAGTTTTGTGTCTTTCATTATTATTAGTTTACTTGCAGCGGGCTTTTCTTATGAATTAATTAGTAGGATATCTAGTCAGCATTCAGGTGTATATTCTGATTTGATATATACAAAGTTAAATGATTTTGATGATGGACAATTTACTAGTTCATCTAATATAAATCACAAGTTTTCTGGAATAGATAGCATCACTGAGGCTAGTAAGGAAAAAATAGGTGGAAGCCTTGATGTTGATAATACTCCTCAGTTTGAAGTAAAAGCTAAAAGACCAATTTATTTGAAAGCATCTTCTAAAAATAAGTATGATGATGATAATAATACATGGGATAATGATTATAATAAACTAGTTAAAATACCAAAGAAACAATTTATATATGATGATAGATATGTAAAGGAAGATAAGTATTATCTTGAAAAAAAATTGTATTCTAGTTTAAAAAGCTTAAATATAAGTAAGTCAGATATTGAAATAAATTATGATAAAAGCATGTTATTTCATCCTTATTTGATTTATGATGTAAATAATGTAGATACATTTTTAAGCCCTCAAAATTCTATATTTAAGGATGATAATACAGGGGGTTATAATATATCTTACTATGATTATGGAGAAGATGTAACTTTGGATAAAGCGTACAGTGATGGTGATGGAGCAGGTAAGCTATTCAAGGATGATAAAGGAAAAACCACCTTTACTAATAGCGAATATAAGGACTATAAAAAATATAATGAACAATTTATCGGGGGATACAATAATATTGATGGCAGAATAATAAAGCTTGTAAATAAAATAGTAAAAGGATCTAAATCTGATGCAGAAAAAGCTTATAGAATTGAACAGTATTTAAAAAATAATTATACGTATTCTCTTGAAGTTAAAAATATAGATAGAAATTTATTATATAATTTTTTGTTTAATGAAAAAAAAGGATATTGTGTTTACTTTGCTACTGCTATGACAGTTATGTGTAAAATTGCTAACGTGCCAGCAAGATATGCAGAAGGCGTTAAAATGATAAATAGAAAAAATTCTGATGGAAATTATGTTGTTACAAATGCAGATGCTCATGCTTGGACAGAAGTGCTGATTAATCCAGAGCTTAATATGTGGTATATTGCAGATGCAACTCCATCAGCAGCACAATATCTTTATGAAAACGATAGTGAATATAATAAGAATGCTCATGCTTCAACTAGTCAAAAAATTAATCAAAATTTAAATGAAGGAAGCAAACAAGGTATAAAAAATACTAATAAAAGTTCTTATAGTAGCACTAAAAAGAAAAGTACAACCGTGAAAAAAAGTGCTTCAGGTGAAAAAAAGATAAACTATAATCTTGAATCAGTAATTAGTTTGCTTATTTTGATTTTGTTACTAAGGGTTGCCTACAAAAAGTTTTCTCAAGAGCAAGCTATAAAATATAAAAATATACTTAAGCTTTATAGCCTTTGTTTAAAGAGACTTAAAAGTATAGGTATATATAAACCTCTTAATATTGGAGAGATTGAATTTGCAGAAAATATAGAGGATGCTGAAGTTAGAGCTATTATTAAATGTCTTGCAGCTAAGGTTTATAGTGAGTATTATGGAGGAGATAATGAAGAAAAATTTGATAAAAGAAGTTTTTATGATAGATTTGAAGCAGCGATAAGAAAAAAACAGGGAGTAATAAGGTACTATTTTTTTAGGTATTTATGGTGATGTGCTTAAATAATAATGAAGTATGCTTTTGGGAAAAAGCATACTTCATTATTATTTATACAACTGCAGCATTTTTAATTTTGAGTTTCTAGGTTGAATATTTTAAACGTGGGTGGTATAATAATTTTTGTATCTTGCGGATATGGCGGAACGGCAGACGCGCTAGATTCAGGTTCTAGTGAGAAATCGTGCAGGTTCAAATCCTGTTATCCGCACCATAGAAATAAATGGTTTACGAGATTTTTATTAATTATTAATAACAAAAAACACACTAGATTTTTCATTATTTTATGATTATTCTAGTGTGTTTTTGTTTTTCAATAATAAATTGCAAGACAAGAAGCGTATGTTCAGTAACAATGCAGTATTATAAAGGATTAACAGCTATAAAAGCAGATCAATTAAGTGGAGTAATAAGGACTATGCTATTACTATTGCACTCCATTTTTAGTTGTGATAAGCTAAATTTATAAAGTAAATAATTAGAATACGAGGGATTTATATGAAAAATAAATATGAAGCATTATTTAAGCCTATGAAAATAGGAAATGTAACAATTAAAAACAGAATTGTTTTGTGTGCCATGGGGGGTACAAGCCCTTTCGGTATGAATGGCCTCTTTAATGATGGAATACGCAAATATTATTTAGAGCGTGCAAAAGCAAATGTTGGACTTATTATTCCAGGCGTAACAGGTGTAAAAAATATGATGGGTGATGGATATCTATATGAGAAAGAGGATATTTTTATGGGACCTGTTAAAAGTCTTATGGATGAACTACATGCTTATGGTTCTAAATTCTTTTTACAACTTGGTGCAGGGTTTGGACGTTCACAGCTAATTTTTCCAAACATGCCTGGAAACGATTCTAATAGTGCTCCTATTGCAGCATCTGATGGAATGCCTAATGTTTGGAATCCATCAATTAAGCATAGAGGAATGACTAAGGAAGAAATTAAAGAAACTGTTGATGCATATGCAAAAGCTGCTGTTTTGTGTAAAAGGGCAGGTATAGATGGTATTGAAATTCATGCAATTCACGAAGGGTATCTTCTTGACCAGTTTGCAATTTCAAACACTAATAATCGTACAGATGAATATGGTGGCTCACTTGAAAACCGCTTCCGTTTTGTTACTGATATTATTAAGGCAATTAAGGCTGCGTGTGGCAGCGATTATCCAATATCTGTTCGCTACAGTGTAACGAGTAAAATGCGTGGTTTTAATAAGGGGGCATTACCAGGAGAAGATTATGTGGAGTTTGGCAGAAGTATGGAGGAAAGCCCAGCAGCTGCTAGACTGCTTGAAGTGGCTGGTGCTGATATGCTTAATGCAGATAATGGTTCTTACGATGCTTGGTACTGGGCACATCCACCTGTTTATATGCCATCAGCATGTAATTTGCCAGAGGTTTCTTATATAAAGCAGTTTGTAAATATTCCAGTGGTTTGTGCAGGGCGCATGAATGATCCAGATATTGCAGAGCATGCTGTTGAGAGTGGAATGATTGACGGTATTGGGATAGCGAGACAGCTGCTTGCAGATCCTCAGTGGTGTGACAAGGTCCGTGAAGGAAGATTAGAAGATATTCGCCCTTGTATAGCTTGTCACAATGGCTGCTTCGCATTTAGTCATTTTAAAGGTCTTCCATGCGGTTTTTCAGGGAAAATGGGAAACTGTGCACTTAATCCAGTAACTTTGCATGAAGAGGAGATGGCACTTAAACCTGCAGCTATTAAAAAGAAAGTAGCTGTAATTGGCGGTGGAATTGGAGGCATGGAGGTTGCTCGTTTATGTAAAATGCGTGGACATGATGTAACACTTTATGAAAAGAGCGATAAATTAGGTGGAGTGTTTATAGCTGCTGCAGCTCCAGACTTTAAGAAAAAAGACAAAGAACTTATAAAGTGGTATATTAAGCAGCTTAGTGATCTTGGCGTTACAATCAAGTTGAATACTGAAATTACAAAAGAAATGCTTGGCACACTTAATGCAGATGAAATTGTAGTTGCTACAGGATCTATTCCTAAAAAGCTTCCTATTACAGGGTTTGATGGAGATAATACAATAGAAGCAGTAGAATACCTACTTGGTAAAAAGCAGGTTGGCGACAACGTAGTTATAATTGGTGGTGGGCTTACAGGCTGCGAGATTGCATATGATCTGTCACTAAAGGGGAAAAAGGCAAGCATAGTTGAAATGCAGGATGATATTTTAAAAATTATGGGATTAAGCTCGGCTAATTCTAATATGCTGCGTGAAATTATTCGTTACTATAAGGTTGATGTTTTTACCTCTACAGCTTTGTCTGAAATTAAGGATAATGGAGTATTAGTAAAAACGCAAGAAGGCGATAAGTTTATACCAGCCGATTCTGTTATTCTTTCTGTTGGATATGATTCTTATGTACCATTCGACAATGAAACTATTACAAATAATAAAGTCCATATAATTGGTGATGCTAGTAAGGTTGGCAATTTGCTGACGGTTATTAAAGAAGCTTACGATTTAGCTTATAAAATGTAATGATTTTTATGGGGTCAATGCAGGCTAAAATGTAATTGTTTTAATGAAAAACAATTACATTTTACTATTGTTTAATAAATGGCGCACTAAATTAACATTTTATAAAAAAATATCAATTTAATATTTATTTTAGAAATCATATATGATAGTATGTAATGTAAAGTAATTAAATTTTAAATACGCTAATAATTGTAAACATGCTTCATTTGATTAGAAGAGTTATATTAACAGTTAGCTATTAATAACACGAAGAATCAATGGAACATAATTAATATATATAAGGAGATGTAGGAGTATGGAAAAGAAAAATATAGATTGGGCAAATCTTGGCTTTGGATACATGCCAACAGATAAAAGATTTGTTGCTAACTATAAAGATGGTAAATGGGACGAGGGTGTATTAGTTTCGGATGCAGCTGTTGTAATTAGCGAATGTGCAGGTGTACTTCAATATTCTCAGTCATGCTTTGAAGGTATGAAGGCATACACAACTGAGGATGGTCATATTGTTACATTCCGTCCTGATTTAAACGGAGAACGTATGGAAGATTCTTGTAGGAGACTAGAAATGCCAGTTTTCCCAAAAGAAAAGTTTGTAGAAGCTATAGCAAAGACTATAGAAGCAAATGCAGCATGGGTACCTCCATATGGAAGCGGAGCTACTTTTTATGTTCGCCCATATATGTTTGCAACAGGACCAGTTATTGGCGTTAAGCCAGCAGATGAATATCAGTTCAGAGTATTTGGAACACCAGTTGGACCATATTTTAAAGGAGGAGTTAAGCCTTTAACTTTACGTGTTTGTGATTTTGACCGTGCTGCACCACATGGTACCGGACATATCAAAGCTGGACTTAACTATGCAATGAGCCTTCATGCAATTGTTACTGCACATGCAGAAGGATTCGATGAAAATATGTATTTGGATGCAGCAACTAGAACAAAGGTAGAAGAAACTGGAGGAGCTAACTTCTTATTTGTAACAAAGGACAATAAGGTTGTTACACCAAAATCAAGTACTATTCTTCCTTCAATTACACGTCGTTCTTTATTAACAGTTGCAAAGGACTATCTTGGCTTAGAAGTAGAAGAAAGAACTGTTTATTTTGATGAAGTAAAAGATTTTGCAGAGTGTGGACTTTGTGGAACAGCAGCTGTTATTTCACCAGTAGGAAAGATTGTAGATCACGGCAAAGAAATTTGCTTCCCAAGCGGTATGACAGAAATGGGACCTGTTATTACAAAGTTACGTGATACATTAACAGGAATTCAGATGGGAAGCATTAAAGCACCTGATGGATGGATAAAAGTAATTAAATAAATTATTTATATTAGAGTAAAAGGACTTTCAGCTTAATTGTTGAAAGTCCTTTTATAATAGTCCTGTGTCTGTTTTTATCACATAATAGAGTGTAAAGCCAGTTCATATAATTTGATTATTTGTGTGTAGATTAAAAATGTGGTAATATGTTCAAGAATTATATATAAATATTTTATATAGTGAAACTAGCTAAACTGTAAACTATATATGCACCATAGTGCTCAGAAGCTGACGTTTTGGTATAAATAAGTTTTGAGTTTCAAAGTGGTTTGTCTTTAATCTAGGAGGAGATTATGAAGATTAATTTTAAAAATTTAAAAATTACGAGGAGTATTATTATTGTATGGTTAATATCTTTAGTAGCAATGGTAACTTTTGGTGTAGTTGCTTTTATTAATACAGCTAGAATGTATAAAATAACAAATAATATTAATTCAGATACAATTCCTAAGCTTAAAAGTTGGGGCGATGTCAATGCAGATATGGGAGTTTTAAGAAATACTTTGACGAAGATAATAGATAGAAAATTCGACGAAAAAAATGAAGAGCAAATGATTGAGCTGAATAAAGATATAATGAAAAATATAAATAAAAGTATATCCATATCCAAAAATGATAAGGAAGAATTGAATTTAGCTAACAAAGCAAAAAGTTCATTTGTAAGTTATTATTCTTATATACCTAATATAATAGCTCAAAGAAAAGATGGTATTGTACCAGATCCCCAAATAACAAATGTAGAGATGGGTGCATATGGAACAGAACTTCAAAAGAAGACAGAGGCTATGCTAAACTATGAGAAAAGTCAGGCTGATAGGAAAGCGAGTATTGAAAAAGCTTTACATGAAGAGACTAATGTGGTTTTTACTGTGATTTTTTTAATATCAATAATTTTGATAAGTGGTATATCAATAGCAGTGGTTATACTTATAAAGAATTCTATTAAAGAGTTTGATAACAAACTAAAAACTATATCTAAAGGAAATTTAAAGGTGCAAAAGAACACTTTACTTACAAATGAATTTGGTGTTATGCACAACTCACTTGATAAAACTGCAGAGGCAATTTCACAGATATTAAGTATAGTTAAGAAGGAATGTTCAGAGGTTGAGAAAGAAGCTGGAAATTTGGAAGCTATATCTGGAGAGATGAATTCATCGGTAACACAATCTTCTTATGCTATTCAAACTGTTACTGAGGAAACTACAGAACAGGCGGAGGAGCTTATTTTTATAAATAAGACTATGGAATCTTTTGGACAAGCATTAGAAGAGACTGCAGCAGAAATTAAAGAGGTTGATAATAAAGCTAAAGATATAACGAGTATGTCTCAGGATGGAAATTCAAGGATATCAGAACTTGCAAAAGCTGCAGATGATATAAATGAATTGTTTTTAGCAGTAAGTGAGAAAATATCCAAGTTAGTTGAAGGTATAAATGAGATATCAAGTATGATAAATGTAATTAATGATGTGTCAGAACAGACAAATTTATTGGCATTAAATGCGGCTATTGAAGCAGCTAGAGCAGGTGAAGCTGGCAAAGGTTTTGCAGTTGTGGCAGAAGAAATAAGAAATTTATCAGAGCAGTCTAAAAAATCTTCTGAAAGCATAACTAATAAGTTAAGCGCTATTAATAGTGAAGCGTTAAAGGTAACAAATACAACGGATGATGCAAGTAGTAAACTTAAAGAACAAGTTGAGACTATATATGATACAATGGATTTGTTTAAGACAATAGTAACTTCAATTAGAAATATTTTCCCACAAATAAACAATATAAGCACTGCTGTAGGTAAAATTAATACTGATAAGAATGATATTTTGATTTCAATTGAAAAATCATCAAGATTGGCAGAGCAAAATTCAGCAGCATCGGAGGAAATTGCAGCATCTACAGAAGAAATGAGGTCATCTTCGGATAGTGTTGAAAAATCATCTAAATTATTAAAGAGCAAAACTAATAATATGGTGAAGGCAATAGGAAAATTTAAATTATAATTAAGAGGGTAAAGTTTATATTATCATTAAATACATAGGTAAACCACTGTGAAACTTAAGCTCAAACAATTAAAAACAGTATAACTCTCAGCAGTTTTGCTATATAAAATAATGTTCACGTAAACAAAAAACTATTGATAAATAATATAAAAAGTTTATAATAGAAACATAAGTATCTGTTAACGTTAACAAACATGTTTTGGAAAGAGGGATATTTTATGAAAAATTTTATGGATGAAGAATTTTTATTAAACACTGAAATGTCAAAGAAACTATTTCATAACTATGCTGAGAAAATGCCTATAATAGATTACCACTGCCACATAAGTCCTAAAGAAATATGTGAAAATAAAAAATTTAAAAACATAACAGAGGCTTGGCTTTATGGTGATCATTATAAATGGAGACTTATGAGAAGTTTTGGAGTTGATGAAAAGTACATCACTGGGGGTTCAACAGATTATGAAAAGTTCTTGGCCTATGTAAAATCACTTGAAACAGCTATAGGAAACCCATTATATCATTGGACACACTTAGAGCTTCAGAGGTATTTTGGGATTTATGATGTTGTAAATGAAAAAAATGCAAAAACTATATGGGACAAGGCAAATAAAGTACTGCAGGAAGAGGGACTTACTGTTAGAGAAATTATAAAAAAATCTAATGTTAAAGTAATTTGTACAACAGATGATCCGACGGATTCGCTGGAATATCATTTGAAGCTTAAAGAGGATAAGACTTTTAACGTAAAAGTGCTCCCAGCATTTAGACCAGATAAGGCACTTGGAATTAATAAGAATGGCTTTGCTGAATGGGCTGCTAAGCTAGGACAAGTTTCAAATAAAAAAGTAGACAGTTATGATGCATTTTTAGAAGCTATGGAAAGTAGAATTGATTTCTTCCATTCTGTTGGAGGACGAGTTTCGGATCACGCTTTAGACTATGTTCCATATATGGAAGCTTCTAAAGAAGAAGTTGAAAAAATATTTAAAAAATCTTTGCAAGGTGAAAAAGTAAGTTTTGAAGATGAAACCAAATATAGAACATATACTTTGAAGTTCTTAGCAAAAAATTATGCGAAACGCGGTTGGGCAATGGAATTTCATATGAATGCATATAGGGATAATAACAGCAGGATGTTTGAAAAAATAGGACCAGATACTGGCTTCGATTCTGTTAATGACAGCAAGGTTGCAGTACCACTTTCAAAATTACTTAATTCTTTGGAAAAAGAAAAGTCTCTTCCTAAAACAATAATATATAGCTTAAATCCTAATGATAATTATGTAATTGGATCACTTATGGGATGTTTCCAAGGAAGTGGAGCTTTAGGAAAAATTCAGTTTGGAGCTGCATGGTGGTTTAACGATAATAAAGATGGAATGCTTGAACAAATGAAGGCTTTGGCCAACCTTGGATTGTTTTCTAGTTTTATAGGAATGCTTACTGATTCAAGAAGCTTCTTATCATATACAAGACATGAATATTTTAGAAGAATACTATGTCAGTTTATTGGAAACATGGTTGAGGCAGGAGAAGTTCCTAATGATGAAGAATTACTTGGCAAAATAGTAGAAAATATATGCTATAACAATGCAAAAAATTACTTTGGGATGGATATATAATTAAATTAGTAGTTTATATGGAGCTATGTATGATATTATATGAATATATGAAGTTTGTTACTTGAAAGGTATGAGGTAAATATGAGCGTTACTATAAAAGACATAGCAAAACTAGCCAATGTTTCACATACAACTGTTTCAAGGGCACTAAATGATAGCCCCTTTATAAAAGAAAAGACAAAGAAAAGAATACTTGAAATAGCAAATCAGCTTAATTATGTTCCAAATTATAATGCTAAAAGCTTGGTTTTAAATAAATCTTACAATATAGGAGTGTTTTTTTCTACAATTAGTAGAGGTACATCGCCTAACTTTTTTCATGAAATAATAGATGGAGTAAATAGTGCAATAGACAAAAAGTATAATTTAGTTATAAAAGGAATGGATGATTGTAAAAGTTTAAACTACGTATCAAAGGATAGATTTGATGGAATTATATTAGTAAGCCAAAGTGAAAGTGATAACATATTTATATATGACATTATAGGCAAAGACATTCCAATAGTTGTACTTAATAGGAAGATTGAGATTGATAATGTTATAAATATACTTTCATCGGAAAAAGAAGGAGCTTATGAAGCAACTGATTACTTGATTAAAAATGGGCATAAAGACATTGCTATAATTGAAGGAAAAGAAAACTTTAAATCAAGCGTATTTAGACGTGAAGGATACATTAATGCGCTTATAAACAATAAGATAAAAATCAATAATGAATACATGGTAAGAGGAGAATATGATATAGAAAGCGGATTTAAGGCGATGCAGAAGCTTTTGGAACTTAAGAAGATACCAACGGCAGTATTTTGCTCCAATGATGATATGGCTGTTGGAGCTATTAGAGCAATACAAAAACACGGATTAAGGGTCCCAGATGATATTTCTTTAGTTGGATTTGATGATAGTGCATTTTGTGATTATGTTTCTCCAGCACTTACTACTGTAAGAAAGCCATCCCGCAAGATTGCTTCTGTTGGATGTGAAAAGCTGCTTGGAATAATTGAAGAGCCGGATAAAACTATAAATGAAAAGCTGTATATTAGTACTAAATTGATAATAAGAGATTCAGTAAAAAAGATAATATAATTTAAAATAACTATATTATCTTTTTAAAAGAAATGTTAACGTGTGAATTTTAAATAATACTTTAATATAAAGGAGTATATGTATATGAGTAATAGTGAAAATAAGAAATTAACGTTAAAAGAAAAAATATCTTATGGTCTCGGTGATTTTGGAAATGGTTTTATGTTTGATTTGGGTCAAGCATATCTTCTTCAGTTTTATACCGATGTTGTTGGAATAGCATCAGCAGCGGCTGGAAGTATATTTCTCGTAACGAAGTTGTTTGATGCTATTATGGATCCAATAGCTGGTACTGTAATCGATTCAAAAAAGCCAAGCAAAAATGGAAAGTTTAAATCTACAATGTTTGTATCAAGTATATTATTAGCAATAATGACAGTTATAACGTTTACTAATCCTGGTAATACGGCCGGATCAAAACTAGTTTTTGCGTATGTAACTTATATGTTATGGGGAGTGATGTATTCGTTTACTAATGTTCCATATGGATCACTTGGTTCTGTTATTACTCAGGATACGCAGGATAGAACATCTTTGTCTACATTTAGGCAAATAGGCTCATCAGGAGCATTATTAATAACAGGAGTAATTTTTATGCCACTTGTAACTTTATTTGGTAAGGGCAGAGCTGCATATGCATTTGTTACTGCAATTATGGGGGTTATTGGTGTAATATCATTTTATGCTACTTATAAAAATACAACAGAAGTTGTTGTTCATGATCCTAAAAAAGAAGAAAAAATTACAGCCCATACCATTATAAATGCCATATTTCATAATAGAGCACTGCTCGCTTTAATTCTTATGACTTTATTTTCAATATCAGCATATAATATAAAAACTCAAATAGTTGTATATTATTGCAAGTATAATTTGGGTAATACGAATTTAGTTGCATATGTTAATTTCTTTACAATAGGTTGTTCTGTAATAGGAGTTTCTTTTCTTCCTAAGTTAGTTAAATTGTTTGGGAAGAAAAAGACAGCTGTTATGGCATTTTTAGTAAGTGCTATTTCAGATGCGGTAAACTTTTTTATTCCAGGAACACATTTTCCTGTATTCATAGTGCTTGCAACAATTTCTTTCATGGGGCTTAGCATAATAAATGGTGTTACATGGGCATTTGTTTCAGATACAATTGATTATGGTGAGTGGAAAAATGGTGAAAGAAGAGAAGGAATTACTTACTCGGTATTTAATTTGTCAAGAAAAATTGCTCAAGCTATAGCAGGAAGTATAGCTGGATTTGGTTTGAATTTAGTAGGTTATGTTGCAAATGCTCATCAAAGTTCAAGCACCTTACTTGGAATAAAAGGATTATTGTTATTGTATCCTGCCTGTGCAGCCTGTATGGCAGCAGTTATGATAGGTTTTGTATATAATCTTTCAGATAATAAATTTGCTAAGGTTATTACTGAATTGCATTCAAGAAATATAAGAGGTTAACAAGTAGGCAATATGTTTTAGCAACGTTATGTTCACGTGTGCAAAAACGTGATATAATAATTTTATAATATATGGAGGAATAAACTATGAGATTAAATAAAAACAATTTTAAAGATTACAAAAGATATCCAGAAAGAATTATACAATTTGGAGAAGGAAATTTTCTTAGAGCTTTTGTTGATTGGCAAGTTCATGAGATGAATAAAAAAGCTGGTTTTAATGGAAGTGTAGTAGTTGTACAGCCTATAGAAAGAGGACTTATTGATAGGCTAAATGATCAAGACGGACTTTATACATTGTACTTACAAGGAGTAAAAGATGGAAAGCCTATCAAAAAGCATGAGGTAATAAACAGTGTAAGCAGGGGTATAAATCCCTATAGAGATTATGAAGAGTATTTAAAACTTGCAGAACAGCCTGAAATAAGATTTGTAATTTCAAATACTACTGAAGCAGGAATAGCCTTTGATGAAAATGATAAATTTGATGACAAATGTCCAAGTAGTTACCCCGCTAAATTAACGACCTTATTATATAGAAGATTTAAATTTTTTAAAGGGGATAGGAATAAAGGCCTAATTATTATACCATGTGAGCTTATTGATAGAAATGGTGAAAAGCTTGAAAAAATCATATTTAAATATGCAGAACTTTGGAATTTAGAAGCTGACTTTATAGCTTGGTTAAAAGAGGCAAATACCTTTTGTTGTACACTGGTAGATAGAATTGTTCCAGGATACCCTAAAGACACTATAGATGAAGTCATAAAGGAATTAGGGTATGAGGATAATTTAGTTGATGTTGGAGAGTATTTTCACTTGTGGGTAATTGAAGGCCCAATGTGTCTTGAAAAAGAACTACCATTTAAGGAAGCAGGCTTGAATGTAAAAATCGTCGATGATGTTACACCATATAGAACAAGAAAAGTTAGAATACTTAATGGGGCACATACAGCTCTGGTTCCAGTAGCTTATCTTTATGGATTGGATACGGTCGGTGAGTCAGTTGAGGATAAATTAATAGGAAAATATCTGCATGAAGTAGTATATGATGAAATAATTCCAACATTAGATTTACCAGAAGATGAACTTAAGTACTTTGCAGGTGCTGTTTTGGAGAGATTTACAAACCCTTTTGTAAAACATTATCTTATGAGCATAGCACTAAACTCTATGTCTAAGTTTGAAACTAGAGATTTGCCATCTTTATTAGAATATAAAAACAGAAAGGGAATACTTCCCCAAAAACTTGTATTCTCATTGGCAGCCTTAATAGAATTCTATAAAGGTAAAAGAGGGAATGAAGCTATAAAGCTTGCCGATAATGAAGATATATTAAAGTTATATTCTGATTTGTGGTCAAAATGTGATGGAACAGATAGTGGATATAAAACTTTGGTAAGCACTGTACTAAGCTATGAAAAGAATTGGAAAATGGATTTAAACAAAGTAGAAGGACTTACAGAAGCTGTAACTGAAAATCTTATAAAAATAGAGAAACAAGGAATTGCTGAAGCGATTAAAAGTGTGATGTAAAAAATTGCTAAGTAACATCATCTTGGAATATTAAATAAAATTAATAAATCTAAGCGTCAAATTGTTAAAATCTTAAGAGCTTTCAATAACTCGCTGAAAAAATGCTCAAACAGATTGAAAGCTCTAAAGCTTTTAACAATTTGCCACCAAGATTTATAGAATTTTATTTAAACTATTCCTTCAATGATCTTACTTCGCAGGGCGCAAAATCAAGGAAAATTTTTCTCCGTTTCCCTACGAAAAATTTGTTGTAAACATGCTTGATTAATAGAAATTAAGGCCAATAAATATATAGTATAAAAATTTAATTGGTTACAAAGGTTGATACTTAAAATTCCGTAGGTACGGAGGAATTTTTTCATTGCACTACCGTGGAAGAAAAGTAACAATGCTGAAGGAACGATTTAAAAAATTCTAATAGATTTTTGAACCTTAGATTTATAGAATCTTTTTAACGTGACGAAGTATTGTTACTTTATTTAAGGAGGTAAATTCATGAAAAACTTTTTTAAAATTAATGAAAAGGATAATGTTGTTATAGCTTTAAAGAATTTAAATAAATCTGATGTACTAGAAGTTGATGGCAAAAAAATCGTACTTAAGGAAGCTATTAAACGAGGGCATAAGTTTGCAATTTGTAATATAAAAAAAGGTGAAAATGTTAACAAGTATGGATTTCCGATAGGACATGCTATAAAGGAAATCAAGGAAGGCCAGTGGATTCATTCGCATAATCTTAAAACAAATCTTGATGGAATTAAGGATTATGTTTACAGTAAAAAGAAAATTTTAAATGATATTAAAGATAGAAGTCTAACCTTTAAGGGATACAAACGAGAGGATGGAAATGTTGGAATAAGAAATGAACTGTGGATAGTGCCAACCGTTGGATGTGTAAATGGAATAGCAGATTTGATTGCTAAAAAATTTCAAGAGGAAACAGCATTTAAAGATGTACATGTTTTTAAGCATAATTATGGATGTTCTCAACTTGGAGAGGATCATATTAATACTAGAACTATACTAGGAGACATAGCAAAGCATCCTAATGCTGGGGGTGTTTTGGTGCTTGGACTTGGTTGTGAAAACAATACAATGTCCGATTTCATAAAGTCATTAGGAGATTACAATAAAAGAAGAATTAGATTTCTAGTTTCACAAGAGGTAGAAGATGAAATAGAAGAGGGAAATAAACTATTAAAAGAGCTTTACGAAGTGATTAGTTTAGATAAGAGAGAAGATATACCACTATCCGAATTGAAGGTGGGACTTAAATGTGGAGGTTCAGATGGCTTTTCTGGAATAACAGCAAATCCTCTTTTGGGTAAATTCTCAGACTTTTTGGTTGCGCAAGGGGGGACAACTATATTAACTGAAGTCCCGGAAATGTTTGGAGCAGAAACTATTTTAATGAGTAGAGCTAAAAATGAAGAAGTGTTTAATAAGATAGTCAGCTTAATAAATGACTTTAAAAAATATTTTATGAACTATAACCAACCGGTATATGAAAATCCATCGCCAGGAAATAAAGAAGGCGGAATAACCACATTAGAAGATAAAGCACTTGGATGTACACAAAAGTCTGGAAGTAGTGAAGTAGTAGGTGTACTTAAATACGGAGAAACTTTAAAGGAAAAAGGGCTTAACTTATTAAGTGCACCAGGTAATGATTTGGTGGCTTCCACAGCTCTTGCTTCGGCTGGATGTCATATTATACTATTTACTACAGGTAGAGGAACGCCTTTTGGTACTTTTATTCCAACTGTTAAGGTGTCAACTAATAATGATATATTTAATAGGAAGAAACACTGGATAGATTTTAATGCAGGAAGTTTAGTTATAAACGATAATATAGATGATTTAGCAGAACAATTTATTAAATATGTGATTAGCATAGCAAATGGTGAGCTTGCTAACAATGAAAAGAATAACATAAGAGAAATAGCTATATTTAAAAACGGAGTAACTTTATAAAACTTGCTTTATGTGATAGATTCCTTTAAATTATTAGTATACTATAATTTGGAGATGATAAAATTGGCTGGTAATAAAAATACATGGATTAAGGAAGAGGCTTTATGGGAAGAATATAAATGTATTCGTTTTGCAGCAGGCGGCTATGAAGCACTTATAGTCCAGGATATTGGAGCAAATGTAATAGAACTTAAGGATAGAACTAGAGGAATAGATATTCTTAGGACTCCAAGTAAGAAAGACTCTGACCTTTTTAAAAATGTTCCTCAAGTTTTTGGACTGCCGCTTCTATTTCCACCAAATAGAATAGAAGATGGCACTTTTAAGCTTGGAAATAAGGTTTATAAATTTCCTATAAATGAACCAAATAGAAATAATTATATACATGGGTTTATAAAAAATGAAAAGTGGGATATAACTAAAAAAGAAATCTTGAATGAAGAAGTTTTAATAGAGGCAACTTTTAGTTTTGATGAAAATCATGATTTTTATAAATATTTTCCTCACAAATTTAAGTTTACTCTTCTTTATAACCTTTCTAAGGAAGGCTTAAAGCAGACTACAAGTATTGTTAATTTAAGTGATGAAGAAATGCCAATAGCAGTTGGTTTTCATACTGCATTTAATGTTCCGTTTTATACTAAGAGCAAGGAAGAAAATTATAGAGTAGTAGCTTCAATTGATAAACGTTTAGAGCAGAACGATAGACTTTTACCAACGGGTAAAATTTGTGAGCTGTCAGGGTATGAAACAGATTACCTTAATAATGGAATAATTCCTTTAGAAAGGCCTATTGAAAAGCATTACTTATTAAAACATATTAAATTCAAAGAAAATGATTTCAAAGGAGCAATTATAGAGGATATATCTAATAAAGTAAGAGTAGTGTACAGCATGGGAGAGGAATATACTCATATAGTTATATGGAATGATAATGGAGATAAAAACTATATTTGTTTAGAACCTCAAACTAGTGCAATTAATGCTCCAAATTTAAAACTTGATAAAAGTATAACAGGATTTAAAACTCTTATGCCTAAAAAAGAGTGGAGTGAGGTTTGTAAAATATTTGTTGAAAATATAAAGTAAATATAGATAAACAACCTGAAAGATTAAAATAACCAAGTCAGCTGATATATGTTCATATAACCAACATATTCCAAAATAGAATTCAGCTAATTTTAATATTCTAAGGTGTTTATCTTTAGATAGTTTTATAATACAGAAAGAAAGGTAGTTAGTTAAGATTGCTAATTACCTTTTGTTATTTTTATTTGTAGGGAATTAAACCTTTTGGATATAATTTATACGTACATACATTTTATGATAAAATGTATAAGTAACTAATGAATTTTAAGGAGCGATTTTATGAAGTATAAATTGTTATGTCTTGATATGGATGGAACAGTGCTGAGTGATGAAAAAAAGGTAACCAAAGAAAATTTAGATGCAATAAAGGCTGCACATAGTCTTGGGGTAAAGATAGCTATATGTACAGGAAGATTGTTTGCAAATGCAAGGGTTTATGCTGATATGTTTGGAATTAAAGCGCCTATTATAGCTTCTAATGGAGCATACATAAGAGATAAGGATAGTGACGAGGTTATATATAAATCAGTGCTTGGAAAGGAAAAATCTAAACAGCTTTATTCCATAGTTGAGAAATATGGTTTTTTACTATTCTTCAATGAGTGTGATTGCGTAATATCTACTAAAAAATTTGATGATAATAAAAATATATATGTAAAAATGAATAAGGAACTTCCAGAGGATAGACGTGTTAGACTTGTATATACTGAAAATATGCAGGATACCATTGAAAAAGAGGGCGATGAGATATTAAAGTGTATATGTATAGATAGGGAAGCAATTAAAAATAATAATTATGATAAGCTAAATGCAGCAAGAGAAGAAATAAAAAAAGTTGGTGGTTTTGAAATTGCAAGTTCTTTTAGAGATAACTTTGAAGTAATGTGTAGTGGAGTATCAAAGGGGAGTGCAGTTAAGGTGCTTGCAGATTTTTATGGTATAAAACAGGAAGAAGTAATGTGTATAGGTGATAATGAAAATGATTTGTCCATGATAGAGTATGCGGGCATGGGAGTAGCAATGGGAAATGCAGAAGAAAGCGTAAAAAAAGTTTCAAATTATATTACTGATACAAATAATAATTCTGGCGTTGCAAAGGCAATTAATAAATTTATTGTGAATGAGTGATTTTAAATTTATACATACAAAATCTTTTATTTAATAAGGTTATATAATTTAAAATGTAATTATAAACTTTACTGTATACATTTATTAAGGTAATATATACTTATTGGCATTTTAGAAGTTATACTTTTTATTATTTAGTTTACGGGGGTAACGTGAATGATTATAGGACAGGAAAATTTAAATATAGTATTATTTCAGCCAGAAATTCCGCAAAATACTGGAAATATAGCAAGGACATGTGTTCTTACAAATTGCAAATTGCATTTAGTTAAGCCACTAGGCTTTAGCATTGATGAAAAGCATGTAAGAAGAGCTGGACTTGATTACTGGAAGGATCTCGACATGACTTTATACGATTCCTATGAAGAACTAAGAGAAAAATATAAAGATTCTACATTTTATTTTTCAACTACTCATGGCGATAATTACTATGATGATGTAAAATTTAAAGCAGGTGATTTTATAGTCTTTGGTAGAGAATCCTGTGGACTTCCTGATTATATAAGGGAAAGCAATGCAGAAAGATGTATAAGAGTACCCATGGTAAAAACAACAACAAGGTCGCTTAACTTATCAAATACTGTTGCTATTGTTGCTTATGAAGGTATAAGACAGCTTGGATTTCCAAATATGAAATAGGAAGGAGGGATTCCATGGAAAAAATAAAAATAATAACTGACAGCACAGCGGATTTACCACAATATATTATTGATAAATACGATATAGAAGTGATGCCATTAGTAGTTAATATAAAAGGAAAAATGTATCTTGACATTGAAGAAATAAGGCTTCCAGAACTACTTAAGGTTATGGATGAAGAAAATATATTTCCAACTACTTCTCAAGTTAACCCACAAAGATTTTATGATTGTTTTAAAAAATATTTGGACAAGGGATACAAAATTATTAGTATAATAATGTCTTCTAAAATGAGTGGAACATATCAGTCAGCATGCATAGCTAAGGATATGCTTGAAAGCGATGACATAATTGTTATTGATAGTCTTAATGTAACTTCAGGACTTGGTCTTCTTGTAATAAAAGCATGTAAGCTAAGAGAACAGAAGATGAGTTTTAAAGATATAGAAGCTAAAATCATGGAAACAATACCACATGTTAAAAGTGCCTTAGCTTTTGAACGCTTAGATAATCTTGTTAAAGGTGGCAGACTTTCAAGAACAGCGGGAGCTATAGGCAATATTCTTGGGATAAAGCTTATTCTTGAAGTGAAAGACGGGGAAATGGCAATAATGGACAAGGTTCGTGGCAGTAAAAAGGCTGTAAAGGTTATTTTTGATTATTTAAATGAAAAAGGAATTTTAAATAATGAAACATCTATTTTGCTTCATGTAGGAAACAATGAAATCTTGCCTGCTTTAAGAGAAAAATTAAGAGAAGAAGAAAATGATTTTATAGAATGTGAAGTTGGTTGTGTTGTTGGAACCCATTCAGGCTCAGGAGCTTGCGGAGTATTTTTTATTGAAAATTACTAAACTATGAATAATTTAGAACTTATTTTTATTATATTTTTAGTCGTAATATTAAAGAAGAATAAATATATAACATAAAATTAGTGGGTATGATATTATATGGAATATCATACTCACTTTTGATATTTATATGTTATAATAAAATCATTGAGTTTTAAGATTAATTGATTAGGGTGAAAAATATGAATTTGGATTTTGAATTGAACTTAAGTCAACAACAAAAGCTTGTAATGACACAGCAGATGCAGATGTCTATAAAAATGCTTCAAATGTCGAGTATTGAACTAAATGAATATGTTGAAAAAGAAATGGAGGAAAATCCACTTCTTGAGAAGGAGTATGCTGAAAAAAGCCAAGAAATAAGTATCAATAAAGAAAATGACTTCACTGATAAAATCGATTATGACAAATTTATGAAATATTTAGACTTTGAAAATTATAGCCATGAAAACAATTACAAGCCAGAAGATGAAGTATCACCATTTAACTTTATAAGTAGAGAAGAGTCTCTAAGGGAATATCTTATTAATCAGCTCGGAGAAATTCAAATAAAAGCTTCTCAAAAGAAAATATGTAAGTATATAATTGAAAATTTAGATGGAAAAGGGTATTTACCAGATTCTATTTTAGATATCGCTGGTCAATTAAATGTAAGCGAGGATAAGGTTTTAAATGCCCTTAAGATAGTTCAGTCCTTTGAACCGGATGGCATAGGCGCTAGAAGTTTGGAGGAGTGCCTTAAACTGCAGCTTGAGAAGAAAAATATTCATGATGAAAATTTATTTTATATAGTAGATAAGCACCTTAATAGTATTGCGGAAAATAAGTATACTATCATAGCAAAAGACTTAAATATAACTCCTAAGCAGGCACAGGAATATGGTGACATCATAAAAAAACTTGAGCCTAAGCCATCAAGAGGCTTCTATACAGGTGATGAAACTAAATTTATAGTTCCTGATGCTTTTATTAAGAAGCTTGATGGAGAATTTTTTATAATTATGAATGATAATTCTATTCCTAGGCTTTCAATTAATAATGCCTATAAAACAATAATAAATAATGCAGAAGGCAAGGATAAAGATGCAGAAGAATACGTAAAGAATAAAATAAACAGTGCTGTATTTTTAATTAAAAGTATAGAGCAAAGAAAGAGTACACTTTATTCTGTTTTAAAGGAGATAATTGATTATCAAAAGGAGTATTTTGATAAAGGAGTAAAGTATTTAAAACCAATGACTTTAAAGGATATAGCCGATAAGATAGAAATGCATGAATCAACTGTAAGCAGAGCTATAAGAGAAAAGTATATTTATACAGATAGAGGAATCGTAAAAATTAAGGATTTATTTACCACAGGAATATCCAGTGAAAATACATCATCTGATTCAATGTCTTCTTCAAGTGTTAAAGGAAAAATTAAAGAGTTAGTTGAAAATGAAGACGCAAGAAATCCACTTTCAGATCAAAAAATTTGTGATCTTTTAAATTCACAAGGCATGAATATTTCACGCAGAACCGTAGCAAAATATAGAGAAGAAATGAATATAAAGTCTTCTAGCAAAAGAAAACGTTATTAATACTTGATGTTATAGTTAAACTCTCAAACATATTTGTAGGTTATTATAATAAATTGTGTTAATATAGTAAAATTAAATGAAAAAATAATTTTTTTTTATAAATACTATTTAAAAAAATGGATTTTTATTTTATAATACTAAGTGGGACATGAATTAAATTACTGGGACGCATTAGGACCAGTGGGGTGATTGAATTGCATGAAATTTTAAAATTACAGCAAAAGATTGTTCCCGAACTTATGACATTACTTGAAAAAAGATATAATATTCTAAGAACCATATATTACAACCAGCCTATTGGAAGAAGAATACTTGCCAAGAAGCTTGAAATAGGTGAAAGGGTTGTAAGGACTGAAATAAATTTTTTAAAAGAACAAAATTTAATCAGTATAGGTACTCCAGGAATGTTAGTGACACGTGAAGGTGAAGAAATTATAGATAAACTTAAAGGTTTCATACGTGAAATAAAGGGTTTAACTGAAGTTGAAGACTATTTACGTGAAAAGCTTAAAATAAAGAAGGTAATTATAGTTCCGGGAAGTATAGATGAGGATGAAACGGTTCTAGATGAACTGGGAAGAACCGCTGCAAAGTATTTGGAAAGTGTAATTGTAGATGGAAATACAATTGCAATTACTGGCGGAACTACTATAAAAAAGGTCATTGATAATTTTTCTACTTCCTTACGTTATAGAAATACTATTGTTGTTCCTGCAAGGGGTGGAATGTCAAGAAAAGTTGAAACAGAAGCAAATACTTTAGCTGCAAATTTTGCAGATAAACTTGGTGCTACGTATAAACTATTGCATGTTCCAGATAATTTAAGCAGCGAAATTATGAATGTAATTATAAATGAAAAAGGAATAAAGGATATTATAGATACAATAAGAAAAGCAGATATAATAATTTATGGAATAGGCAGAGCTGATGAAATGAGTAGAAGAAGAGGGTTAAGTTCTGAAGAAACTTCTCGCATACTCAAAGGAGGCTCTGTGGGCGAAGCTTTTGGTTATTTTTTTAACAATGAAGGTAAAGTTATTTGTTCAACACCTTCAGTTGGACTTAAAAGTGACGATATAAGAAATGCTAAGAAGCTTATAGCAGTAGCTGGGCAAAAGTCAAAAGCAGAAGCTATTATATCAACTCAAATTAACAATAACAATAATGTACTCATTACAGATGAAGGTGCAGCAAATGAAATTGTTAGGATTTTAAACACTAAGTAAATGTTAGTTGCTAATAATTATATGTTACATATAATTTTAGAATATTAAAAAATTTTTTTGGAGGTAGTTAGAATGGCAAAAATAGCTATTAATGGTTTTGGAAGAATAGGAAGATTAGCTTTAAGAAGAATTCTTGAAGTTCCTGGATTAGAGGTTGTTGCAATAAACGACTTAACTGATGCAAAAATGTTAGCACACTTATTCAAATATGATTCATCACAAGGAAGATTTAAAGGCGAAATCGAAGTTAAAGAAGATGCTTTCGTAGTTAACGGAAAAGAAATCAAAGTTTTCGCTGAAAAAGATCCTGAAAAATTACCTTGGGGAAAACTAGGAATAGACGTTGTTCTTGAATGTACTGGTTTCTTCACAAAGAAAGAAAAAGCAGAAGCTCATGTTAGAGCAGGTGCTAAAAAAGTTGTTATATCAGCTCCAGCTGGAAATGACTTAAAGACAATAGTATTTAATGTTAATAATGAAACTCTTGATGGAACAGAAACAGTTGTATCAGGTGCATCATGCACAACTAACTGCTTAGCTCCAATGGCTAAAGTTTTAAATGATAAATTTGGAATAGAAAAAGGATTCATGACTACAATCCATGCTTATACTAATGATCAAAACACATTAGATGGCCCACACAGAAAAGGAGACTTAAGAAGAGCTAGAGCTGCTGCTGTAAGTATCATCCCTAACTCAACTGGTGCTGCTAAAGCAATCAGCCAAGTTATCCCTGATTTAACTGGAAAATTAGACGGAAACGCTCAGAGAGTTCCAGTTCCAACTGGTTCAATCACTGAATTAGTTTCAGTTCTTAAGAAGAAAGTTACAGTTGAAGAAGTTAACGCTGCTATGAAAGAAGCTGCTAATGAATCATTTGGATACACTGAAGATCCAATCGTTTCAGCTGATGTTGTAGGAATTAACTACGGATCATTATTTGATGCAACTTTAACTAAAATAGTTGATGTTAATGGATCACAATTAGTTAAAACAGCTGCTTGGTATGATAATGAAATGTCATACACTTCACAATTAGTTAGAACTTTAGAGTACTTTGCAAAAATCGCAAAATAGTTTAAAATTCAATAATTAATTTTATTAAATAATGTGAATTAAAAACATAGTAGAAAGGTCTGGTTTTATAGTTAAGGCTATGAGGCCGGACCTTTTATAAAATATATGATTATGAGGTGAATAGTATGCAATTCAATAAAAAGACTATTGAAGATGTAGATGTAAAAGGCAAAAGAGTATTAGTTAGATGCGATTTTAACGTTCCACTAAAGGATGGCGTTATAACTGATGAAAATAGACTTAACGGAGCACTTCCAACTATAAAATACCTTTCAGAACATGGTGCAAAAGTTGTACTTTGCTCACACCTTGGAAAACCAAAGGGAGTAGATAAAAGCTTCACATTAGCTCCAGTTGCTAAAAGATTAAGTGAGATGCTTGGACGTGAAGTTAAATTTGCTGCAGATGATACAGTTGTTGGAGAAAACGCAAAGGCTGCTGCTGCTGCAATGAAAGACGGAGACGTAATACTTCTTGAAAACACAAGATTTAGAAAAGAAGAAAAGAAAAATGAAGAAGCATTTTCAAAGGAATTAGCTTCACTTGCAGATGTATATGTAAATGATGCTTTTGGAACTGCACATAGAGCACACTGCTCAACAGTTGGTGTAACTGAGTTTGTTCCTACAGCAGTATGTGGATACTTAATCCAAAAAGAATTAAAATTCTTAGGATCAGCTGTTGAAGCTCCAGTTAGACCTTTTGTTGCTATACTTGGAGGAGCAAAGGTTTCTGATAAAATTAATGTTATAAACAACTTACTTGAAAAAGTAAATACATTAATAATCGGAGGCGGAATGGCCTATACTTTCTTAAAAGCTCAAGGATATACAATAGGAACATCACTTCTTGAAGCAGATAAAGTTGATTATGCTAAAGAAATGATAGAAAAAGCAAAAGCTAAAGGAGTTAAATTACTTCTTCCTGTAGATAACATAGTTGGAGCTGAGTTTAAAGCTGATACAAAGGCAGTTACAACTGAAGATGCTAATATTCCAGAAGGATACATGGGTCTTGATATAGGACCAAAAACTCAAAAGCTTTATACAGATGCAGTAAAAGAAGCTAAGACAGTTGTTTGGAACGGACCAATGGGAGTATTCGAATTCGAAAGCTTTGCAGAAGGAACAAAAGCTGTTGCAAGAGCTATGGCTGATTCTGATGCTACAACAGTTATTGGCGGTGGAGATAGTGCTGCTGCTGTTAACCAATTAGGCTTTGGAGATAAAATGACTCACATTTCAACTGGAGGCGGAGCTTCTCTTGAATTCTTAGAAGGAAAAGAACTTCCAGGAATTGCAGCACTTAACGATAAATAATAATAATTATTATTAAATAATATTTACAAATTATAAATTAGTGCTATAATGTAATTAAAGATAAATAAAAGCTATTTATCCATAAATAAGGAGTGTATTTAATGAGAACACCAATAATCGCTGGAAACTGGAAAATGAATAACACAATTAGTGAATCTTTAAAATTAATTGAAGAACTAAAGCCACTTGTAAAAGATGCAAAGGCTGAAGTTGTAGTAGCACCAACTGCTGTTTCTTTAGAAACTGTTGTTAAGGCAGTAAAAGGAACAAACATTAAAGTTGCTGCACAAAATGCACACTTTGAAGAAAGTGGAGCTTTCACTGGAGAAATATCACTAAAAGCACTTAAAGAATTAGGTGTAAACTATGTAATATTAGGTCACAGTGAGAGAAGACAATATTTTAATGAAACAGATTGTGCTTTAAATAAAAAAGTAAAAGCAGCATTTGCTCATAACATAACTCCAATATTATGTTGTGGAGAAACTCTTGAAGAGAGAGAAGCAAACGTAACAAACGAAGTTACAGGAAAACAAATAAAATTAGATTTAGCTGGCTTAACTAAAGAAGAAGCTGCTAAAGTTGTAATAGCTTATGAACCAATTTGGGCTATAGGAACAGGAAAGACTGCTACCGATGAACAAGCAAACGAAACAATCGGAGCTATTAGAAAAACTGTAGAAGAAATCTTTGGAAAAGAAGTTTCTGAAAAAGTAAGAATTCAATACGGTGGATCAGTTAAACCAGGAACAATAAAAGCTCAAATGGCTCAGCCAGAAATAGATGGAGCATTAGTTGGAGGCGCAAGCCTTAAAGCAGCTGATTTTGCTGCAATAGTGAACTTTTAATTGTAGAAGTTTAAATTAAATGAATTTAGAGTGGACATTTTAATGAAAATGTTCATTCTAGAATTCATTAACAAATATATATTAAATTAAACTTATATGAAAAGATTGATAATTGACAATTGAGAATTGACAATGAGATAATAAAAAAGTTGTCTACTGTCAATTGTCAATTAAAGAATAAATGGAGGAAATGAAATGGCTAAGAAACCTGTAATGTTAATGATTTTGGATGGATTTGGATTAACTGATAAAACAGAAGGAAATGCAGTAGCTGCTGCATATAAACCTAATTTTGATAAATGCTTTAATAATTACCCACATACACATCTTGGTGCAAGTGGATTAAGCGTTGGTCTTCCAGATGGACAAATGGGAAACTCAGAAGTTGGACATCTAAATATTGGAGCTGGAAGGGTGGTTTACCAATCACTTACAAAAATAACTAAAGCAATACAAGATGGAGATTTTGCTGAGAATACAGCACTTAATAAAGCTGTAGATAATGCACTTAAAAATGATTCAACTCTTCACTTAATGGGACTTTTGTCACCAGGTGGAGTTCATTCACATATAGATCACTTAAAAGGATTATTAGACCTTGCAAATGAAAAAGGAGTTAAGAAAGTATTTGTTCATGCTTTCCTTGATGGAAGAGATGTTCCACCATCTTCTGCAAAAGAGTATATAGAAGATATAGAAAACTACATGGCTGAAATTGGAGTTGGAAAAATAGCTACTGTTTCAGGAAGATACTATGCAATGGATAGGGACAAGAGATGGGAAAGAGTACAGCTTGCATACAATGCTATTGTACTTGGAAAAGGTGAAACAGCAGATAGTGCTCTTGATGCTTTAAATAAATCTTATCATGATAACAAGACAGATGAATTTGTCCTTCCAACTGTTGTAATGAAAGATGGAAAACCTCTTGCAGAGGTTAAGAATAATGATTCAGTTATCTTCTTTAACTTTAGACCAGATAGAGCAAGGGAAATAACAAGAGCGATAAATGATAAAGAATTTGATGGATTTAAAAGAGAAACTTTAAAACTTCAATTTGTTACAATGACAGAATATGATTCAACTCTTGAAGGGGTAGATGTAGCTTTTGGACCAGAAGTTCTCACAAATACTTTTGGAGAATATATAAGCCAAAAAGGATTAAATCAGCTTAGAATTGCTGAAACTGAGAAATATGCTCATGTAACTTTCTTCTTTAATGGAGGAGTTGAAGAACCAAATAAAAATGAGGACAGAGCCTTAATACCTTCACCAAAGGTTGCAACTTATGATTTACAGCCAGAAATGAGTGCATATTTAGTTACAGATGAACTTTTAAAGAGACTTGATGAAGATAAATATGATGCAGTAATATTAAATTTTGCAAACCCTGATATGGTTGGACATACAGGAGTATTTGAAGCAGCTAAAAAAGCTGTTGAAGCTGTTGATGAGTGCCTTGGAAAAATCGTAAATAAAGTACTTGAACTTGATGGTACTGTATTTATAACTGCTGACCATGGAAACTCAGAACAAATGATAGAGTATTCTGATGGAAAGCCAATGACTGCACACACTACAAACCCAGTTCCTTTTGTATATGTAAGCAATCATTCAAAGGAAATGAGGGAAGATGGAGTTTTGGCAGACATAGCACCTACAATGCTTCAAGAGCTTGGCCTTGAAAAACCTAATGAAATGACAGGTAAAACTTTAGTAAAATAATGTAAAGCAATAGGATTTTAGGACAATAAATAAATTTAACATAAGCTGTTCTTCAATATTATTGCTTGGCTGATGTAAAAATCAAGGAATAATAACGCTGCTTTTAGATAAAAATAGATAGAGTTAAGTAAATTTGGTTAAAATTAAAAAGGAGAGGTGTTTTATATGAAATCATATGTTGAAATTGTTGATGTATTAGCAAGACAAATTTTAGATTCGAGGGCCAATCCTACCGTTGAAGTTGAGATAACTCTTGAAGATGGAACTGTTGGTAGAGCAGCTGTGCCTTCAGGAGCATCAACAGGTATGTTTGAAGCAGTTGAACTTAGAGATGGAGATAAGTCAAAATATAATGGAACAGGTGTATTAAAAGCTGTTGAAAATGTAAATGAAATTATAGCAGAAGAACTTATAGGAATGAATATCTTTGATCAACCGTTAATAGATAAGGTAATGCTTGAACTTGATGGAACAGAAAACAAGTCAAAGCTTGGCGCAAATGCAATGCTTGGAGTTTCACTTGCGGCAGCAAAAGCAGCGGCAGCATACCTTGGCATAAGCTTATATCAATATATAGGCGGAGTTAACGCAAAAGTTCTTCCTGTACCTATGATGAACATAATAAATGGTGGAAAACATGCAGATAACAATGTTGACCTTCAAGAGTTTATGATAATGCCAGCAGGGGCACCAAGCTTTAGTGAAGCCCTTAGAATGAGTTCAGAAGTGTACCATGCTTTGAAGTCACTTTTGAAGGAAAAAGGTCTTGATACAGCTGTTGGTGATGAGGGTGGTTTTGCACCAAACTTAAACAGCAATGAAGAGGCAATACAAATTATAGTTGAAGCTATTAAGAAAGCAAATTATGAGCCAGGAAAAGACATATTTATAGCTCTTGATCCTGCTTCATCTGAGTTTTATGAGAATGGTAAATATAACTTAAAAGGTGAAGGGAAAGTTTTAACTTCAGAAGAAATGGCAAGTTTCTATGAAAACTTAGTTAATAAATACCCTATAATTTCAATCGAAGATGGTCTTGCAGAGGAAGATTGGGAAGGTTGGAAGATACTAACTGATAAGCTTGGAGGAAAAATTCAATTAGTTGGTGATGATTTATTTGTTACTAATACTAAGAGACTTGAAAAGGGAATCCAAAAGGGTGTTGCAAATTCAATATTAATTAAGTTAAATCAAATTGGAACATTAACTGAAACATTAAATGCTATAGAAATGGCAGAAAGAGCTGGATATACAGCAGTTGTGTCCCACAGATCAGGAGAAACTGAAGATACTACTATTGCAGATCTTGTTGTAGCTGTAAATGCTGGTCAGATCAAAACAGGAGCTCCTGCAAGAACTGAAAGAGTTGCAAAGTACAATCAACTTTTAAGAATAGAAGAAGAACTTGGAGAAGTAGCAGAATTTAGAGGATTAAAGGCCTTCTATAATATAAAAAAATAGTAATTTAGCTTTACTTTAAATCAAGGTAGTCTTGTACTATCTTGATTTTTAGGTTGTAATATAATTTTGTTTATGATAAAATGAAAGCTAAGATGATATTTATGTATTTGCAGGCATAATTTTAAAATCATAGGAGGTCTAGTACTGATATGCACAATGTTTTAGTGGTATTGCAAGTAATTCTCTGTGTAATTATTATAGGAGTTGTCCTTGTACAACCAGGAAAAATGGATGGTTTCACAAATTTTTCAGCAGGCGCAACTGATACTTTCTTTGCAAAAAATAAATCTAAGACACATGAATCGTTCTTAAAAAAGGTTACAGTTGTAGCAGCATTGTTATTTGCGATAGTAACTATTTTGATGAATTTACCAGCATTCAAGTAAATAATGATTATTAAAAGATATAATTCAGTACTATTTGGATTGTATCTTTTTTATTTATAGTGTATTCTGAATAATATATGAGAAAAATGATAAAATATAGTAAGAAGGTGATTAAAAATGAGTTTAAGAGAAAACATACTTGATTTTATGAGAGAACAGGCCTATAAACCTTGTAATATACAAGAACTTGCTGAAGCTTTTGGAGTATCAAAGGTTGAATATAAATCCTTTAAAAAACTTTTAAATGAAATGGAGAAAAATGGTGATGTTGTAAAGAACAGAACAAGTCATTATGGAGTTCCAGAAAGAATGGGGCTTATAATAGGAAAGCTTCAAGGAAATGCAAAGGGCTTTGGTTTTGTAATTTGTGAAGACGATTTACCAGATATATTTATACCATCCTCCTACATGAATGGAGCCTTAAATGGAGACAGAGTTGTAGCCAAAATATCAAGAGAAGTAAAAGGTACCAAAAAATGTGAAGGTGAAATAATAAGGATACTTGAAAGAGCAAACAAAACTGTAATAGGAGTTTATGAGGACAGTAGAAATTTTGGATTTGTCGTAGCAGATGATGTTAGAATATCTCAGGACATATTTATTCCTAAAAGTCAAAAAAGCACAGCAAAATCTGGAGATGTAGTTGTTGCGGAAATAACCTTGTGGCCAGAAAAGAGAAGAAATCCAGAAGGTAAAATAATAGAAGTGCTTGGCAATAAGAGAGAAGCAGGAATTGACATATTAACTATAATCAAAAAGTTTAAGCTTCCAGAAAAGTTCCCAGAAAAAGTAGAAACTTTTGCAGCTAATATTCCAGATGAAATACCACAGGAAGAGTATGAAAGAAGAGAAGATTTAAGAAACATAAAAATGGTTACTATAGACGGGGAAGATGCTAAGGATCTTGATGATGCGGTATCAATAGAGAGGCTTCCAAATGGCAATTTTAAGCTGGGAGTTCACATAGCAGATGTTTCAAATTATGTTACTCAAAATAACCCACTGGATAAAGAAGCACTTAAGAGAGCTACTTCTGTATATTTAATAGATAGGGTTATACCAATGCTTCCAAGAAAGCTTTCCAACGGAATATGCAGCTTGAATCCAAAAGTTGATAGACTTGCATTGTCTTGCTTTATGGAAATAGATCACACAGGAAAGGTTCTTGATCACAAGATATTTGAAAGTGTAATAAAGACCAACGAAAGAATGACTTACACAGATGTTACTAAAATTCTTAGAGATAAAGATGCGGAAACCATAAAAAAATATGATTATCTCTATGAAGATTTTAAGGCTATGGAGGAACTTGAGCAAATTTTACATGACAAGAGAATCAAAAGAGGAGCAATAGATTTTGATTTTCAGGAGAGTAAAATAATACTGGATGAAAAAGGTAAGCCAATTGAGATAAAACCATATGAAAGAGCAGTAGCCAATAGGATAATAGAGGAGTTTATGCTTGTTTGTAATGAAACTATAGCAGAACATTTCTTTTGGGCAAATGTTCCTTTTGTGTATAGAATACATGAAGACCCGGATAGTGAAAAGCTTGAAAGATTTAATGATTTTGTTCATAATCTTGGATATATAGTAAGATGGAGTGCAGAGGTTCATCCAAAACAGCTTCAAGAGGTGCTTGAAAAGATAAAAGGCAAGAAAGAAGAAACTGTTGTAAGTACTCTTCTTTTGCGTTCATTAAAACAGGCAAGGTATGCACCGGAATGTTCAGGTCACTTTGGATTAGCAGCAAGATATTACTGTCATTTTACATCTCCAATAAGAAGATATCCAGATTTAATGATCCATAGAGTTATAAAAGATTATTTAAATGGCAGATTAGATGATAAATCCTGCAAGAAACTAATAGGAGTAGTAGACTATGCAGCGGTCCAATCATCAGAAATGGAAAGAGTTGCACAGGAGGCAGAAAGAGAAGTTGATGATTTAAAGAAAGCTGAGTATATGGCAGATAGAATTGGAGAAGAGTATGATGGTATAATATCATCAGTAACAAGCTTTGGAATGTTTGTTGAACTTGAAAACACCATTGAAGGTCTTGTTCATATAAGTGCTCTTACAGACGATTATTATGTTTATGATGAAAAATACCTAAGCTTAATAGGAGAAAGAACAAAGAAAATATATAAACTTGGTGATGAGGTTAGAATAAGAGTAGAAAGAGTAGATCTTGATTCTCATGAAATATATTTTCAATTATGTGCAATGAAACCAATTCTAGAGTCTGAAGAAATTGAAAATGGTGATACTGAAGTTGAAGATAGTGGTGTAGAAGCCATACACGAGATTAGAAAAAACAATGTTATAAATGAAGTGGTTTCGCCGGAACACTTGAAATAGAGTAGAGAGTAGAGAGCAAAGAGTAGAGAGAAGGATGATTTATCTTCCTACCGTCAGATAAATCTAAAATTATATAAAAATAGATGATGTTCAGAGTGTTACACAAAGGCAAGTATGCATTATCTTAAAAATGGCGTCAGCATTAAGTTTTAAAATTTTCTGCGACTAGCAGAAAATTAACCTTTGCTCTACTCTCTACTCTTTACTCTCTGCTCTAATATGTTATAATAAGTGTAGTTTAAATTTAATTACAAGCGTGGTGATATTTTATGGCTAAAAAGAATACTGCAGACAATACGTTAGCGGATAATAAAAAGGCGTGGCATGACTATTTTATAGAGGAAACTTATGAATGTGGTATAGAACTTGTTGGAACTGAGGTTAAGTCCATAAGAGGGGGAAGAGCCAACTTAAAGGACAGTTACGCTGAAGTTAGAAATAGTGAGATTTATGCCTGCAACATACACATAAGTCCCTATGAACATGGAAATATATATAATGTAGATCCTTTGAGAAAAAGAAGGCTTCTTCTTCATAAATCTGAAATATCAAAGCTTATTGGTTACACAGCACAGCAAGGATATACTCTTGTTCCTATAGCAATGTATCTTAAAAACAGACGTGTAAAGGTAAAACTTGCAGTTGCTAAAGGTAAAAAAGACTATGATAAGAGAGATTCTCTAAAGGAAAAGGCAGCAAAGCGTGATATAGAAAGAAGTATGAAAGTAAGATAATTTTTTATAAATTTCCAAAAAGTAAATATTGAAGTTATAATGCTTTTAGAGTATTATAATACATGCAGCAGGTGAGAAGGTATAAGTTTAAGCCATTTAAATTTATTGCAATTTATAAAGCTTACTTGCAAATATAAAAATTTGTGCTATAATCTTAGTACAATGTAATTTAAAAACTTAATATATTTATTTTCGTTAAAAGCACCAAACCCCTGTGTTTATACACAGATTTGTGCCATATTATTTTTAGTTTGTGGATAAGTTAACTCTTTATTTCAAACTTAACAATACTATGGGGGTGCATTTTGGTTTCGACGGGGTTGTGTTGCATTTAGGAAGCGAGTCGAGGGAACCTGTGGGCCCGCGTTAAAAAACTATAGGATAAAAATTAAACGATAACGAAAATAATTTAGCTTTAGCTGCGTAGTCAGCTAACGTCAGCCTAAGAGTCCCACGACTTAGGACCTGGCGTCGATAGTGGGGAACCGAGCCTTACAAAGCTTTGAGTAAGGAACGGAATTTATGAAGCTACTGAAGTCAGAAGCCTGTCCGTAGGCGTCTGATAGAGGGAATGTAAAACTACGGAATGCACTCGGAGATGCCTACATGTTACCAGTTTCGGACAAGGGTTCGACTCCCTTCACCTCCACTTCTGACCTGCGATGGAATATCGTGGGTTTTTATATTTTAAGGAGTTAATTAATATAGTAGTAAGAAAAAAAGTGCTAATCTTTTAGGGATGAAGCACTTTTTTATTTGCTTTTAGATACCATGATTTCTATGTTAATACTGAGAAATTTTATCTCAATAATTAGATCAGAAATAAAAAGATTAAGTTTTTTTCATTTGTATATTACCTGCAGGACATATCTTTTTGCATGAAGTACATCCTGTCACTTATTATTTATATTAAAGTTTTCTTTTATAGCAATAGAAATTAATTATTTGGAATTTATATTTTCTTTTTTAGTAGCTTTAGTATCTATGGTTTTATTATATGTGCATTATATGCACATGTTAAGAAAATGTCGAATATCTTATCTTTGCTTTTATATAATGTTTTTCCTTTGAAATACGGAAAAAGATGCTATTCAAATATATAGGAATTATATGTATTATATATGTATAAGAGATGTTGATTAACTTTTGAAAACGTATAATTAATATTTATAGAGTAAATATAAAAGGAGGAGATCACAGTGACAAAGTTACCGGATAATTTTCTTTGGGGAGGAGCAGTAGCAGCTCATCAACTTGAAGGCGCCTATAGAGAAGGGGGCAAAGGAATCAGTGTAGCTGATGTAATGACAGCAGGAGCAAATGGAGTAGATCGTAAGATTACAGAAGGAATCTTAGAAGGAGAATATTATCCTAATCATGAAGCTATTGATTTCTATCATCATTATAAAGAAGATATTGCTCTTTTTGCAGAAATGGGATTTAAGTGTTTCAGAACATCGATAGCATGGACAAGAATTTTTCCAAATGGTGATGAATTAGAGCCAAATGAGGAAGGATTGAAATTTTATGATGATTTATTTGATGAATGTCTAAAGTATGGTATAGAACCAGTTATTACTTTATCGCATTTTGAATTACCATATCATCTTGTCACAGAATACGGAGGTTTTCGTAATAGAAAATTAATTGAGTTCTTTGAAAGATTTGCTAAAGTATGCTTTGAGCGTTACAAGAACAAAGTAAAATATTGGATGACTTTTAATGAAATAAATAACCAGGCAAATTATAAGAGAGATTTTGCACCATTTACAAATTCGGGTGTTTTATATAAAGCTGGTGAAGATCGTGAAGCAATAATGTATCAAGCTGCTCACTATGAACTTGTAGCAAGTGCACGTGCAGTAAAAATTGGACATGAAATAAACCCAGATTTAAAAATTGGATGTATGATTGCAATGTGTCCTATTTATCCAGCAACATGTGCTCCAAAAGATATTTTGATGGCTCAAAAAGCAATGCAGAAGAGATACTATTTTGCAGATGTACATGTACATGGTGAATATCCAGAGCACATTAATAAATATCTTAAACGCAAGGGAATAAATTTAGATTTTACTAAGCAAGATGCAATAGATCTTAAAGAAGGATGCGTTGATTATATAGGATTTAGTTATTACATGTCATTTGCAGCTAAGTACCACGAAGGAAATGAATCATTTGAATATGATGAAACAAGAGACTTAGTGAGAAATGAATATGTAAAGGCATCTGAATGGGGATGGCAGATTGATCCAGAAGGACTTAGATATGCATTAAATTGGTTTACTGATATGTATCATCTTCCATTATTCATAGTAGAAAATGGATTTGGAGCTATAGATGAAATTGGTGAGGATGGAATGGTACATGATACTTACCGTATTGAATACCTGAAGGCTCATATAAAAGAAATGATAAAGGCAGTAGATGAAGATGGCGTTGATTTAATGGGATATACTCCATGGGGCTGTATAGATTTAGTATCAGCAGGAACTGGTGAAATGAAAAAACGTTATGGATTTATATATGTTGATAAAGACAATGAAGGAAATGGAACATTAAAAAGATCAAAGAAAGAATCATTTGATTGGTATAAAAAGGTCATTGAATCGAATGGTGAAAAACTAGATTAAAAGTAGAAGTATTTGTAAATATAAAAAATAATTAATAATAAAAATATTGAATTTTATAATATAATTTAAAAAATGGAGTGATTATTATGAAAAAAGTGTTAATAATTTGTGCAGCAGGGATGTCATCATCTTTAATGGCAAAAAAAACAACAGAATTTTTTAAGAGTAAAGGTAAAGAAGTTACAGTAGATGCAGTATCAGCAACAGAAGGACAAGGAATGATAGAAACTAGTGATTTTGATTTATTTTTAATAAGTCCACAAACTAAAATGTATTATGCTAAGTTTGCAGAAGCTGGTAAAAAAGTGAATAAGCCAGTTGTAAGTATTCCACCACAAGCATATGTACCAATCCCAATGGGCATACAAAAAATGGCTAAACTTATTGTTGAAAATTTAAAATAAAATTAATTCTTTAAGGAGAGGTTTTTAATTGTTAAGCAATAAAGAAAAAGCAATTTTAGAATTTTTCATAAAAAATAAAGGTAATATAATAACTAGCAAAATGGCAGCAAGTAGTTTGAATTTATCAGATCGTACTATACGTAATTACATTAAAGGGTTGCAGGAAATATTATCAGAAAATGGTGCGGAAATTATTGCAAGACCAGGTTATGGTTATACGCTTAAAATTAATCATGAATCTGAATTTGACACTTTCCTTGGGAAAAATGAAAGTAATTCAATGAAAAAAAATCAACATAAATTAGATGAATCAAAAGATAGGCAGTATCATATTTTAAATAAATTACTATTCAAAGATGAATATGTTTTATTTGAAGATTTATGCGATGAATTATATGTATCACGTTCAACATTATCAAATGATTTTTCAGAGATAAGGAAGGGATTAAAAGCCTATAATTTATCTGTAGTAAGTAAAGTAAAAAAGGGAGTCTATATTGAAGGTGATGAAAGAGATAAAAGACATTTTATAATGGATTATTTCTTTAGTAACAGTTTCAGTATTTCAATTAATAAATATGTTGGAAATACATTGTTTTTAGGGGATATAAGTTTTGAAGAAATAACAATAATAGTTTTAGATGAATGTCGTGGAGCTGGACTTAGACTTTCGGATTATATAATACAAAATCTAGTACTTCATATTGTTTTAGCAATTAAGCGAATAAGAGATGGATTTAATTTGCAAATAGGTGAAGTTGATACTTCTATGGAAGGCAAGCGGGAATTTGAAGTGGCTAAAAACATCTTAAAACGTATAACATTATCTAGCAATATTAAATTCCCAAAAGAAGAAGTTTATTATGTAGCCCTTCATTTAAAAGTAAAGTCTACTTCTAAAAATGCAAATGATATTGAAGTGAGCAATAATAAAAAGAAATATGGTGAATTACTAAAGATTTTACAAAATATTGAACATGATACAGGATATCTTATAAAAAATGATCAGCAGCTTATTAATGGGCTTATGGCACATTTTTATCCTTTGCAGATGAGGCTTGAACATGGAGTTATATTGGAAAATCCATTACTTGATGAAATAAGAGAAAAGTATAGCTACATTTTACTTCTTACCAAGCATTATCTTTCAAATATGTCATTTTTGAAGGGGTATAAAGTATCTGATAGTGAATGGGCCTATATTTGTCTGCATTTTATGGCGGCTATAGAAAGATATAAGGATAATGAAAAGCTGAATGTACTGGTAATATGTGCAACAGGATATGGTAGTGGCCAGATGCTTAGTGTAAGACTAAAGAAAGAATTTGGACAACATATTAATATTGTCGATGTAATTGGTTACTATGAAATTAATGATGAAAAACTTAATGGAATTGATATGATTATTTCATCTATTGATTTATATACAGTTGTATTTAATATACCTGTTATAAATGTGAGTGTTTTTTTAAATGATGAAGAAATAAATAAAATTAAATTATTTATTGAAAGAAGAACATCTCAAAGTAAAAATAATGAAAAGATAAGTTCAACTATTTTATCTGAAAAGAAAGCTATGTTTAAAAAGTTTTTTAAGGAAGATTGTTTTACTATTTTAGATAAATCAACTTCAAAAGAGAAGATAGTTGAAGAGTTAGTGAACTTATTACAAAAATACGAAGAACCTGGGTATTCTAAAATTATGATGAAACAGATTGTTCAAAGGGAACTCATGAGTTCAGTCGTATTTAGTAATCAGATAGCAGTGCCTCATCCAGCTAAATCACTAGGGAAAAGTGCACATGTTGCTGTAGCTATAGTAAGGGATGGAGTAAAATGGAGTGATGGCTTTTCAAAAATAAAATTTGTATTTTTATTATCTCCATCTAAAATAGAAAATGCTGATTTAAAATATATTACTAGAGCTATTGTTTCATTAACAGAAGATGATGACATGCAGAAAAAATTATTAGCGTGTGAAAACTTTAAGCAATTTGAAGATATATTTACAGAATTAATTTAAGAATGAAAGGAAGTAATAGTTATGACAAAAGACGATTTACAAGAAGTAGCATTTGAAATTATACTTCATAGTGGTGATGCAAGAACTGTAGTTCATGAAGGACTTGATCTAATGAATAAGGGAAAATTTGAAGAAGCAGAAAAGAAAATGGAAGATGCAAATAATAAACTTCTAGAAGCACATAAATCACAAACAAAGTTACTTCAAGATTATGCAAATGGTGATGAAATAACTATGGAAATTATCATGGTTCATGCTCAAGATCATTTAATGACAACAATGGCAATTAAAGAAATGGCAATTGAATTCTTGAAAATGTATAAGCAAATCTATGAATTGAAAAATGGAGAAGTTAATGCATAGGGATGCAAAAGAGAAACTTGAAAAGAGACAGAAAGAAACAAGTTTAAAGACAATGTACTTTAACAGATTTCTGTTAGTTCGATATGTCACAGCAGGTTTCTTCTTTGCAAATTTATATTGGTTCTGTTCTCTTTTAATGAGCTACAAAGCATGGGCCTTAGTACCAGGATTTAATTTAATATTTATAATAAGAGCTATATGGGAACAATGTACGATGTTTAGTTCACCTATTGATAATGCCAAGAAAACAATTTTAGCATATAAAGTAATATTGAGCATTAATGTAATACTTTTAGCAGCTTTATTCACACCATTGTTTGGTAAGTTATTTCCGTTTTTAACAAACAGCACTAAATCACATGCATTTATTTTAGGAATTATTTTTGTTGAATTGCTTTTTTGTGGAGTTATGTTGAAACGATTACACCAAATAAATAACCGTACTGATAGACAATTTCAATATATAAAACAATACGAAAAAAGTATTAATTAAGAAAAGGGGAGAAATACTATGGAAAACACAAATAAGGGTTTTCAATTCTTAGAGAAATATCTAATGGGACCTATGGGAAAAGTATCACAGTTACGTCTTGTTCGTGCAGTTATGGCTGCAGGTATGGCATCTATTCCGTTTACAATTGTAGGATCGATGTTCCTTGTACTGAACATATTACCTCAAACAATGACTTTCTTAACAGATATTTTTAACAACACATTTTTCCGTATAAGTGATTTGTACATGTTAGCAAATAAATGTACAATGGGAATTTTAGCTCTTTACTTCTGTCTTGTCATTGGATATGAGTATACAAAGATTATTGTAGATGAAGAAGGTTTAAATCTTAATCCATTAAATGGAGCACTTCTTTCTATGTTTGCATTTTTTATGACTATTCCAGAATTAGTTTTATCAGATGGTAAAATAAAATTAATCAATGAAATTACTAAGGATACTAAAATAATCAATGGTTGGGATATTGGTGGAGATGGTGTAACTCGTCTGGGTACTACTGGAATATTTACCGCAATTATTATGGCTGTTGTAGCCGTAAATTTATACCGTGCATGTGTAAAGCATAATTTAATTATCAAAATGCCAGATGCCGTTCCAGAAGGAGTAGCACGTTCATTTACTGCATTAATTCCAGCATTCTTTGTGGCATTTGTTGTATTATTTATCAATGGTGTATTTGTTGCTTTGGGAACAGATATATTTAAGGTTATAGCAGTACCATTTAGTTTTGTAACAAAGCTTGCAAATAGCTGGATTGGAATATTAGTAATTTACTTCTTAATTCATGCTTTATGGATTGTAGGTATTCATGGTGCAAATATTATAAGTTCATTCTTAACTCCAATTGTATTATCAAATATGACATTGAATATGAAAGGTGCAAACATTCCATTTGCAGGTGAATTCCAAAACTCATTTGTTATCATGGGAGGTTCTGGTGCTACACTCGGACTTACAATATTTGTTGCATTCTTAGCAAGATCAGAACAATTAAAAGTTTTAGGTCGTGCAGGTGTTGTACCTTCAATATTTAACATTAACGAACCGATGATATTTGGATTACCAATAATCTATAACCCATATCTTGCAATTCCATTTTTCTTAGCACCAATGGTATGTGCATCAACTGCTTACTGGGCTATTACATTACACTTGGTTAGGCCAATAATCGCACAAGTTCCATGGCCATCACCAATTGGTATTGGAGCATTCATAGGAACAGCAGGAGATTTTAGAGCAATATTATTAGCATTATTAAACGGTGTACTTGCATTCTTAATTTACTTCCCATTTATCAAAATGTATGATGCTAAATTAGTAAAAGAGGAACAAACAAATGCTGAAGGATCATTAGATGAAGAATTAAATTTAGATTTATAATTAGAATAGAAATATAAATTGTTTACTAGATGGTAAGGATGTGCCGTATTAGTGTAAAAAATATGCTAATACGGCACCTTTATTTATTTTTTTCCTATATTATATAATTTACCGTTTACAATTCAAGTATTGTATTAATAAATAGCTTGTATTAAAATAAACAAGGGAAAATCATGAATTTATTTTATATGCTAGCGTATATATTTAATAAATAAATTTGGTTAAAAATAACAAATGAAAAGGAAGCGAATATAATAATGAGTTCTCAAAATCGTAACGTAGATATGTGTAACGGCCCGTTGTTCAAGAAGATATTTATTTTTGCTTTGCCTATTATGGCAATGTATATATTGCAGTTGATGTTCAATACTGCCGATATGGTGGTGGTAGGACATTTTTCAGGAAGAAAGGCATTAGCTGCAGTTGGAGCAACCGGTTCACTTATTAATCTTATTATAGCTTTATTTATGGGATTATCAGTAGGTACCACTGTCGTTGTAGCTAGGGATTGTGGTGCGGAGCGTAAAGCTGATGTAAGTAGATCCGTTCATACGTCTATTGCAATTAGCATCATTGGTGGATTCATTGTTATGGTCATAGGTATTATATTTTGTAGGCCACTTCTTAAGATGATGGGTACGCCAGAGGATATTATCGGGCTGTCCACAATATATATGAAAATATATTTTATTAGTACACCTGCTAACATGGTATACAATTTTGCAGCAGCTATTTTACGTGCTGTAGGTGATAGCCGTCGTCCAATGTATTATCTTATTATTGCAGGTACAATACATGTAATATTTAATCTTTTTTTTGTGATTGTACTCCATATGGGGGTAGCTGGCGTGGCATCTGCTACAGTAATTTCAGAGTATATCTCGGTGGGGCTTATTATTATTTGTCTATGCAGATATGAGGGAGCTATACGTTTTATACCACGTAAAATGTGCATTGATAAGCATAAGCTAAAGGACATTGTGAGAATTGGTTTGCCAGCAGGAATGCAGGGATTATTGTTTTCTATTTCCAATGTATTAATCCAATCAGCAGTTAATTCCTTTGGATCAATTATGGTGGCTGCTAGTGCAGCTGCAAGCAATGTTGAAAACTATGTCGGTACTACAATGAATGCTTATTATAATGCAGCAATTTCTTTTGCTGGACAGAATATGGGAGCGAAGAAATATGATAGAATTGATACCATTGCAAAAGTGTGTACAGTGTTAATTTTTACTACATGGATTATTTTAGGTGGTGCCACGGTGATTTTTGGAAAACAACTGCTTGGGATTTTCACATCTGATCCACAGGTCATTAAGCTTGGATATTTGCGTATTGGTATAATGATGGTTGCATACTTCACCTGCGGCATGATGAACGTGTACCCAGGGCTTACCCGTGCCATGGGCTATTCTATATCGCCTATGATTTCAACACTAGTGGGTGCTTGTATTATGCGAATTATTTGGCTAGCTACAATTTTTACTTGGCATCATACGGAGATTATGCTTTTTGCTTGCTACCCGGTTACTTGGGCACTGGCGGGAATTGGGCAGGTAGGTATTTTCTTTTATGCTAGACGAAAGATTCGAAAATCCAATATGCCAAAGATTAAGAGTGCAGATATATAGATAAGATAGAAGTTGTGAAGTAACAATGCTTCATCGCGTTAAAAAAATCCTATAAATCTAAGGTTCAAAAATCATAAAATACTAAAATATTTCAATAACTCGCTATCGCTCAAACAGATTGAAATATCTAAGCATTTTACAATTATCATCTTAGATTTATTAGCTTTATTTAATATCTGAAATTAATATCACCTCGATAAATTTCAGTTTATTGAGATGAATTTGGTAGTTCTAATCTTAATATTCCGAGTTATCTATAGAGATTTTTTTATAAATGTCTCCGGTAAAAAGACAAAAGTCTAAAATTGTGCTATTATATTATTAGAACGATAAACAAGTGTCTATGTATAGGAAACAATTTGTTAATGGACATTTTTGAGGGGAGACGTTTTGATGGAAGAAAAAGAGTTGTCACGAGGATTAAAGGCACGTCATATTGAATTGATTGCCTTGGGTGGAACAATTGGTGTTGGTTTGTTTATGGGGTCAGCTAGCACAATTAAATGGGCTGGACCGTCAGTGTTGCTTGCGTATGGAGTAGCTGGAATTGCTATGTACATAATTATGAGAATTATGGGAGAAATGCTTTATCTGGAACCACTGGCAGGATCTTTTGCAAATTATGCTAATAAATATATATCTCATTTAGCTGGATATATGACAGCTTGGTGTTATTGGTTTATGTGGGTAGCTATTGGTATGTCAGAAATCACTGCTATAGGAATCTATGTGAATTATTGGTTTCCGCACTTACCATCTTGGATTCCTGCTTTAATCGGTTTGGCTATTATATCTGCTGCCAATATGGCTTCAGTTAAATTTTATGGAGAATTTGAATTTTGGTTTTCTTTGGTTAAGGTTGTTACTATTATAGCTATGCTTATAATTGGATTTGGTTTGATTTTCTTTGGTTTTGGAAACCATGGCGTAGCTATAGGTTTGAAAAATCTTACAGCACATGGAGGATTCTTTGCTGGAGGCCTAAAGGGCTGGCTATTTGCATTATGTATGGTAACAGCATCATATCAAGGGGTAGAACTCATAGGTATAACTGCCGGCGAAGCACAAGATCCTAAAAATACCTTAATGAAAGCAACGAAAAATATAATTTGGCGTATACTCATTTTCTATGTTGGTGCTATATTTGTAATTGTAACTATATATCCATGGAATAAAATTGGTACACTTGGAAGTCCATTTGTTTTGACTTTCTCTAAGATTGGGATTACTGCCGCTGCTGGTATTGTTAATTTTGTAGTACTTACAGCTGCAATGTCAGGTTGTAACAGCGGAATTTACAGCTGTGGTCGTATGCTTTATACTTTATCTAAGAATGGGCAAGCACCTAAATTTCTTGGTAAATTAAACAAAGATGGTGTTCCAGCTAATGCTATTAGGACAACTTTGATTTGTTTACTTATTGGTGTGATTTTAAATTATATTTATCCAAATTCTAAATTATTTGTTTATATTTATAGTGCTAGTGTTTTTCCAGGTATGATTCCTTGGATTGTTTTGTGTATTAGCCAAATAAAATTTAGAAAAGAACATGCAGATGAAATGGCAGCGCATCCTTTTAAATCAAAGTTATTTCCATATGCTAATTATGTTGTAGTTGCATACCTTTGCTTAGTTTTAATTGGTATGTGCATTAACAGTACAACACAGGTATCTCTATTTATTGGAATTGTGTTTTGTGTAATTATTACTATAGGATATTTTGCCTTTGGTATTTATAAGGGGAATAATCTTAAAGAAGAATTTGAAGATAAAAAAGTATTGAGTGAGGAAAGATAATTTGAGTTTGTGAAAATATTAAAATTTATGTTTATTTTTATAGAAATTTTATCTCGATAATTAATCTAGAAATAAAAACGCAAAAGTATAGAATTAGTAGTAAATAAATTTTGTGATTATAGGAGACTTTATTATGAAACAAATTGCAGAATTACTTGGCTGGATTGGTGTCTGGGGATATGTATTGGCTTTGATTAATTTCTTTGTAAAATATGTAAATAAAAAGTTTATAAACAAATTTCCTAAAGATAAACAAAATTTTATTAAAATGTATAGAACTATTATGAGATATATAGTGAAATATCATAAAATAATTGGTGCGGTTGCTTCGGTGGCAATAATAGGGCATTTATATCTCATGTATAAACGTATTGGATTATCTGTACCAGGATTAATTGCCGCATTATTAATGTGGAGTATTTTTGCATTAGGTTTTTATGGAGCTGTTATTAATAAAAATTTTAAGGGGAAATGGCTTAAGCTTCATAGAGTGTTAGCGTTTTTATTGATATTTGTGGTGATTTTTCATGTTATGTTTAAAAGGGTGCTATTAATTCATAAATAATTTTACCAGTGATGAAGCAATTTATTCGTTAATAAAAAGCATAAGTGAAAAAAATCCATGTGCAGTGGTTAAAGCTTGCACATGGATTTACCCATCCTGAACTCTGTAGGAGTAAGTAAAGTGAGTTTTTTGAAAATTCTGTTGAAATTTCTTTGACTTTCAAATCCGCATTCTAAAGCTATAGTTGTTATAGAAAGGTCTGTTTCACTAAGCAATTTCTGAGCTTTATTTATACGCAGTCTATTTATATAATCATTAAACTGATAGCCAATCTTCTTTGAAAAAATTCTTGAAATATAGAATTTACTAAAACCCAAATCTTTAGCTATACTTTCAAGCGAAATATTATCTTGATAATGAACCTCAATATATTTAAGTAGATTTTGTGTTGCGTTGCTGTAGGAAGAACTGCTATTTTTTAGGATGAAATACTTATCAAGTTTTCCAAGTATTGTATATAGAAGCCCTTTGATAACATATTTATTATTACATTTTGTAAATTCATCATGCAGCATAAAGAAGAGGTTTTTTATTTCATTATTAATTATGTTTTTTGGCATAAAAGGATTTTCTAGTGTCTTATCCATTCTCATACTAAAAAAGCTTCGGGTAATATCAGGTGAAAAAATGAACATCAAAGTTTTTGAAAAGGTTTTATTATTATATCCATGTATATCATTAGGAAAGCATATAGCGGCCTCGTTAGTATTTAAACGGCGTGAAACATTGTTTATTGTAACTTCTATAGAACCGTCAATAACGTAAACGACTTCAACGTATGGGTGAAGATGAGGCGGAAAGCTTAAATTTGAAAAAATATTTGAAGTAAAGAAGTTTTGATCTCCGGATTTATTTGCTTGAAAAAAAGGATACATAAGTGACCTCCCAATAATTGAATATGCAATATGAAAGCGGCTATTTTTAAGCAAGCTAATATAAAAAATATATCATGCATAGCAATATATGTCTATATTGGGTTAATATATTGCCAGACTAATTTATTAAATGCATGTAATATGTTAATAAGAAAATTAAAACTTATGATAAAGTTTATGAATAAATAAAGTAGGGAGAGAGTTAAAATATGTCAGCTAAGTATGTACAAGATATGACAGAAGGAAATGAAGTTTCGCTTCTAATAAAATTTACTTTGCCGATGCTTGTTGGTAATGTATTTCAGCAATTTTATAATTTAATCGATTCCATTGTTGTAGGAAAGTATGTAGGTGCTAATGCTTTAGCGGCAGTAGGTGCTTGTGGTTCGTTAAACTTTCTTTTTTTCTCTGTATGTATGGGATTATCTATTGGAGTTGGCATTATTATTTCACAGTACTTTGGTGCTAAGAGGGAAACGCAAGTAAAAAGGGCTATTGCAAATTCAATTTATGTTATTGGTGCAGCAGGAATGCTTATGAGTATATTAGCAGCTATCTTTGCACGACCAGCTTTGCAGCTTATGGGCACACCGCCTCAAATTTTAAATGCTTCTGTTAGATTTTTTAGAATAGTATCTGGAGGTATGATAGCTGTAGCAGCTTATAATGCTGTAGCTGCAATACTTAGGGCATTAGGGGATTCAAAAACACCCCTGATTTTTTTAATTGTTTCTTGCGCAATTAATGTTGTTTTGGATTTAATTTTTGTTCTTAAATTTGGGCTTGGTGTATCAGGAACAGCTTTTGCAACAGTTATTTCCCAGGGATTTGCTGCTTTGGGCTGCGCAGTTTTTTCGTGGCTTAAAAATCCATATTTTAAATTAAAAAAGGAACACTGGAAGGTTAATCGCTCAATTATTATTAAATGCATAAAAATTGGTATTCCTGTAGCTACACAAAATTCAATGATTGCAGTATCTTTAGTGGCACTGCAGAGCGTTGTAAATAGCTTTGGGGAGACAGCTGTTGCGGCATATACTGCTACGAGCAGAGTAGAACAGCTTGTGCATCAGCCGCTTAGTTCTTTAGGTGCGGCCATGTCTACATTTTCAGGACAGAATATGGGAGCTAGCAAATTGGACAGGGTTAAAAAAGGGTATCATAAAAGTATTTTGCTAGTGGCTGGATTTAGTTTCTTAGCCCTGTTGACAGCTCAATTTGGTGGCAGGACTATTATGGAAATATTTGTTAAGGAACAAGCAGTAATAAGCCTTGGGGCTAAGGCAATAAAAATTACCGCCTGTGCATATTTTCCACTTGGTATGATTTATCTTACAAGAGGATTACTAAATGGTACAGGAGATGCATTTTATGCCATGATTAATGGTTTTGTGGAAGTAGCAGGAAGGATTGGGTTTTCAAGCGGCCTTGCTATGCTTCCTTTCTTAGGAGTTTGGAGTGTATGGGCTACAAGCGGACTTACTTGGACTATTACAGCTGTAGCAAGTATAGTACGTTATAAACAAGGTAAATGGCAGACAAAGTCATTAACTAAGATTGCTACATAAAAAGTTTGTGGAGGAGGAGTACTTGAAGATGGTACAAGAATGTGGTAAGGATACAAATTCAAAGGTAATAATTGCGGCAGCAGGAAGAACTTCTGCAATATACGTAGATCCAGAAGCAAAAGACTATGATGGCTTAAAACTTGTGGTAAATTCTTTTGCAGAAGATGTTAGCTTAGTTACAGGAACAATGCCTATGGTTGTAACGAATCTGGAAGGAATAAAGGAAACAGCAATAATAGCAGGATCAATTGGAAATAATGGCATTATAGATTCACTAGTTAAAGATGGCATAATAGATTTATTGGATATTAAGAATAAAAGAGAGTGTTATAAGATACAGGTTGTTCAAAATGTTACTCCTAAAATAAACAAAGCAATTGTTATTGCAGGAAGTGATAAGAGAGGAACTATATATGGTATTTATCATATATCTGAACTTATTGGAGTGAGTCCATGGGTTTATTTTGGAGATGTTGCTCCTCACAAGCATTCTGAACTTGTTTTTTCAGAAAATGAACTAAACATTACCTCCAAAGAACCATCTGTAAAATATAGAGGATTTTTCTTAAATGATGAGTGGCCATCTTTGGGTTCATGGGTAACAGGTAGTTTTGGGGATTTTAATGAAGAGTTTTACAATAAAGTGTTTCAACTGCTTTTGAGGTTAAAGGGGAATTTTATGTGGCCTGCTATGTGGAGTGCTGTTTTCAGTGAAAATGGTAAAAGTAGTCCAATAGCTAACGCTAAACTTGCTGATGCATATGGCATTGTAATGGGTACTTCTCATCATGAACCAATGTTTCGTGCTGGGGAAGAGTGGAAACAGATTAACCATAGATATGGTACAGACCGAGCATGGGACTTTTCTACTAATGCAGAGGCTATAACCAAGTTTTGGGAAGATGGTTTGATGCGTAATAAAGATTTTGAAAGTTTGATTACTATCGGTATGAGAGGTGAACAGGATTCTGCATTAAAAGGAGCTGAAGAAGAAAACATAGAACTTCTAAAAAATGTAATTAGAACTCAAAAAAGTTTATTAAAGAAACATGGACTTGAAGATGCTCCTCAGGTTTTAACTATATATAAGGAAGTAGAAAAATATTGGTATGGATCAGATGCAGTAGAGGGACTTAGAAGCTGGAAAGTACTTGATGATGTAACTATTATGCTGGCTGACGATAATTTTGCAAATGTCCGTACACTTCCTTCTGAAAAAGAGCGTAATCGTAAAGGTGGTTGGGGAATGTACTATCATTTTGATTATCATGGAGGACCACGTTCTTATGAATGGGTGAATGTCACCCCAATTGAAAAAACTTGGGAGCAAATGTCTATGGCCTATGATTATGGTGTGAGAGATATATGGATTGTCAATATTGGAGATTTAAAACCAATGGAATTTCCAGTTTCGTATTTCTTGGATTTGGCTTATGACTTTGATACTTGGGGTACAGATGGACTGAATAAGACAAAAGAATATACTATAAAATGGGCTGCACAGCAATTTGGAGATGCTGTAGGAAAAGAAGCAACTTATGAAATTGCGGGTATACTATCAGATTACACGAAAATGAATGGAAGCAAAAAGCCTGAGGTTACTTGTGTTTCTACATATAGTTATACAAATTATAACGAAGCACATAGAGTAATTATGAAAGCAATTAATTTAGAAAATAAAGCTGAGGAATATTACAATCAAATGCCAGAGACGTATAGGGATTCGTATTATCAGCTTGTATATTATCCAGCCGCGGCATCTGCAAATGTTGTTAAAATGCAAATCTATGCAGGATTAAATAATTTGTATTATAAACGAAAGAGTGTACTTGCAAATTTATATGCTGAACTAGTGGAAAAATGTAAAAAGAAAGATATTGATATGCAGAATTACTACAATGATAGTATGTCTGATGGTAAATGGAAGGGCATGATGAGTTCTCCACATATAGGATACACAAAGTGGAGTCCAGATGGTTGGAAGTATCCAGAAATTTTTAGAGTCATTCCGGAAAATGGCAGCCAGATGATTGTAGATGTAGAAGGGACTGAAAAAGAATATAGATTTGGTACAGCAGCTTTACCTGTATTTACGAATTTAAGTAAAGAATGCTATTCTGTTACAATAAGTAATGGTGGAAATACAGAATTTATTTACGAAGTTGAAACTAGTGCTTGTTGGATAAAAGTAGATAATACAAAAGAATGGGTTAAGAATGGAGACACAATTAAGATTTCAATAGATTGGAATAAGATTTTAAGAACATCACATGGTTTTATAATTATTTCTGGTGCAGGAGAAACAGTAAAAGTAAATATTACTGCTGAAGTGATAGATATTAAAGACTTACCGGAAATGACTTTTGTTGAAACTCATGGCATGATATCTATTGAAGCAGAGCATGTGTCTTCTAATGTAGCAAAATCTAATGTAAAATGGAAAGTAATCGAAAACTATGGACGTACGCTGTCTTCAGTAAAAATGATTCCTACAACAGTATCCTTTGAAAAACCAGAAAATGCACCATATTTAGAATATATAGTAAAAGTAAATAAAGCTTTGGAGTATACATTAACAGCCTATGTTGCACCGACGAATAATTTACAAGAGAATAGCAGGCTTAAATATGCTGTTGGTTTTGATGGAGAAACTCCGGTTGTAGCTGATGCTTTGCCTAAAAATTTTATGGCTGGTGATTACGATAATGAACTTTGGTGCAGTGCAGTTTTAGATAATATACATGTTACTAATACTACGCACAGATTAAAGAAAGGAATACATAAGCTGCGTTTCTATGGTTTGGATGCTGGAGTGGTATTACAAAAGCTAGTTTTATCTAAAGATAGGCTTCCAGAATCTTATTTTGGACCAGAGGAAAGCTTTTTTGTCGGAAAAAACTAAACTATAAGGTTTTAAAGTGTTAATAAATAAAAGACTGTATATATAGTCTTTTATTTGGAGTTTGTAATAATTTTATTTATTTGATATAATTTTAATGTGAAAATTAGTGCTTATAGATAAATCATTTCAACTATTAAAATTCATGTGAGCCATAATGCCAAGAAGACGGCATTTTGGTACAAATAAATTTAAAGTTTCGAGTGTTTTATCTTTAGTCAGTTCGAAAGCCTCCTGACTTAAAACAAAACTACGGTTAAATAAATTAAGTAAGATAAAGATTCAAATTAAATTTTATTAATGTGAGCTTTGTTTTGTTGACTTCATTTATCGTAGGATTATTCCTGCGATTTTTTGTTTTGTGATTTTTAAAAAATTTTATATTTGGTGTTGATTTGAAAAAAGAATATTAATAAAATGGAGGGGTTTTTATGAGTAATAATACAGTAGAAAGATTAGTTAAATCAGCTATTATAGCAGCGCTTTATGCAGCTGTAACATTTCTTCTAGCTCCAATAAGCTATGGGCCTATACAATTTAGAGTATCAGAGATAATGGTGCTTCTAGCATTTTTTGATCCATTTTATATTGGTGGACTTACAATTGGATGTTTTATTGCAAATATTCTTGGTCCAAACGGATTGACGGATATCATATTTGGCACACTGGCAACCTTTGTTAGTGTTTATGCTATTTCACTTACGGGAAAACTTGCAAAAGACAAAAAAGGCTCATTAATAATAGCATCACTTTGGCCTACCATTTTTAATGGTCTTATAATTGGAGGAATGCTTACGTATCTCTATAAAATTCCACTGCTTTTATCTATTGGTGAAGTTGCACTTGGTGAATTTGTGGTGGTTACAATAGTTGGGGTACCAATTGTGAAATTTGTACAAAATAAGTATCATAACTTTCCATTATTTAAAAGAGGAAACTCATATTAAAGATAAATGGATAACATAAATAATATACCAAAAGTCGTATATATGTTTTCCAAAGGTTAGAGTGGGTAAAAAGTTTTAGAATTGTATTTAGAAATCGAAAAATTTTTTTCAGCAGCATATTATATAGTCTTAATTAGCAAAGAGCTAACTGTTTTTGTAAGTTTTACAAAAACAGTTAGCTAATTTGTTTTTTGTGAAAAAATTAATATTATTTTTAAACTTTTGTATACATAAAAAATAAACAATGATATAGTTATTAATATGTTAGATATAGTTAATTGAGGAAAGCGAGTGTAGTATTATGAATTTAGAAGAGAAAATTAGAAGTAAGACTGCAGTATTATTAGTTGCAGCATTTTTAATATATATTTTACTTAACTATGGTAAAGATGTTATGGGAATACTAAATAGGGTATATGGGTTATTTTCACCTTTCATTCTAGGTGCATGTATTGCATTTATCCTCAATATACCGGTTACTTTTTTCTCGAAAAGGTTATTAAATTGCAAGGATAAGGGGTTAGGAAAAATAATTAGAAAGCATCATATAGCCATTAGCATACTTGTTTCTTGTTTCCTTATATTAGGTGCACTTGTTTTAATTTTATTTATAATAATACCTAATATTATTGATACTATTAAGATATTGCCAAAGACCTTTAATGATTCAGAGTTAGCCTTTCAAAGGTTTTTAGAGAGTAATACCTGGTTGTCTAAGAACATTGTCAGTTTAGTTAATAGCATGAATTTAGATTGGAATGGAATTTTAGATAGGGTAAAGTCTATTGTTTTTAGTGGAATTAGTTCAGTTCTTATGTCAACTTTAGGAGCAGCTACCAGCTTAGCTAGTACTACAGTGGAATTTGTAATAGCATTTGTGTTTTCTATATACATATTAGCTCAAAAGAATAAGTTAGGTACACAAGTTAAAAAAGTGCTATATGCTTTCTTCAAAGAGAAAAGAGTAGATTCAATGCTGGAAATATTGAAACTTACAAGTATTACTTTTTCAAATTTCGTTACAGGTCAATGTACTGTGTCTTCAATTTTAGGAATTATATTTTTTATTGTAATGTCAATTTTACAGCTTCCATATGCTATCGTGGTTAGTATAATAATTGGAGTTTTTTCAGTTATACCTATGATAGGCTCAGTTATTGGATTTGTGTTAAGTGTCCTGTTAATTGTAATAGCTGATCCCATAAAAGCAGTTATTTTTATAGTGGTTTATATAATAATTAAACAGCTAGAGGATAATTTAATTTATCCTAAGATTGTAGGAAACTCCGTTGGATTACCATCTGTTTTGGTATTGGTAGCAATAATTTTAGGAGATAAAACTTTAGGGGTTCCAGGTATGCTTATATCTATTCCTTTATGTTCAGTAGTTTATGTTTTGCTACGCAAAGAAGTAAATGCTAGATTAAAAGAAAAGTCTCTAAATATAGAATAGACTAGAAATGGTTATAGTCTATTTTATGATTTTTATATTGGAGAAATTTAGTGTGTTAAAAAAATTAAAAATGTATTGACAAAGTATAAAGTTATAAATATAATGATAATATAAATTTGATTGAGTTAAATTAAATTTATAAAAATGAATCTTAAAGTAGGGATACTATGGACAAATATGATAAAATAAAATTAGAAAATCAACTATGTTTCCCAATATATGCACTATCAAGGGAAATAATAAAATTATATAAACCGCTTCTTGATAAATTTAATCTTACCTATACTCAGTATATTACTATGCTTGTAATGTGGGAGGATGAGAAAATAACCTTTAAAAATTTAGGAAAAAGGCTTCATTTAGATTCTGGAACGCTTACTCCTGTTTTGAAAAAGCTAGAGGCTATGGAGTTAATAATAAAATACAGAACAAAAGAGGATGACAGGGTTGTTGTTGCTGAATTAACTGAAAAGGGAAGAGCATTAAAGGAGGATATTCTTGAAGTGCCAGAAAAGATGTTTTGTAACTCTGGAATGAATGCAAGAGAGGCATTAGAACTTAAAGCTAAACTAGATAAAATGCTTAAACTGTTTGAATAATCAAACTATGTTTGAGCAAAATTTTTAAGACTATTAATTTAACAAAATTAAATTTTACAAAACCATATATAAAGTTAGAAAAGAGGGATATGATTATGGATTTTTATGATTTTAGTGCAAGAAATATGAATGGAAAAGAAGTAAAAATGGAGGAATACAAGGGCAAGGTTACTTTGGTAGTAAATACGGCAAGTAAATGCGGATTAACACCTCAGTTAGAAGGACTTGAAAACTTGTACAAGGAATACAAGGATAGAGGTTTCGAGATATTGGGATTCCCATGCAATCAATTTGCACACCAAGACCCAGGTACAAATAAAGAAATTAGTCAATTTTGTCTTTTAAATTATGGAGTTACTTTTACAATGTTTGAGAAAATAGATGTTAATGGTGAGGGAGCGCATCCATTGTATAAATTTTTAAAGGAGGAAGCAAAAGGAGCTTTGGGTAATGCAATTAAATGGAATTTTACTAAATTTCTTATAGATAGAGAAGGTAAGGTTATAAAAAGATATGCACCTGTAGTAACTCCAGATAAAATAAAAGAAGATATAGAAAAGTTATTATGAATTTTAGGAGGAAAAAAGAATGAATATATATGATTATAAATTTATAGACATTAATGGAAAGGAAGTAGCTTTTAAAGATTATGAAAATAAAGTATTATTAATTGTAAATATAGCAAGCAAATGTGGCTTTACACCTCAATTAGAGGATTTGGAGAAAATATATAAAAAGTACAATAAAGACGGTCTTGAGGTAATTGGCTTTCCATGCAATCAATTTTTAAGTCAATCTCCAGAAAATAATGAGGGGATAAATAAATTTTGTAAATTAAATTATGGTGTAACCTTTATGATTTCAGAAAAAGTAGAGGTTAATGGTGTTAATGCACATCCTGTATTCAATTATTTGGTTAGAGAATGTCCTTTTATGGGATTTAATAAAGAGAATAATTCAGTTAAAATTGTATATTCAGTTTTAGAAGAGCGCTATCCGGAATATTTGGTTGGTGATAGTATAAAGTGGAATTTTACTAAATTTTTAATAGATAAAAGTGGAAAACCTATAAAAAGATTTGAACCTGATGTAGAGCCTATGGATATGGTAGAGGATATAGAAAAGGCAATTTATGTATAATAAAAAGAAGAACTGTTGTACTAAAAAATTAGTGCAGCAGTCCTTTTTTTTTAGATAATTAACTTTAAAATTAGTGCTATTAAATTCATCTTTACAAATTGGAAGTTGTGAAGCAATATTGATTTGGAATATTAAATAAAGCTAAATAAATCTAAGACTTTTACGATTTATAATCTAACATTTTTAAAGCTTTATGCCTCAAATTTCGTAGGAACGGAGGAGCTTTTTCTATTATTTCAAGTTTTCTATCCATAGGTATGGTATAATCTTTCTCAAAAATTATTATTTTAATAGAACCAAAGGTGATGTTAACTTATCTAATATACGAATATAAAATGTGATCATATTTTAAGATGGAGGATAAGATGGAAAATGTGGACTTAATAAAACTGGCCAAGCTATCTAAAAGAGGAAATAAAGAGGCTTTTAGTAAGCTTATAAAAATTTATGAAAAAGATTTATATAGAGTGGCTATTGCTATACTTAAAAATGATAATGATGCTTTAGATGGAATACAAGATGCTATACTTAAGGCATTCCAAAGCATAGAAAAATTAAAAAAACCACAGTATTTTAAAACTTGGCTAATAAAAATTCTTATTAACAGTTGTAATGCCATTATTAGTAGGAAAAGAAAAATCGTTTCATATGAAGATTATGTAGGAAGAACATGTGAAGAAGAAGGTTTCAGAAAGGTTGACATAAAAACTGTAGTAGATAAGCTTGATTATGAACTTAGAATACTTATTGTACTTTATTACTATGAGGATATGCCTTTGAAAAATATAAGTGAAGTTTTAAATATCCCAGAGGGGACTGTAAAATCAAGATTATCTAAAGCTAGGGGATGTTTAAAGGAGTATTTAAGTGATAATGTAAGGAGTGTGCTTTAGTATGGAAGATAAGTTTGAAAAGGAATTAAAAGAAATTTTAAAAACCAGCAGTGAGTATATAGAAGTTCCTGAAAAAATATCAATAGGAATAGATGAAACTTTAGCAAAGCTAAAACCTAAGAATAGAAAGAAAATTTTAATAAAAAAAATAAGTATAGTAGCTGCATTGGCGTTTGTGTTATTAACGGGTTTTGTAACTACTTGTCCTACATTAGCAGCTGAAATACCAATTATTAATAAACTTACAGGGATTAACTCTTTGTTTAATAAACTAACGTCTAGTGAATATGGAGATGAATTTAAAAATTTATCTAAATTAAGTAATGTATCGGTTGCGATAAATAAAGGAGTTTCGGATAAAGGTGTTACTGTAACAATAAAAGAAATAGCATATGATGAAGCTGCTTTTTATGTAATTTATGATGTTAATTTAGATAAGAATGTAACAAACAAAAAATACTTGGAGCATGGAATTATGGCTTCTACAGAAGTAAATGGCAAAAAATATGAAGCAAATGCAAGTGTTCCTATTTATTCTGATGCTACAAGGGCTGAATTTACAGATGTATTTCCTGTAACTGGGGGAGATACAATTCCAGATAAATTTGATTTTAACATGATTTTTACTGGAATTGATAATTTAAAAGGAAGCTGGAATTTTAAAATACCATTAGTAAAAGAAAAATTAAAAGATAAGGTTAATGTTTTTAAACTAAATAAGGTCATAAAAGATGGCTCTAATTCCATAAAAATAGAAAGAGTGACAAGTTCTCCTGCGTACTTATCAATGCTTGCAGAATTTAAAAAATATGAACCAGATAAATATGATTATGCAATGATGGATTCAAATGGAGATGAATATGAGGGGGTTGATATGGGTGGAATAGTAAAAAACCTTTTTTCAACAGATGTCACATTTTTTTACAAACAAATTGAAGGAAGTAAACTTAGCAGTATTAGCATACTTAGGCCAAAGAGCAAAAGTATTTTTGCTGATGATTTCAAGCTTAAAAAGGTACAATACTTGCCGCTGAATTCCAAACTTCCAGTTGATTTTTCAGTAGGTAATAATAAAAAAATTACTATTAAGTCCATAGGCGAAAAAAATGATAAAATTGAAATTATATTCACTGCAAAGGGATTTCCCGCATATACTTTTGCTTTTGGCGGAGGAATAAGGATTTATGATGAAAGTATGGATAAGGATAGTAAAAAAGCTTATGATTTTGTACGCCCAGAGACTTTAGGAAATAGTGAGTACAAAGTAACGTTACCTAAAGAAAGGATGGTACTTAAAGATAGTACAACTATGGTGAAGTACAACGTAGATATTAATAAATTTGATATATGCATAGGAAATTATGATGAAATGTATGATGAAGTTGGAAGAATAAGTTTAATAAAATAGTTTTAAGATAAATTACAGGCGCCTTAGTATAAGTTGAGGTGCCTGTAATTTATTTTACTATGCTATAATATAAGAAGTACAATAATATCATATACGAGAGGTTATTAAATGAAATATTATTTAGCACCAATGGAAGGAATAACAGGATATATATATAGAAATTGTTATAAAAAATTTTTTAATGATATTGATAAGTATTTTACACCTTTTATTACTCCTAATGAGAGCACAAGTCTTAGAACTAAAGAATTGAGGGACCTTTTACCTGAAAATAATAAGGGGATAAACGTAGTACCTCAAATACTTACTAATTCTTCAGAAGGTTTTATTTTTACTTGCAAAAAATTGCGAGAATTAGGTTATAATGAGGTTAACTTAAATTTAGGGTGTCCTTCTGGAACAGTTGTATCGAAAAATAGAGGGTCAGGTTTTCTTGCTAAAAGGGAAGAGCTTGATGTATTTTTAGATGAAATATTTAAAATGGATTTTATGAAAATTTCTATAAAAACGAGGATAGGAAAAGATAAACCAGAAGAATTTTATGAACTAATAAAAATTTTTAATAAATATCCTTTAGAAGAATTAATTATTCATCCTAGAACACAAAAAGACTTTTATAAAAATAAACCTAATTTAGAGGTGTTTAAAGCTGCAGTGGCATTAAGTAATAATTCTGTGTGTTATAATGGTGATATTTTTACTGTGAGCGATTATAAAGAATTAATGAAAGCTTTTCCTAGTTTGGAGGAAGTTATGCTTGGGAGAGGGATCATAGCAAATCCAGGCTTAGTTGGTTCCATAAAAGATGACATTTATATAGATAAAAAAATATTAAAAGATTTTCACGACGAGATTTTAAATACATATATAGATGTATATAAAGATAAAAGAAATGCAATGCTTAGAATGAAAGAGCTATGGGGATATATGATTTATATATTTTCAAATAATAAAAAATATATTAAAAACATTAAGAAGGCACAAGGGCTAAATGCTTACAAGGCAGCTGTTTCAAGTTTATTTGCAGAGAGTGAAATTATACAGGGGGCTGGATTATTCTATAATGAATATTAATGTAAAGAATGTAGCAAGCTCTTCTTTTGCTTCATAGTATATCCTTATAAGAAATAGTATAAAGAGGAGCTTTTATGTTTAATTGTGGTTTTAGGGAAAATAATATGATATGTCCTAGAATTGTTTCTTATAAGCGAGGAGATGTAAATGGTGATGGTATACCTGATAATGTTTATCTAACTGGTACAAAGAAGCCGGATAGCCCGTTTATTCAAGATATAACACTTATAATTCAAGATGGGGCTTCAGGAAGGTTAAACAAAGTACAATTAAGTGAAAATGCAGGGTATGATCCAGCACTTTTTTTGGGAGATTTTACTGGGGATGGTGTGAAGGATATACTCATAAGTATTTTTTCAGGTGGTAGTGGTGCGTTTATGTATGATTATATATATACCTTTACAAAAAATGTACCTAAATTGATCTTCGATTTTAATGAATATAATGAAGAATATAAATATGAGATTACTTATAAAGACAATTACAAGGTTGAAGCTATTAGTAGAAAAAATAATGAAAAGTATATTATAGATATATCTACTAGAGATTCGGGTTACTTAAGTGAGATATATTATGATAATGGAGTTTTAAAGCAGCCAATTAGCGGATTTGTAAATCCATTAAGCGGTTTATATCCTGTGGATTATGATTTAGATGGGGTGTATGAGTTACTGGCTTATCAAAAAATAGCTGGAAGATACAATGCAGATGCTTTAGGGTATTTCCTAAATGTTTTAAAGTGGAAAGACAATAAGTTTGATTTGTACAACCAGAATGTAGCAATTTTTGGAGTTCAAGTATAGAAACAAAATGCTATGCAATTTCTGTAATCTGTTTCTCTACGAAAATGATAAATCACCTTTGAACTATGCAGGAGCGAAGTAGCAATGCTGAAGGAATGCTTAAAAAAGTCCTATAAATCTAAGATTTATAGGACTTTTTTAAGCATTGAGCATTGTGCTTTGCACTATTTAAGATTATCTACAGCAGCTCTTTCAATTGAAAGTCCATTAGTGTAACGCTTCATGAATTCATCAAAGCCTTTAACATCCGTAGGATCTGGATTCATCTTCGTACCAACTTTTCCTGCAAATATTTTTTGTGATAGATAATCGTCTAATGTTTCATTTTCAGTTTTATTAATCATGTAAGCAGCAAGTAGTGCAATTCCCCATGCACCGCCTTCTCCGGCATTTTCCATAACAGTGACAGGAGCATTTATAGCGGCAGCCATGATTTTTTGACCTATACCTCTAGTTTTAAACAATCCTCCATGACCTAACATTTCATCAACTTTAACATTCTCATCTTTGAGAAGAATGTCTAAACCAGTTTTTAATGCACCTAAAGCAGTAAATAAGTTTACACGGATGAAATTAGCTAAGTTGAAATTGCTTTCAGGTTTACGCACAAATAAAGGACGACCTTCTTCAAAATTAGTTATATGTTCACCTGAGAAATAATTGTAAGCAAGCAAGCCACCGCAGTCTGGATCTCCAAAAAGTGCTTTAGTATATAAAACTGAGAACAACTTATCCATAGTAACGTTTTCTAGTCCCATTGCTTCAGCAAATTCCTTAAATATGTTAACCCATGCGTTAAGATCAGATGTACAATTGTTACAATGCACCATGGCAACTAGGTTTCCAGTTGGAGTGGTAACTAAATCAATTGCATCATATACTTTTGATAATTCTTTTTCAAGCACAATCATTGCAAAAACTGAAGTGCCAGCTGAAACATTACCTGTACGCTTTGCTACACTGTTAGTTGCAACCATACCTGTTCCTGCATCACCTTCTGGTGGACAAAATGGAATACCAGGTTTAAGATTTCCTGTAACATCTAAAAGTTTTGCTCCTTTCTCAGTAAGAACACCAGCATTTTGACCGGCTAGTAAAACCTTTGGCATAATATTCTCGAGTTTCCATGAGAAGTTTTTGGAAGCAACTAATTCATCAAATTGTTCAATCATCTTTGCATTATAATTTTTTGTATTTATATCGATAGGGAACATTCCTGATGCTTCACCAATACCTAGAACTTTTTGATCTGTTAATTTCCAATGTACATATCCGGCTAAGGTTGTTTGAAAACTGATATCAGAAACATGCTTCTCACCATTTAGAATAGCCTGATAAAGATGAGCAATACTCCATCTTTGAGGAACATGATAGTTAAAAAGCTTGGTTAATTCTTCTGAAGCTTTTTCAGTAATAGTGTTACGCCATGTACGGAATGGTACTAAAAGTTCATCATTTTTGTCGAAAACCATATAACCATGCATCATTGCGCTAAAACCGATTGCACCAATAGTCTCAAGGGTTACTCCGTATTTTTCTTTTATGTCATTTGCCATTTTACTATAACTATCTTGTATACCTTTCCAAACATCTTCTAAGCTGTATGTCCAGATATTATCTATATATCCGTTTTCCCAGTCGTGACTTCCTGAAGCAATAGGTGTATTATCTTCACCAATCAAAACTGCTTTAATTCTGGTTGAACCAAGTTCAATACCAAGTGTTGTTTTTCCGCTTATAATAGAATTTTTAATATCATTCATGTATTTATTCCTCCATAAAATATTTTGATTTTAGGCTTTAATACTATACATCTTTGTTAGCATTTTTTATCATGGTATTTAGCGTATATGTAATTTGGATTTATAGAATTTTAAAGTACTTGTAAACAATTTCCTAATAAATACAAAGCTAAGTATCATGTAGCATGTACGTATAACTTTTTGTATCAATATTGCTGTTGATTAGTATTAAATTCTATTTCAAATTATAGCTTTGCTTATTTAGAATAAAAATAAGTACTTTAATAAATATTCATACAAAACAAATCTTGTACGTACAACCTATAGTGTTATTGTACTATCAAAATAAAATTTAATCAATATAATTTTATCTTAAACTTAAAATTTTAAATTGTTATAACAAGAGAAAGACGATTTGCATTTTCTAAATATAAGTAATAGCTAAGGATTAGCATTTGGATTGATAAAGTAAGATGGTTAGTAAAAGTATGAAAATATTATTTATATTCTCTTTTACTTTTACTAATGTTTTATTTATCTGAGTAGCTGAATCTTTACTATTTGCGTACATGATATTAATTTTATTTTAAGTTGTTGATTATAATGAAATTATTGACTTTTTAATATGACATAAACATATGCTATAATTAATAATAAGCATGAAAAGACCATAGCAAAGGAGGAATATGGATGAAAGGTTCTATAAAAAAGGCGTTTTGCATAGTGATGATAACGTTTATCCTTACTAGTTGTTCTATAATTCCTGATCAAAATACAGCTGTTAGTAAGAAACAAAGTAGTAAAATACAGCTTACTTTGTGGTATTATTGGGATATTGCTAAAAATCAGCAGGAACTTAGTAATTTAATTAATCAATTTAATAAGTCTCAGAATAAAATAGAGGTAAAAGCTAGTTAAGTTCCAGATGAAGATTTTAAAAAGCAGTTATCCTTAAGTGTGATAAAAAAGGATACCCCAGATTTAGTTTTAATAGATTCAGCAGATCATGCTTATTATAACGGAATGAATTTGTTTGAAGATTTAACTGATAAGATGGACGATTGGGCTTCTTATGATCAAACAGTTTTAAATTCGTGTAAAATGAACGGTAGAATATATGGAGTACCATTTGGAGCTAACTGTTTAGCCTTGTTCTATAATGAAGATATGCTCAAGGAAGCTGGATGTGAAGTGCCTAAGACTTGGGAAGAATTTGAGGAAACTGCAGAAAAACTAACCAATGGAAGCACTTATGGCTTTGGTATGACAGCGCTTCAAAGTGAAGAAAGCCTTTATGAGTTTCTCCCAATTTTATGGTCATATGGTGGTGAAATAGATAATATTAATAGTTCAGAAGGGAAGCAAGCTTTTTCAATATTGCAGAATTTAGTTAGAGATGGTTCAATGAGTAAAGCTACTACTAATTTAACCTTGGTTGACTTAATGAATCAATTTGTAAATAAAAAAATTGCGATGATGTTTAATTCACCAATGATAGTGCAAACTATTCGTGAAAAAGGTAAAGGTTTAAATTGGAATGTAACATTTCTTCCTAAGGTAGGAGAAAACGTTTCTATAATAGGAGGAGAAAATTGGGCTGTGCTAAAGGGAAAGAACAAGAATGAGGCAGTTAAGTTTATAAAATATGTTACTCAGAAGGATCGTGTAAAGTCTTATATTAGCAAGTTTGGATTTTTAGCAGCAAGAACAGATATTATGAAGGATCAATATCTAGATGATGAGGTTATGAGAAAGTTTTATGAAATTTATAAGTATTCAAGGCAAAGAGAAATTACTAAAGAATGGCCGCTTAAATCTGAAGTCATTTCTAATGCTATGAATGAGATCATAATGGGTGGCAAAGATTTAGACAAAATTTTAGAAGAAGCGCAGCAAAGTATGAATAATATTTCAAAAGAGGAACAATGAAATGAATAATATGAAAAAAAGAAACAGTTTAGTTTACCAATTAATCTCAGCTTTCTTAGTATTGTCTATTATTCCAGTTACATTAGCAATGATTATATTTAACTTCCGTATGAAAAACTATATTGAGAAAAATATGAATCAATTGATTAAAAGCAATGTATATAAGACACAGCAGTACTTAGAACTTTCTTTAAATGTTTATGAAAGTTTAATTTATGACGTTTATACAAGTGAGGATATTATTCCAATAGTTGAAGACATGAATGAACAAAAAGGAGATACGGATGTTCTTTATAGCCAGCTTCGTAGGAGGTTAAATAGGATAGTGAATAAGAACACATATGTACAAGGACTAACTATTATAACTAGCAGCGGAAGAATTATTTATTATGATAAGTTATCGTCCTCCTCGGAAAATAGTCAGTGGATTAAATTTAATAAGAGCTTCAATAACACTATGAAGAATGAAGATCCTATACTGTATCTTCCAACTCAATTTGAGACCAAAATTGGTGATGAAAAATACTATATGTTTCACATGGCCCATAAGATGATAGATTATAGAGATATTTATAAGAATATTGGTACGGTTATTATAAGCATTGACTCATCTGTACTGGAGGAAGTGTGTAAGCAGCAGTATCAGGGCAATGATCAAAATGAAAATTTGGGCGTGAATATGATTTGTGATAAAGATGGTAAATTGGTTTATTATGAGGATAAGAATAAAATTGGGGAAAAAGAAAAAAATGAGTTTAGTTCTCAATATAAAATAACTGAAATTAAGGATAATAAATCTGGGTGGATAATTAAAAATTTGTACGATGAAAAGCAATATATGGAGGTTATACGCCAGCAAGAAGAAACCACTATAATCATGATGGTTTGTATTGTAGTTATACTAGTACTAGTTGTATTTAAATGGACTAGTAAGCTTACAAGCTCTATTAGAACAGTAGTTAATGCCATGAAAGTAGTAGAAAAGGGGGAATTAAAAGTTAAAATTGAGGAGGATAAAAATATGCCTAATGAGATTTTTACTATAGCAGATGGCTTTAACAGAATGGTGGAACGTGTTGAAGAGTTGATGCAAAATGTTACACAAGCAACTCTAAAACAAAAGGATGCTGAAATAAAGGCATTAGAAGCTCAAATAAATCCTCATTTTTTGTATAATACTTTAGATACTATTAACTGGAAGGCTATTGAAAATGAAGAATTTGAAATTAGTAACATGATTAATTCTTTAGGAAAAATATTGCGCTATGCAGTACTAAACAGTAATGGAATTGTCACAGTAAAAGATGAACTAGAATGGTTAAAGCCATATATTTATTTGCAGGAAGCCAGATTAGAAAATAAATTTGAGTTTTTTGTAAATATAAGTGAAGAGTTACAGAATTGTGAAACACACAAATTACTATTGCAGCCTTTTATAGAAAATTCAATTCGTCATGGTTTCTCTGAAAAAAATAAAACTTATATTTTGATTATAACCTGCAAGGAAAAAGGAGCTTCCATTGAGTTTTGCATTGAGGATAACGGTAAAGGTATGGATGAAGAAATTATGCATAAAATAAATAATAATCAGCTAAAGCATGAATATTCAAAAGACCACATAGGAATTGGAAATGTTCTTGGAAGATTGGAAATGTATTATGGAAAAGAAGCAGCAATTCATGTTGAAAGTGAAAAAAATAAGTACACAAGAGTATATATAAGAATACCAAAGAGGTTAAAGAAAAAAAGTGAGGAGGTAACTGTATGACAATTGCAATCATCGAAGATGAGTATGTAATTAGAAAAGGAATTTCTAGGACGCTAGAAAAAATCAATAGTAAATATGAAATTGTTGGACAAGCGGAAGATGGAGTTGAAGGATTAAATTTAGTTAAAGCAAAAAAACCAGATTTAATTATAACAGATATTAAAATGCCTAAAATGGATGGTTTAGAACTGTTGCATGCATTAAGAAGTGATGGGATTCAAGTAAAGGCTATTGTATTAAGTGCTTATTCAGAGTTCGAGTATGCCCAAAAAGCCATTTCTTTAGGGGTTAGTGAGTATATTTTAAAACCAATATCAATTTTAGATTTATCATCGGCATTAGAACATATAGAAAATCAGCTTAATGAGGAAAGAAAGGTTAGGGCAGAGCATCCAAAAGAGCTTTATGAGCTAGATAGTATTTTATCGAGAAGTGTTTTGGGAAATTTAAATATGTCAGAGGATTTAAATAAATTTTTAGAGGAACAGTATAATTTAGTAGCTACAGATGACATGGGGATTTTTCAAATATACCTAGGTGAATTATTTTCTGATAAAATAGATAAATTAAAAGCTCAGCTAAAATTGCTAAATAAACAAGAATTTAATTTTAATATTTTAGAATTTAGTCAATGGAATATTGTAATTTTAGTCATTTATAACATGAAAAATAAAGATATGGTTAAGACTTATTTTGAAAAAAGCGTTATATCAGTTATTAGAAGTAATATTTCAACGAAATTTGTTTATGGATGGAATTTTAGTTATGGTTTACTGAAGATGAATGAGAGTGTAGAAGCTTTGAAAAATAAACTTCAGTTTAATCTAACCATGGGAGAAGGCGCGCTCATAGATTATGGTGTTGTAAGTAATATGAGGACGAAGCAGTTTTTATATCCAATAGATATTGAAAATAAAATTAAAGTTGCCATCATAAAAAAGGATGTGAAAAATGTAAAAGAAATTTTTACTGCTTTTGAAGCTTACTGTAGAAGTGAAATTTATGAACCTAAAGATATTAAGGAAGCTTGCGTTAATTTTTGCTGGGCTGTAATTAATACATCAAAAGAGTTGAATAGTTTACTATATCAAAATTTGGATGTTCAAACACTTTTGAAGAATATCATGTTATCCATTACCTGGGAAGAAATTGAACAAGTATTGTATAAATTATTTGAAGAAATTTTAGCGTCAAATATTGGGGAAGAAAATAAAACAGTAAGTTTAGTTGTTAAAAGGGCACAGAGCTTAATTCACGAGTATTACAATCAAGGAATTAATTTGGATGAAATTGCAGCAAAATTGAATATTACAGCTGATTATTTGGGAAAGCAGTTTAAAAAGGAAATTGGAGAATCCTTTAATACCTATGCTAGAAATTATAGAATTAATAAAGTTAAAGCACTGCTACTAGGAACAGAATTAAAGGTGTATCAAATTGCTGAATTAACTGGATATTCAGATTCAAAATATATGAGTAAGGTTTTTAAGGAAACAACAGGATATTTGCCCAATGATTACAGAAAGTTATACAAGTAATATAAAATGATTTAAATAAGTGTTCGGATTTTTTCTCCTTTTACAGTTTTTTCGAGTATGAAACGTATACAAAGTTGTATAAAATGTAATCGAGTACAAGGTGTATAACGATTTTTAATTTGATTTTTTTTACAACGTTTACTCAATTGTTAAATTAAATAAATATTATTTATTAACTGTTTAAGGAGGAATTATAATGAATAAAAAAGTATCTCCAGCATTAATTTATTTCTTTGGAGCTTTTGGCGGTTTTATGTTTGGATATGATATAGGAATAATCAATGGTGCGTTGCCAGGAATTAAAGCAACCTGGAATGTTAATCCTTGGTTAGAAGGTATGATTACTTCGGGATTGTTTTTAGGGGCTATGGTTGGTGCCTCATTAATGGCTTACTTAGCAGATCGTTTTGGTCGTCGTCGAATGATTATGTGGAGTGCAATTGTATTTGCAATTGGTGCTTTAGGTTCTGGTTTCTCTAAGAGTACAAGTCTTTTGATTGCGGCTCGTCTTATTTTAGGTGTAGCTGTAGGTGGTGCTTCCGCTTTAGTTCCAATGTATATGGGTGAAATTAGTCCTGCGGAAACACGTGGAAAACTATCAGGTTTGAATCAATTAATGATAACTGTAGGAATGCTTATTGCTTATGGTGTAAATTATGCATTTGTACATGTATTTGAAGGTTGGCGTTGGATGCTTGGTGGAGCAGCTGTTCCAGCATTAGTGTTGTTATTTGGGACATTTATCTTACCAGAATCACCAAGGTTTTTGTCTAGAATTGGTAAAAATGATGAAGCATTAAAGGTGTTACAGGCATTGCGTTCTCCTGAGGAAGCTGCAAGTGAGTATGATGCAATCGTTAACGCTAAGCATAGCGCTAATGGAACATTTAAGGACTTATTTGGAAAGACAGCTTTACCTGCTGTAATTGCAGGTTGTGGTTTGACATTTTTACAACAAGTACAGGGAGCAAACACAATTTTTTATTACTCTTCTCAAATTTTATCTAAGGTATTTGGTTCATCAATTGGTGGTGTCATTAGTACTGTTGGTATTGGTATCGTTTTTGTAGTAGCAACAGCTATAACTTTACTAGTTGTAGATAAATTTAAGCGTCGTACTTTATTTATGACAGGTTCTATTGGAATGGGAGCATCTTTATTATTGGTTGGATTAATTTATCCTGCTGCTAAAGCTAATCATGCTTGGGCAACTTGGACTGTGTTCTTATTCATATGTATATATGTTATTTTCTATGCATATTCTTGGGCTGCTGCTACTTGGATCGTAGTCGGAGAATTATTCCCAAGTAACGTTAGAGGCCTTGCAACTGGTATTGCATCAGCAGTTAACTGGTTTGGAAACATTGTTGTTGCTTTATTCTTCCCAGTGTTACTTGAAACAGTAGGATTATCTATAATCTTCTTTGGTTTTGCTGCAATTTGTGTAATAGGATTTTTATTTGCAAAATTTGTTCTATATGAAACAAAAGGAAAATCATTGGAAGAAATCGAAACATATTTATATAATCGTTCTATTGGTAAAGCTGTTGGATTAGATGATTAATTTGACTTGGTTTAGATTATAAAAGTGAATAAATCTAAATTTACCGCATTGGAGAAGTTCAATGCGGTTTTTATTTCTATTTTTATTTTTAAAATGGTTATAATATATATAGATATACCAGTTAAAGTTTCAAGGTGATTTGTTTTTATTTAAGGTATTAAAATATATGGAATACTGCAGAGAAAGGATTTTTTAATGAATTTGTTAATGATAATATTGCTTCTTATGGTATGCTTGTTAATTTCTAATATTATTAGTCACTATATACCATTTATTCCTACAGCATTAATTCAAATAGCTTTAGGCGTAATTCTTGCAATTACTTTTAAACAGAATTCATTTGAAATAAAAGAACAGTGGTTTTTTCTTTTATTTGTGGCACCAATTTTATATAATGATGGCAAGTATTTTCCTAGAAATGAATTGTGGAAAATGAAGTGGTCTATATTTGGAAATTCTCTTGTATTAGTTATTTTAACAACTATTGGAGGAGGATATTTTATTCATTGGATGATACCAGATATCCCTCTTGCTGCAGCGTTTGCATTAGCAGCTATTTTATCTCCAACTGATCCAGTAGCTGTAAATGGGATTGAAAAGCGTATTCATATACCAGAAAAGATATTAAATCTTGTTAGAGGAGAATCTTTAATAAATGATGCATCTGGTATAGTAGCCTTTAATTATGCAATAACTGCTGTGGTAACTAGTAATTTTTCATTAGGAAAAGCAATTTTAAATTTTGCATATGTATTTTTAGTAGGTGCAGCTGTGGGATTAATTTTCACCTTACTCATAACAGTTATAAGATTTACTTTACGTAAAGAAGGAATAAATGATGTCATATTTCATTCTTTGCTGCAAATATTGACGCCATTTGGCATTTTTGCCATCACAGAAGAATTTTTGCATGCATCAGGAGTAATTGCAGTGGTAGCGGCCGGAATAGTTCATTCATTAATAAAAGAAAGAATAGAAATTAGAATAGCTGAAGAGCAGGTTCTTACAGAAAACATATGGTCAATTATTTTATTTGTTTTAAATGGAAGTGTATTTTTATTATTGGGACTAAATATACCTTTATCAATGGTAGAAACAATAGCTAATCCAGATATAGGAAATTGGAGAGCTGTAGGATATGCGGCTTCTATTTGTGGAGCTGTTTTAACAATTCGTTTTGCTTGGGCATATTTTTCTTCTTATTGTGAATATCATTTTGGTAAGGCAAAGAATATTGAAAAACCAAATATAAAAGTTGCTTTGTTAACTAGTTTAACTGGTGTTAGAGGTACGGTTACAATGGCAGGAGTTTTATCAATCCCATTTTTTTTAAACAGTGGGAGGGCATTTCCACAAAGGTCACTTATATTATTTTTGACTGCGGCTGTAATATTATTTACATTAGTAGCTGCAACAGTGTTCTTGCCATTTCTAAGCAAAGATGGATTAGTAGAAGGTGAAAAAACTTATAATAATGATTTAAATGTGGCGAAGAATAAACTTTTATTAGCTAGTATTAAATCAATTGAAGCGGAAGTAGATGAGAATAATGAGGCTGCAGCCTATGAATTGATTAATGAATATAGAAGGATATTTCAGAAGCATAGATTTAAGCAGGATTCATTTGTACAGGGGGCAGATGTTGAACAAAGGAAAGTAATAGAAGTACGATTGTTAGCATTGGAGGCAGAGAGAAGATATGTATATGAATTAATAGATAAGAATGAAATAAATGAAGAACTTTTTATGAATTTTGATAAAGCTTTTGATTATAGGGAAGAAGCTTTTTTAAGAAATACTCGTCAGGATACTATGTATCTTATAAGAAAACTAATAAGATGGTGGAAGCGCCTTTATAGAAATTACCATAAGCGAAAATGTACTACGTTAAATAATTTACAGCTAGTAAAAGATATTCAGCTAAGGGCAGCTCGAACTGCAGTTAAAACTCTGAAGGAATGTGAAAAGAAGCATGGAAGGTCTAAAGCGCTTAATACAGTGATTTTTGATTATAAAAGCATGATTAATAGACTAAAGGGAACGATGGTGAAATACAATGAAAAGAGTATAGAACAAAAAGAAGAGTTAAGAATAAAGGCAATGGATGTGGAACGCTCGGAGATCCGCAGAATGTATGAACTTGGAGAAATTACTAGAGAACAATCAAATGAGTTAAGAAGATACATAAACTATATTGAAAGTGTGATTTTATATAAGCCTAATGAATGAAATGATAAATTTTGTAATAAACAAAAGGTATGTGGAATATTGATAAATAGTGAATTATAAGCTGCATGTATGTTTAGTTTGACACAGATACCCATCTACTTTATAATTTATTAAGAAATCGGAAAAAAGTAAGGAAGCGAAGATTAGTATGATGAATGTTATTAAAACTGCAATTGTAACTATAATAATATCAATTATATCGGGATTATTGGTAGAGCATTTTAAAAATTTAGCACCTAGAATATTATGCAGCATAGGAAATGGTGTACCTACAGAAAAAAACAACAGGAAGGTTTATGCGTATGTTATTACTATAAGTAACTTATCAAAAAAAATAATTCACGAATTAACTTTAAATATACAAAGTTCACGAAGTAACTTAGAAATTGCAGATGCTAAAATAACAAAGGGTTTAAGATTTGATTCCTCAGTAAAGGGGAATATTTTAGATATTGATATACCTTTTTTAAGTAAAGGTGATAAGTTTTCAGTTACAGTATATATAGAGAAACGTACTAAACCTGTAATTGTAATGAGATCACCTGAAAATTTTAAGAGAATAGATTCTGAAGAACAAAATGGAATTTTATCTGCATTATTTAATACACAAAAAAGTACAAATGGAGGAACCTCGGATTCAGCAAAAAGAAATAAGGCAGCGGTTCCTAGTAAGAATGATGATTTTACAATGGTTATGAATAAGGCACCAAGCAGCAAGAAATCAATAGGTAAAGAAATAATGAATATAAGTAATAGAAAAAAAGCGATTATAGCTGTTACCTCAATTGTCTTACTTATAATTGCTGCAGGTTTAGTTAAATTTTGCTTTAAGAGTACACCTAATAGTGCGCAAGCTTCAACTACAAAAACGGATGTTAGTAAACAGTCTACAGACTTAAAGAAATCTGGAGATGGATCAACTAGAGGTGGAAGTGAATCATCAAGTGGACAAACTAAAAATACAAATGCAAGGCCATATTCACAGAAACCGAATAAAAATGGAGGCGTAAATTCATCATCAAATGATGAGAATAAAAATGGAGGTGCAAAGACACCAACTACTGGAAGTCAAAATGTAGATACAAAAGGGACTTCGGGTGGGGCAAACGAAAATAAGGATGAAAAATCACCAACCAATACAACGCCTTCAAATACAGATACAAAGGACTCAGGAAATGGGACAAATTCAAACACCAATACAAATAATTCAACAGGAGGAACAAATCAAAATACAAATACGAACCAATCAACAAATACAGCATCAGGAAATACAGGCAAGTAGTTTGTTGCTATTTAAGTATTAATGTGAATTGATTAATTATATTGCTTAATAAAAAGCTAGTTGTTAAAATTTTTATATAAAAGAACTCTCGAGTGTTATATCGGGAGTTCTTTTATATAAAAAATAATTTTATTAAAGATAAATCATCTAAAAATTTAGAAATAATTTACATAGAAGTGCTTTAGCATCAGTATTTTAATAGATATTATAAATACTGATGTTAAATTATATCTAAAATTATAGAAAAGCATATTAATTTAGTATATAATTCTATCATATATTAAGCTTACGCTGAGAGGAGAATGTTTATGATTTCTACAAATGGAGTAGAGCATATAAAAAATATGTGCGAAACACAAGCAAACGTAATACCTGGAGGTGTTATATATTTAACTAGCGATGGAGTTACTTATACTTGGAGAAAAGCATCTGCTGAATTTGACTTAGATATATTTCAAGTGGGAGAGAAATTAAACCCTAATAGTATAACTGGTAAAGCCATGAGGGAAAATAGAACACTTATAGAAAATGTTCCTCGTTCACTATATGGAATGAGGCTTAAGATTGTTGCAGAGCCAATAGTAAACGATGAGGGACAAGCAGTTGGAGTATTCTCTACTGTATTTCCATTATTACATCCATTAATGAAGGCATTTGATGATTTTGCACCAATATTATCTGAGATGTTTTCTGATGGTGCTGTACTGTTTATTACAGACTTAAATAAATTTTTAGACATACAAAATTCAAAGCATTTTCAATTGCCTCAGCTAAAAGTTGGAGATAGTTTTACTGAAGACACAACAGCTGCTAAAGTAATAAAAACTAAAAAGTCTTTTTCATCAGAGTACGATGCTTCATTATATGGTGTGCCAGTTTTATCAATTTGTGAACCTCTTTTCAGTAATGATACAAATGAATTAATTGGAACTTTTGGAATGATTATACCTAAAATAGCAGCAGTTGAATTAAGGGAAATGTCAAGAAACATGGAAGAAAGCCTTTCAGAAATATCTGCTACTATTGAAGAATTGGCAACCTCAGCATCTACTATCCATGTAAATGAACAGAGTCTTAATAACAGCATAGGTGATATAATAAGTTTATCGCAACAAATAAGTGAAGTATCTTCATTTATAAAAGAAATAGCAGATCAAACTAAGATGCTTGGATTGAATGCTGCTATAGAAGCAGCAAGGGTAGGCGAAGCAGGAAAAGGATTCGGGGTTGTAGCGGATCAAATTAGAAAGTTATCTGAAGAGTCTAAGAGTACAGTTCCTAAAATTCAAAAGTTAACTAAAGAAATTATAGCAAAAGTGAACGAATCAAGTGAGAAAAGTCAAAGTTCTTTATCTGCAAGTCAAGAACAAGCAGCTGCTACTGAGGAAATAACATCAAGTATAGAAGAAGTTACATCTATGTCCGAAAAATTAAATGAAATTGCAATTAAATTGTAGATAGTATGAACTACAGGAAGTCTGGACTCTAGAATTTGCATGTAATCTGTGAGTTCAAGCAAGATTATTTTAAAAGGAAATATATTTCTAGAGGGTGAAGTTATAAAGTATGCTGTGTACCATATAGGAAAGATAAAAGTTTTTAAAGATAGGACACCTAAAACTCCAAATTTATTTGTACCAAAATGCCATCTTCTAGGCATTTTGGTACAAATAAATTTCAATAGCTGTAACTATATTAAAAGTTATCATTTTTATAGTGTAATTCTTGTGGCGTGACCTCTTTTGCATGTTTTAAGACTGAATTTTCATTAAAATATACTTTATATACAAAAATATAAGAAGCAAAGCCTAATATTAGGCCGAAAGCAACGTCTATTGCAGAATGTTGTTTTATAAATAGTGTTGAAATGCATATAAAAAAAGTGAGAATTGCTGCAAAAATCTTTATGCCAAATCTATTTTTAAAGAAAAAGGAATCTATAATTCCTGTGTAAAGTGATATGGAGATTGCAACGTGAAGACTGGGACATACACTTGCTGGTGAATCACCTTCTTGAAGAAGTTTTACAGCTTGTGAAAAAATATCTTTACCATAAGTTTTCGGTCTAATTGTTATATAACTTGGATATATAAAATAAGTTAATAATCCAATTCCCATACAAATATTAATTGATAAAAAAGTTTTTTCAAGATCAATTTTTGATTTTAAAAGAAAAATAATGCCCGTACCTACAATAAATAAAAACCACAAACAATAGGGGACTATAAATGCAGGTATAAAAGGAATTATATCATCTAATTTACAATAAATTTTATGTCCTCCAAGGTTAATATTATTTTCTATTAAGAAGATTGTAACAAGCATTAAGTAAATGAAAACTTGAAGTATTGCTTTATTATTTTTTATTTTGTTAAACACTAAGTAATCCTCTCTTTTTCTATATTATTCAGTATGTATTTAATTTTTGTATTATTTTATTAAAGAAAAATTAGGTATTAGTAATTATAGTATTTCTAGTATTTTTACTGTATACTTTTCTCCTGGAGCGTCAACTTCAACTATATCGCCAACTTTTTTACCAAGTAGGACCTTCCCTAAATCTGATTCTATGCTTATACACATGTTTTCAGGAGCTACATCCAAAGTAGTTACTAATGTTACAATAGCTTCTTCATTATCTTCTATAAATTTAATTTTAGCTTTGCAATTAACGCCTAATGAAGTCTTATCTATATTTTTGTCATCTATTATAGTTGCAGTTGAAATCATAGTCATTAAATATTGAATTCTGTTATCATTTTCTCTATAGTTTGCACAAGCTTCTTTATACTCTGCGTTTTCAGACCTATCGCCATGTGCAGCTGCTATTAATTTTTCCTTAGCTATTTCAGCTCTTTTTACTGTCATTCTATAATCTAGTTCTTCCTTTAATTTTCTTATATTTTCTTGAGTTAGTTTATTATTCATAAAACCGTGACCTCCTAAAATGCATTATATAAATATTATACAATATAATTCAATAGTTTTCTTTTAATCATTAATTTTAATATTCCACGTTGTCTATCTATATATAATATGCTATTTGTGTGGAATATAGAAATATGTACAAGTATTTTAGACTATAAAACCAGTCTTAAATTGTATAGCAACTGATAAGTTATATAGGGGATTTTTTAATTTAGGTAAATAAATGCCATTCATAAAAAACAGTGTTATATTCTCTAGTTTCACCTGTATATAATAAACTTCACAATATGTTGCAGATAATATGGCAATGCAATTATTTTAAAGCTGCTAGTAAGAGGAATGATGTTACAAAGATAAAAAGCAATACATTTAAATTTAGAAAATGATAATAATATTATTATAGCGTAAAATTAAAAGTATAAAGTGAGGTAAGTTAATATGAGTAAAGTGCTATATATTAAAGCCAATGCAAAAAAGCCAGGAGAATCAAGAACCTTTAGAATTTCAGATAGTTTTGTTGAGGAATATAAAAAGATTAATACTAATGATGAAATTATAACTTTAGATTTGTACAAAGAGGGTATAGACTTTTTAACAGAAGAGGGAATTAATCTTCACGTTACAAAGCCGGGAGAAGGTAAGGATCATCCAATTCTAAAATATGCATATCAATTTGTAGAGGCAGATAAATATATAATTGCTGCACCATTTTGGAATTTAAGTTTTCCTGCAATATTAAAAGCTTATATAGATTATATATGTGTTACAGGAATTACCTTTAAATATACCGCAGAAGGACCGGTTGGGTTGTGTCAAGGGAAAAAGGTTGTTTATATTGTGGCAAGAGGTGGCGAATATTCCGAAGAACCAGCTAATGAATATGAAATGGGAGAAAGGTATTTGAGAACTATATTAGGATTTTTGGGGATAACTGATTTTACTACTATAGCGGCAGAAAAATTAGATGTAATTGGCCAAAACGTAGAGGCAATTGTTCAAGCTGCAATTAAAAATGCTCAAAGTACAGCAAAAAAATTCTAAATTTTATTTAATACCAGTGTATAAACTAAAGGTTGATTTTTGGAGGGAGTATATGAATACAAAAGAAAAATTCTTATCGGATTTTAAAATTGGAGAAGATGTAAAGGTATCATTAATGGTAATGAAAGTGCTATTTAGAGATACAGATAGAAGTGTTTGTATATTAGCAGATAAAAGTGGAGAAGCAAAAGTTAGTCTCCCTAATAAATATGGTGATATTAAGCAGGGAGTAGTTATAGAGCTTCAAGGAACTAAAGGTACAAATTTAAGTGTAGAAAGTTATACTGTGCTTTCAGAGTATGATATAGCAGATTATCTTCCAACAGTAAAGAGACCTATTGAAGCTATTATGGCGAAGCTTCAAGAATATACAAACCAATATATCATTTCAAAGGAAGCAAAAGCTTTAGACGATTATTTTTTTAAAAATGAAGCTTTTTTAGATAAATTTAAAAGGGGAATAGGCGGAGTATCTATGCACCATAACTATATAGGAGGACTTGCAGAACATACGCTAAATGTTATGGAATTAACTATTAAGCTTTGTGAAAAATATGAGTGTAGAAGAACGGAAATAGCAGTGCTTGCAGCAAAGCTTCATGATATTGGAAAAGTATATGAATATGATTATGATGGTCCTTTTACTTATACGATGAGGGGTCAAATGGAAGGGCATATTGTTATTGGAGTGGAACTTGTAGATGAAGCTGTAAGAAAAAATCCAGACCTGTATTCAGAGGATTTTATTAATAGAATAAAAGGTTGTATTGTTCAACATCATGGGAAGCTTGAGTATGGATCTCCAAGGGAAATGAATATGGAAGAGGCTTTTATAATTAATTATGCAGATTCTGTAGATGCTACCATGAATAAAATTTTTCAAATTAAAGAAAAAACGGAACCAGGCAGCTGGTCAGAATTTGATAAGAGAATTGAAAGAAAATTATATTTGTAGTAGAAAAGTTGAGAGTTGTAAATAGAAGAAATCTATTTACAATTTTTTTATGCAAATTTTAGTTGAAACTTCAACTATACTGTGATAACATAAGAATAATTAGTTGAAATTTCAACTATATTTATAGGGGGGTGAAAAAATATTAACAGTTTAGATAGCTATATATTGAGGGAAGTAGGTACTTTGTCGCGATGTATTAATTACATAAGTGATTTGAAGTTTAAGGAATTAAAATTACAAAAAGGTCAGTTCACATTTTTAACAAGAATATGTGAAAATAATGGAATCAATCAAGTTGATTTATCAAATCTTTTAAAGGTAGATAAAACGACAACTGCAAAGGCTATACAAAAACTTATTGATGCAGGATATATATACAAAGAAAAGGATGAGAGTGATAAGCGAATGTGGAGGCTTTATCCAAAGAAAAAAGCATTAGAAGCATATTCGTTTATTATTGATGAGGAAAATAGAAATATTGGGGTCTGTTTTGATAAATTTAATCAAGAGGAAAAAGAATTAGTTTATGAATTAGTTAAAAAAATGAGAAAGAATATTGAAAGTGATTGGAAAGAAGTGAAAAAATTTTAGGGGGCTATTATTGTGAGAAAAGCAGCTAAAAAAGATATAAAAGATATTATGCAAATTATAAAAGAAACTATTGAAGAAATGAGGAGTTATAGTAACACTCAATGGGATGAAAATTATCCTAAGGAAGAAGATTTTACGAGTGATATTGAAAAAGGAGAACTGTTTGTAGTCGATAGAGATGGAAAATTGGCAGGGTTTGTGTGCATTAATAAGATAGAACCAGCTGAATATGGTGGATTAAGCTGGTCTTTTAATGGAGCTGCCATGGTTGTTCATAGAATGGCTGTTAATCCAAACTATAGAAGAAGTGGAGTTGGCACTGAATTAATGAAATTTGTTGATGACTTTGCATTAAAAAATAATATAAAGCATTTAAAAATTGATACATATTCAATAAATGCAAAAATGAATGATTTGATTGTAAAATGTAATTACAATTTTGTTGGGGAAATATATTTCCTGGGAAGGGAAAAACCTTTCTTTTGTTATGAAAAAATATTAAATTTATAATATGTATTTACTATTTTGCAATTTGATTTTAGTAAATTTGCTACTTGTTAATTTTTTAGGACATATGTATGTAGTATTTTTTCACAAATATAACTATAATATTTTTTATACTACTTTAGAACTAATAATTTTATGTATTGGCTATAGAAAGAGAGGATAAGACTATGTCCTATTTAAAAACTTATGTATATAAGTATTGGAAGGGATTTTTTACAGCAGTTTTTTTTGTTACCCTTGAAGCCTTGTGCGATTTAATGCAGCCTACTATAATGTCTAAAATTGTGGATAAAGGTGTTGCAAGCAGAAATCTTAATTATGTTTTGGAATTGGGAGGAGTCATGCTGCTTGTTACAGCTTTTGGTGCAGTGGCAGCTTCCATTAGAAATGTCATGGCTAGTAATGTTTCTCAAAAATTTGGAGCGGAGCTTAGAAGTGATTTATTTAAGAAAATACAAAATCTGTCTTTTGAGAATATCGACAAGTTTGAAGGTGCTTCTCTAGTTACGAGGCTCACAAATGATGTGACACAGGTGCAAAATTTTGTGAATGGGCTTATGAGAATATTTGTAAAAGCACCGCTTGTAGGGCTTGGAAGCATAATAATGGCAACTAGGCTTAATTTACGTCTCTCAATAATACTGTTTGTTATTGTACCAGTTGTAGGTGTTTTAATATACGTAAATATGAAATTTGCATACCCGTATTTTGTTAAAATGCAAAAAACACTCGATAATGTAAATTCAACTATGAGGGAATATTTATCAGGAGTAAGGGTTGTTAAAGCTTTTAATAGGTTTGATTATGAAGTGGAAAGGTTTCAAATTAAGAATGATGAATTTACCCAAACCTCAACTATAGCCATGAAGGTAACCTCTGTATTTACTCCTGCAATTGCTTTGATTGTAAACCTTGGTATTGTCATGGTTTTATGGATAGGAGGAATAAAGGTAAATAAAGGTAATATGCATGTTGGAGAAATAATAGCATTTACAAACTATATGACACAAATTTTATTTTCTCTAATGATGGTTACTAATGTATTTACTATGTTTGTAAGAGCAAAGGCATCTTCTCAGCGTATAGGAGAGGTATTCCTAGAAGAAAATTCTATGATGAATGGAAAAGAACTTACTATACCTTCTGAAAAGGAAACCCTTGAGTTTGAAGATGTATATTTTTCTTACAATAAAGATAAGGAACCAGTGTTAAAGGATATATCTTTTAGATTAGATAGGGGAGAGACAATTGGAGTAATAGGCTCCACTGGCTCAGGAAAGAGTACTCTTGTAAATTTAATACCAAGATTTTATGATTGTACAAATGGAAGGATAAAAATCCATGGGATGGATGTAAAAGACCTCAATTTTAAGTATTTGAGAGATAAGGTTGCTGTGGTTCCTCAAAAGGCTTTATTGTTTTCTGGTACTATAATGGAAAACCTGAAATGGGGAAATGAAAAGGCTAACTTTGAGGAAGTTAAAGAGGCTTCAAAGATTGCTATGGCACATGATTTTATTGAAAAACTCCCAGAAGGCTATGAAACTAAAATTGGACAGGGAGGAGTTAATCTTTCTGGAGGTCAAAAACAACGTGTTTCTATTGCAAGAGCCTTATTAAAAAGGTCTGAAATTCTTATTCTTGATGATTCTACTAGCGCAGTAGATACAGATACAGAGGTACAAATAAGGGAGGGGCTAAAGAAATATGCAAAGGATTTAAGCTGTATTTTGATAGCTCAAAGAATAACTTCTGTAATGAATGCAGATAAAATTATAGTTTTGGATAATGGACAAATAAAGGGCATTGGAAAACACGAAGAACTTCTTAAAAACTGTAGTATATACAAGGACATCTTTCTTTCACAAATAGGAAAGGAGATGATGTAAATGTCAGATGGCAAAAATACTAGTGTAAATGTACCTATCCCAGGCTTTAGAGGTAGAAGAAAAAATATGGGACCGGCTGAAAAACCCAAAAATTTTAAAAACACTTTAAAAAGATTGTGGGGTTACTTTGGATCTGAGAGGAAGACACTTATTATAATATTTCTTCTAACTATAGCAGATTCAACGGTGGTTCTTTTGGAACCGTATTTTATAGGACGCGCTGTTGATGCTATGTCAATAAGAAATGGAAAGGTAGATTTTAATCTTCTAACTATAATGATAGTAGCACTTACAGTATCATATCTTGGGGATGCAGTATTAGTATTAATTCAAGGCTTTTTAGTGTCAAGTTCTAGCCAGAGAATTGTTAAGAGTATGAGAAATAATCTATTTTTAAAACTTCAAAAGCTGCCTGTAATGTTTTTTGATACAAATTCTCATGGAGATATTATGAGTAGATTATCAAATGACATAGATAATGTAAGTACTACTATATCACAGTCTGCCATTCAACTTATGTCTGGAATCATAACCATAGTAGGTTCTCTTGTTATGATGATAATACTTAGTCCTTTACTTACTTTAGCCAGTTTAGTTACAGTTCCTTTGGTATTTTTACTTACAAAAAGCATTGCAAGGAAAACGGCAAAGCTTTTTAAAAGTCAGCAGATGGAGCTTGGAAAATTAAATGGTCATATAGAAGAAAACATATCTGGAATTCATGTGGTAAAAGCTTTTAATCATGAAGAAAAAACCATTAAAGAATTTGATAGTATAAATGATAGGCTATGTGAGATTGGATTAAAGGCACAGATATTTTCTGGATTTTTAATGCCAATAATGAATGTTATAAATAATATTGGCTTTGCAGCAGTTGCTGGTGTAGGTGGAATACTGGCAGTAGAAAATATGATTACTGTGGGCGTTATTGCAAGTTTTTTAAGCTATTCAAGACAGTTTGTAAGGCCTCTCAGCAATCTTGCTAATGTATTTAACACTCTTCAATCAGCAGTTGCTGGTGCTGAGAGAGTATTTGAGATACTGGATCAAAAAGAAGAAAAAGAGGATACAGTTGACGCTAAAAAAGTTGATAAAATTAATGGGCAAGTTAAATTTAAAAATGTGCATTTTGGTTATAGAAAAGATGTAGATATACTTAAAAATGTAAGTTTTGAGGCTAAGGCAGGTGAAACTATAGCTTTAGTAGGACCTACAGGAGCGGGTAAAACTACTATAGTAAATTTGCTTACAAGATTTTATGATGTAACTAAGGGTGAAATTTTCATAGATGGAATTAATATAAAAGATTTTACTCGTGATAGTCTTAGAAGATGTTTTGGGATAGTACTTCAAGACACTTACCTTTTTACAGGAACTATAAAAGAAAACATAAAGTATGGTAATTTATCAGCTTCTTATGAAAAGATAAAGCTGGCAGCTAAAATGGCTAATGCTCATGAATTTATAAAAAGACTTCCAAAGGGTTATGATACTGTTCTTTCTGAAAGTGGAGCAAATTTAAGTCAAGGTCAAAGGCAGCTTTTAGCTATTGCTAGAGCAATATTAACAGAACCATCTATATTGATATTAGATGAGGCTACCAGCAGTGTTGATACCAGAACGGAGTTAAAGATACAAGAAGCAATGCTCAAGCTTATGGAGGGAAGAACTAGTTTTATTATTGCTCATAGGCTAAGCACCATAAGAGATGCAGATAAGATAATGGTTATTGATGGCGGTAGAATAATTGAAATGGGAAGTCATGATGAACTTATAGCTAAAAAAGGTAAATATTATCATATGTATTTTAATCAATTTAAAAATAGCGAAGAGGAATAAAATTTATTAAAAAACGCATTGAGGAGACTTGATGCGTTTTTATGTATATTTACTTTATAATTTGATTTTTGTAAATAATATGATATAATTAAGTTATACAAATCATACTTTTCATACAAAACAAACAAGGTGGTGATGTAATATGAAACAACCAAAGGACAAGTATGCATGGACAGTAAAGATAGGTGAGAAAGGACAATTTGTTATTCCAAAAGAAGCTAGAGAGATTTTTGATATCAAACCAGGTGACACTATTATACTTCTTGGTGATAAAAATAAAGGAATCGCTATACCTCCAAAATCAATGATTACAGAATTATCGAAAAAAATTTTTGATAAAGATATCTCTAGAGAGGAGAAAGATGAATAATGAGTGTATTGGAAGTAAGAAATTTATGTAAGAAATATCCTGCCTTTGAGCTTAAGAATGTATCCTTTTCTCTTGAAAAAGGAAAGATTACGGGTTTTATAGGAAGAAATGGGGCAGGGAAATCTACAACTATAAAATCATTGTTTAACTTTGTTCATCCGGATAGTGGGGAAATTTTATTTTTTAATACAAACTTTAAAGAAAATGAATTTGAAGCTAAACAGCGGGTAGGTTTGGTTTCAGGTGGAGTTGATTATTACTCAAAGAAAAAAATTAAAGTAATTACTGAGGTTACTAAATCCTTTTATGATAAATGGGATAAGGCTGCATATTCTAAATATATGAATATGTTCAAACTTGATGAAAACAAAACGCCTGCACAGCTATCTGCAGGAATGAAGGTGAAATATGCCCTCACTCTTGCCTTGTCGCATAACGCACAGTTGCTTATTTTAGATGAGCCTACAAGTGGTCTTGATCCAGTTTCAAGAGACGAGCTTCTTGGGGTGTTTATGGAGCTTTGCAATAACGGAATTACCATATTTTTTTCGACGCACATTACCTCTGATCTGGACAAATGTGCAGATAACATTATATATATTAAAAATGGTGAAATTCTTGCTGAAGCGGATATTAAATCCTTTGTAGATAGTTATAAGGTTTTAGGATTAAGTCAAGCTCAATTGAATTCAAATTTACAGTCAAAGCTCATTGGTTTAAAAAGAAGTAAAAATGGTTTTTCTGCACTTATAAAAACAGAAGATGCTTTAGGAAATGGCATAAATTGCACAAGTGCTGATTTGGAATCAATTATGGTTCATCTTGAAAAGGAGGGAGAATAATGATAAAACTTTTAAGAAAAGAATTACTGCTCTGTATGCATCCTACAGCTCCCATTTTTTTAATTCTTTCCATGATGTTAATCATACCAAACTATCCTTATTATGTTGTGTTCTTTTATACAGGTTTAGCTGTGTTTTTTACCTGCTTAAATGGAAGAGAAAATAATGATGTTTTTTATACCATGACACTTCCAATTGCTAAAAAGTATATTGTAAAATCACGATTTGTTTTTGTAGTTCTTTTAGAGCTGCTTCAGATGCTTGTAGCGGTACCATTTGCTATTATTAGGCAGCTTATGCCTTTGCCAGGTAATCAAGTTGGTATGGATGCCAATATTGCTTTATTTGGATTATCCTTTATAATGTTTGCATTATTTAATTATATCTTCTTTGGAATTTACTATAAGAATGTTGACAAAGTAGGGAAAGCCTTTGGATTATCGAGTATTGCCGTATTTATTTATATTGCGGTTGCTGAGACCTGTGCTCATGTTATACCCTTTGTAAGAGATTATTTGGATACAAAAGATCCAAAGTATATAACTTATAAGCTTATTGTACTTGCAGTTGGAATAGTGATTTATGCACTTATAACATATAGTACCTATAAAAAGTCAGTTAGATCTTTTGAAGTGCTGGACTTGTAGAATATAGTTCTCCTTGTAATTATTTTTGCGTATTGAAAAGTATAAATAATAAAAGTGGAGTGATAATAATAATATAAAAATCCAACGATTTTATTATATGTACTTGAGAAAATATTACAGGGAGATTAACTAATGGTTAAAAAGTTTTTAGATGTTTTATTAGGAGAAGCCTTGACTAATGAGCAAGGAAGCCATGAAAAATACAATATTCCTTTTGGGCTGGCGATTATGGCTAGTGATGCAATATCATCTGTAGCTTATGCTGCTCAAGAGATTCTTTTTGTACTTATAGTTTTAGGAGCAGCTGCATATAAGTGGCTAACTTGGACTTCTTTTATGATTATTGGTCTATTAGTAATACTTACAATTTCGTATATACAAATCATAAGAGCTTATCCCCAAGGAGGAGGAGCTTATAAGGTGGCAAGAGAAAATTTAGGTACTAGAGCTGGTTTGTCTGCTGGCGCAGGTTTGATAATAAGCTATATACTTACGGTTGCAGTTAGTGCCAGTGCCGGTGCAGATGCTATTATTTCTGCATTTAGTGTACTTTCGCAGTATAAGATTGCTTTTGTTGTAGGAATAATTATTATTTTGACTATATTAAATTTAAGAGGTATAAGCGAATCATCTAAAATATTTGCTATACCTACATATATATTCATTTTAAGTATGCTTTTAATGATAATTTACGGACTTTTTAAATACTTTGTCTTAGGCATTCACCCTGCACCTATATATGCTATTCCTAAGGGAACTGTAGGAAATTTATCAATATTTCTTATTTTAAGAGCTTTTTCCTCTGGATGTTCTGCATTAACTGGGGTGGAGGCAGTGAGTAATTCTGTACCAAATTTCCAGGAACCTAGTCAAAAAAATGCTAAGATTGTTATGATATTGTTAGCAATTTTGATATTTTTCATATTTGGAGGTACTTCAATTCTTGCAATATTTTATACAGCTGTTCCAATTGAAAATGGACCTACAGTTGTGTCACAAATAGCTTTTGGAATTTTTAATAAAGGTATAATGTATTACGTAATACAATTCAGTACAGCTGTAATTTTGCTTATGGCATGTAATACGGCATATACAGGCTTTCCAATGCTTATGTACATAGTGGGGAAGGATGGTTTTGCTCCAAGACAATTTACTATAAGAGGGAAAAGACTAAGTTTCTCATTTGGAATTGGTGCATTATCCTTTATAGCCTGCTTACTAGTTATTTTATTTAAAGCAGATACTCATAGGCTAATTCCACTATATGCTATTGGAGTTTTTATATCATTTACTTTAGGGCAATTTGGCATGGTAAATCACTGGATAAAAGAAAAAAATAAAGGTTGGAAGAAGAGTGCTGTTATTAATGGAATTGGCGCTTTAGTTACTTTATTTACGACAATAGTAATTTTGATTGAAAAATTTAGTCAAGGTGCTTATGTAGTTGTAATTTTAATTCCAATTATAATTATAATTCAGACAAGAATTAAAGTTCATTACAATAGGGTTGCATTGGGATTAAGCATTAGTAATTTAAATTTAAAGAAGATAAATTTAAGAGTAAAGTATAAGCATTTAATTATAGTTCCAATTGCAAGCTTAAATAAGGCTGCTATAGGTGCACTTCAATATGCGCAAAGTGTAAGTGAAAATGTTATTGCAATTAATATTTCCACTGATAAAGAAGCTATGGAAAAATTAAAGCGTAAGTGGGGTGAATTAGATACTAATATAATGCTTGTTACAAAATATTCTCCTTTTAGAACTGTAATTAATCCTTTGATAAAGAATATTGAATTAATTGCAGCAACAACTGATAAAAATGAAAAGATAACGGTAATAGTACCTCAATTTGTTACTAAAGAAAAATGGGGAGAGATTTTACATAACCATACAAGTTTTTTTATAAGAGAAACTTTGCTGAACAATGATAATATAATTGTATCTACTTTTCCTTATCATTTATCGGATGAAGAGGATAAATCTAATAATCATTAATTATTGATTTTGCAACTTTTATGTGTCTGGTTAAATATTTTAAAAACCTCAAAATAAATTTTAAATAATTAAGTATAGTGTATTTTTGATATTGACTTAGAGTTAACTGTATGGTGTATACTTTAAATGAAAAGTAAATGTCTTTCTGAATTGAGTTATAAATATAATTAACAAGGATAAGACAAATAACTTTTAAAATACTTGTATAATAATAATTTTATAACATAAAATTATTATATTTGTAGGGAGGAAGAAGTATGGAGAATTTTAAGTTTAATGCTTACACAGAAATGTTATTTGGAAAAGGTCAAATAGCGCAGTTGTCAGAGGTTTTAAAGAGATATGGCAAAAATGTATTACTTGCATATGGTGGAGGAAGTATTAAAAAAAATGGAATTTATGATAAAGTTCAAAGCCTGTTAAAAGATTTTACTATTGTAGAATTAAGTGGTATTGAACCAAATCCGAGGATTGAAACAGTAAGACGCGGAGTAGAGCTTTGCAGAGAAAATAAAATTGATGTTATTTTAGCTGTTGGTGGAGGAAGTACAATTGATTGTGCAAAGGTTGTAGGAGCTGCCTATTATTATGATGGAGATGCATGGGATGTAGTTGCTGATCCATCTAAGATAGATAAAGTTTTACCTATTGTAACAATTTTAACAATGGCTGCAACTGGTTCTGAAATGAATAAAAATGCAGTGATTTCAAAAATGGATACTAACGAAAAGCTTGGAACAGCATCTTGGAATATGATACCTCAAACATCTATTTTGGACCCGGAATATTTATACACGGTACCAGCAATTCAAACTGCAGCAGGCTGTGCAGATATTATGTCACATGTAATTGAAGGATATTTTAGCAAGACAACAGATGCATTTGTTCAAGATAAATTTGCAGAAGGATTACTACAAACTTGTATAAAATATTGTCCTATTGCACTAAAGGAACCAAGAAATTATGAAGCACGTGCTAACATAATGTGGGCAAGTTCTATGGCACTTAATGGACTTTGTGGAAGTGGTAAGGTTGGAGGATGGACTTGTCATCCAATCGAGCATGAACTAAGTGCATATTACGATATTACACATGGAGTAGGTTTAGCAATTGTAACACCAAGGTGGATGAGATATATTTTAAGTGAAGCAACAGTAGATAAGTTTGTAGATTATGCTGTTAATGTATGGCATTTACAGCCTAGCAATGATAAATTTGCACTTGCAAATGCAGGAATAGATGCAACAGAAAAATTCTTTAAAGATTGCAATATTCCAATGACTTTAAGTGAACTTGGAATAGATAAATCAAATTTGAGGAAGATGGCAGAAGCAGCAGTTAAACATGGTAGATTAGAATATGCTTATGTTGCATTGAACTCAGATGATGTATATAAAATTTTAGAAATGTGTATTTAGAATTTGTAATTTAAAATGAAGGGGCTGTGTCACTAAAAAATTGTTGAATAATGATTCATAAATTTTTAGTGACACAGCCCCTTTTTAGATTTTAAACTTTGATACTTCTTTACTTAAATTGGAGGCACTATCTTTAGATTTTTTAATTTTTGTAACTATTTCGTTAGAGCTTTCTGTGATGCTTATGGTTTTTTGAGCAATATTTGTTGCTCCATCAGCACCTTCATTAGAAGCTATAGATACTTGCTCTATTGTTTTTGATAATTCATGAATTGATGCTAAAAGTTCTTCAGAGGCGGAACTAAAACTTAATATTATGCTATTTAGAAAGTCTGCATCCTTACTATATTTATTAGCCACGTCAAGCATTGAGGTATAATCTTTTTGTATGTCTACTGATACAAAATTTAGTAAAGCGTTTGAACTTGAGGCTAAATCATTTACCGAACTAGTAACTTTTTCGGCAGTATTCTGTATTTTTATAATTGTATTTTTGGTTTCTTCTGCAAGTTTTCTTATTTCCTCTGCAACAACTGCAAAACCTTTTCCAGCTTCTCCAGCTCTTGCTGCTTCAATAGCTGCATTTAATGCTAAAAGGTTGGTTTGCGAAGAAATTTCTATAATATCATCAGATAGTATTTTGATTTCATCTACTACTTTTGAGTTTCTTATAGAAGCTTCTAATTTGCTTTTGGTTGATGAAAGCATATCTAGTGATTTTTGCTGTGACATTATAACATTATTTTTTGTGGTGGTAGCTCTTTCGTTTATTCCTTGAACTTGTACAGTGCTCTCTCTAGATTTTTCTGATATAGACTTAATAACTTTTTCTATTTCATCACCTGATGCATGCATTTCTTCAGCAGAAGCTGCTGTTTCTTCCATTGCTGCGGATAACTCTTCGGTAGTTGCAGATACATCCTCTATATTGTTATTTAAAATGTGAGTATTATCTAAAATATCATCTACAACTGATTTAACGATATTAGATTCCTGCTTTACATTATTGCTTAGAAGCTTCAGTGAGTTTTGCATAATGGTAATTGCATTTACAATATCGCCTATTTCATCCCTTCGCTTTTTTAATTTTTCGGGAGAATCTTCTGAAAAATCACCTTTTGCTGCGAGTTTTAGATGTTTTATAGATAAAATTAGTGGTGTTGCAATTGCATTTGATATAATAATAGTTAATATACAACCAGCAACTATAGATACAATAAATATTAATATCATTAGCTTAAGGGAATTACGTGCATCATTGCTATTTGCGATTTTTAAATTGTTTGCTTTCTTTATACTGTATAGTGCAATGTTTTTTAAGTTTTCATTAAAAGTCTCGTTGTTCTTTTTAACAGAATTTAAACTTTTTTTGGCCTCATCTGTTTTCCCAGCTTCAGCTAGTTTTATCGCTTCATTTCTTACCTTTGTATATTCTTCGTAATTTTTTTCAACAATAGGAAGCTTATCATTTTCATACTTATCTAAGCCTATATTTTTAAAATTTTTTAAATTTTCTGAAAATATTTTCTCTCTTGATTCAATATCCTTTATTAATTTCTCACTTTGTTCAGATTTATTGTTTGAATTTAGTAGAATGTAATAAGTATCTGCCTCCATGGCTCTTGCTTGATTTCTGTTATCGTTTAACCATTCAATAGCTAATAGGCTTTGATTGTACATTGTTTCCATACCTTTATTAGCTTTAGAGATGTAGTGGTATCCTGTAAAACACATAATAGCAATCAGCGTCGACATAATTGTCGAAAAAAATACTAATTTCCATTTTACTTTTAAATTATTCATAATACACCTCACAATATTATAATTATATTTTAATGAAATTATACATAATAAATATAATTTTATCAACTAAAAGTGAATAAAAATAAAAAAGTATTTATTAGACTATTTTATAGACAAGTTAATTGAAAAAGGTTAAACTTTAATAAGTACATTTTAATAAAAGGAGAATTTTGATGAAAGGTAATAGGTTACTAAAATGGACATGTTTGATTATGATGGCTTTGATTGCAGTAATAGCATATTTTTCATTAAATCATAAGGAAAAATTGGTGGTATATATTCAGAATAATCAAACGATAAACAGTAACAAATTGATAAAAATTCAGTTCAATAAACAAATATCTTTTGATGGTGATACCAAACAAGGAATTACCGTGAAGGATGATAAAGGACATATAATTAATGTGACGCTTGATTTTGAAAATGATAGAAGAAGTATTTTTATTAATCCACCAGTACAAGGTTATGTTCCAGGTGAAAAGTATACCTTAAATATTTCAAAAAATGTTCATAGCAATAATTTAAGATTAAACAAAAGTTTAAATGCTAATTTTAATGTGAGCAATCAAAATATTCCTAAACCAATAAAAGTAAATAGAGAAGCTAAGTATGGAGATATAGTTGGGATTACTTATAATATTGACGTATATAAATATGAACATTATGGTATTTATATTGGCGATAACAAGGTAATTCATTATAATAGTCCAGATGGTACTATGAAAAATGCTAAAATTGAAATAGGAGATATGAAAGGCAATTTTCCAAAAGGTAGGTATTTTGTTCTTGACTTTGGGTCTAATGCCAAATATTCAGCAAAAGATACAATTGAAAGGGCTAAATCAAGAATCGGAGAAAAAAGCTATAATTTACTTACTAATAATTGTGAACACTTTGCTGTATGGTGTAAAACGGGTAATGCTAAGTCTTATCAAATTGATAATTTAAGTGAATCTCAGCTGCGGCTCATTAAAGCTTATGTAGATACAGGTATAATACCCTATAAAGTTCCTTATTAATTCAAACTATATTTATAATAACGGTTTTAATAATAGTTAAGTAACTAATAGATAAAATTGCATAATATATATAAAAAATCTTGACAGTATAAAAATTAGGTAATATAATTATTAAAAAGTTAAGGAATAAATACGTAGATTGAGAAAAGTAGATTCTGTGGCATCTAGTAAGAGACCTATCATTTGCTGGGAGGTAGGATTTGCGAAGGAATTGAAAATCACTCATGAGTAGTTCACTGAAGATATTATTTATTGTGTAAGTGTTATCGGTAGCAACCGTTATATTGCCGAATATTAAAGGAAATTTCCGTAGATATTTTGAGGGGTTACTTTTTAAGTAGCAAATAGAGTGGTACCGCAAGTTTAAGACTTTGTCTCTAAGAAATTGAGACAAGGTCTTTTTTATTTTTTTAAATAGCCAAATGTAATAAAGAAAGCTATGTTTTAAATAAGTGTAAAAATCAGCGCTATTTAAAACAGAGCCTATAAAAATAATAAAAATATTTAGGGGGCAAATTAAATGAGTAGTTATAGCGTATTTTTACCAAGTTATAGTATAGGAGACGATGTATATAAGGAGATTGCCAAGATTTGTGGACCTTATGGAAAGAAAGCAGTAGTGGTTGGCGGGAAAACAGCGATGACAAAAGCAAAAGAGGCACTTTTAGAAGGAGTTAAAGGTTCAAATATAGAAATATTGGACTTCATATGGTTTGGTGGGGACTCATCATACGAAAATGTTGAAATGCTAAAGAAAAATCCAGTTGTTGCAGCTGCAGATATGATATTTGCAGTTGGTGGTGGAAGGAGTGTGGATACAAGTAAGACAATGTGTGATCAAACTGGGCAAGCATTATTTGTATTTCCAACAATAGCTTCAAATTGTGCTGCTATAACTGCAACAACGGTAATATACGATGCAAATCATGTGTTTAAGGAGTTGTATTTTACTAAAAAACCAGCAGTACATTGCTTTATTAATACAAAAATAATAGCAGAAGCACCGGATCATTTTATTTGGGCAGGTATAGGAGATGCATTGTCGAAAGAATATGAATGTACATTTTCCTCAAGAGGAGATGAATTAGATCATACAAATCTCTTAGGAGTTGATATAAGCCGAAACTGTGTAGAACCACTTTTAAAATATGGTAAAAAAGCTTATGAAGATGTTAAGAGTAACAAAGTATCATATGAATTAGAACAGGTTGTTCTTAATATAATAATTACTACAGGACTTGTATCGGTTTTTGTAATAAATGATTACAATAGTTGTCTTGCACATTCCGTATACTATGGATGCACAACATTAGAAAATATAGAGAAAAATCATTTTCATGGTGAGGTAGTGTCTTATGGAGTTTTAGTTATGCTAACATGTGACAAGCAGTATCAAGAACGTGATAGAATTTATAAATTTAATAAGAGTATAGGACTTCCAACTAAACTTGAGGATATAGAGGTTGAAGAAAAAGATATGGATAAAGTACTAGATAAGGCAATGGAAACAGGTGATATAAAGCATGTTCCATATAAAATAACAAGGGAAATGATATATGAGGCAATGATGGAATTAGAAAAGTTAAATTGTAACTTATAATTATGTTTATAACACTATTTGTGTTAAATAAATATATTTTAAATTTGCTTAGAAAAGATAATGTAATAATATACGAAAGCTTGTTAAAATATGTAGACAAACCATGATATATATAATACAATGAAAACATAGAATATTTTAGTTAAAAAGCAAATTCATTGAAAAATGAAGACGCAAAGCCATGAGTCTAAGGTAATAATGCTATGATTGTCAGGTTGCTATAAATTAATAAGTATTTGCTGTCCAATAATTAAATTATGTTTTTATAGTAAACATTATGTATTGTGGGATGGGAAATTATGCATTTAGTAAGAGTAAGCAACTTGTTTTGCTTACTTTTTTTATAATATAAAAAGAAGGGGGTTTATAGGGGGGAAATATTAATTGTTTTAAATATAAATATAAAGGTGGTTGATATGTTATGGAATCTTTTAAAAATATTAAAACCAGTCTGAAATTGTTATTATACTTTACAATTATGATTTTGATTTCAACTTTTTTAGGGTACTTTTCTAATATAATTTTTAAAGAAAAAACTGTTAATTCAATTTTGTTAGTTATATTCACTGTTATTATTCTTGTAATAATCTCATATTTTTTAATAAATAATGAAGTTACAAAACCTATAGAAGAGGCAAATGAAGTTCTTAACAAAATGGCAAACAATGATTATACTGTTGAGGTCAAAGGAAATTATTCTGGTACAATGCGGGAGTTAGCTTTAAACGTTAATGATGTTAGACTAAGATTTTTAAGTATACAAGGCATATGTACTAATATCTCTAATGGAGATATTAGTGATTTGGAGAAGCTAGAAAAGATAGGAAAAAGATCGGAAAAGGATAAGATGATACCTGATCTTATTAAGATGATAAAAAGTATCAAGGATATTTGTGAAGAAATAGAAGTAATAACTAACTCTGCTATGAATGGAGACATTCATATTCATGGACAAGAAGATAACTTTAAGGGAAATTACAAAACAATAGTTAGAGGTATAAATAATCTTTTAGATACTTTGGTGGCACCATTACAAGAAGCTATCACCATTTTAGATAGAATGGCAGTAAATGATTTTACCTTGGAAATGGAAGGTGAATATAAAGGCTCTATAAAAAAATTTGCACAGTCTATTAATGATGTTAAAACAAGATTATTAAGCGTGCAGGATGGATTTGTAAGAGTTGCTAAAGGGGACACAAGTAGGCTTGAAGAATTTAAAAGTGTAGGTAAAAGATCTGAAAATGATAAGCTTGTTCCTGCTTGTATAGCAACAATGCAGGCTATACATAGTTTAATTAATGAATCGAAAATGCTTGCAAGTAGTGCAATAAATGGACAATTAGATGTTAGAGGTAATGATGATCAATTTGAAGGTAGTTATAAAGAGATAATTTTAGGGATAAATAACATGCTTGATTCTGCGATTGCACCTGTAAAGGAAGCTTCAAATGTACTTGGAGAAATGGAAAAGGGTAATTTTAAAGCAAGGATGAATGGTAACTACAAAGGAGATCATGCTGTTATTAAAAATGCACTTAATAATACCATGGATTCTATTGGTTCATATATAGATGAAATTTCTAGTGTGCTTATAAAAATGGCAGAAGGAAATATTGATGTAACTATATCAAGGGATTATGTAGGAGATTTTATTGAAATTAAAAACTCATTGAATGAAATTATAAATTCTTTTAATAAGATTCTAAATGATATGAATACTTCTTCACAACAAGTTGCATCTGGAGCTAGGCAAGTATCAGATTCAGCGCAAGCTTTATCGCAAGGTTCTACAGAGCAGGCAAGCTCCGTAGAAGAATTAACAGCCTCCTTAGAGGAAATAGCTGCACAAACAAAGCAAAATGCTGAAAATGCTGAGCAGGCTAATAAAATGGCGTTAGCTGCTAAGGACAATGCACTTAATGGTAATATTCATATGCAAGAGATGCTAAAATCGATAAATGAAATAAATGAAGCTTCGAGTAATATTTCAAAAATTATAAAGGTTATAGATGATATTGCATTTCAAACAAATATTCTTGCACTTAATGCAGCAGTAGAAGCTGCTAGAGCAGGTCAGCAAGGAAAAGGATTTGCCGTAGTAGCAGAAGAAGTTAGAAATTTAGCAGCAAGAAGTGCAAATGCGGCTAAAGAAACTACAGCACTAATTGAAAGTTCAATTAAAAAAGCAGAAAATGGCACCCAAATAGCTGATGATACTGCAGAGGCTTTAAATAAAATTGTTGATGCTGTTTCGGATGCTACTAGTCTTGTAAGCGAAATAGCAAGAGCATCTAATGAACAGGCGGCAGGTATTTCTCAAATAAATGATGGCATTATGCAGGTGTCACAAGTTGTGCAGACTAATTCTGCGACTGCTGAAGAGAGTGCAGCTGCAAGTGAAGAATTATCAAGTCAGGCAGAGATTCTTAAAGGCTTGGTTAATGGTTTTAAGCTAAAAAAAGGCAATTTAGATAAATATGAAGTTGATAAGATAAATCCTCAAGTGTTAAAAATGCTTGAAAATATGTCTGTTAAGCAAAATGAAGATGTAGATGATATTAACTCTGAATTCGATAAGCATAAGTTTAAGATTGATTTAAGTGATGGAGAATTTGGGAAATACTAATGCAATATGAGATATGCTTTATAGTGAAACTAAAGGTAAATTTATTGAAATGAGTTATTTTACTTACCATACGTTATAAGTATGGTAAGTTTTATATATATTTTTTATGGTATCAATATAAGTGGAAAGATGTTTATAGCATCAGTGAATTAGGAGGCTCCATTACAACTGTAGCTATTGCTTACAATAAAATTAATTTTGGTAATTAAACATTGATCGCTTTTTAGTGGTATAATAAGAATGTATGTTTGGCGATTAAATTAGGATAATAAATAGTGAAGGAGAGGTGCAATTTGGAAAGTAATGTTTTTAGTTATTTAAATAAGAACTATAGATATTTAAATAATTATTTAAGAGAATTAGATGAAATAGTATTTACATCCCCATATAAAGCAATTATTAAAGGTAGAAGTTTTACTGAAAATTTAACTAAAGAAGTATGTAAACTAGAGGGGTATTCTTTATTAAATACGACAACTCAAGCTGGAAGATTAAGAAAGTTAGAGAGTGAAGGGATACTTAAAGGCAAGATATATAGAACATTTAATAAAGTCAGAAGAATGGGGACTAGAGGAGAATATAATGATAAAGAAAAGGAATTAGAAGCAAGTTTAAATATGCATAGATATGCTTATAATATAGCATGCTGGTTTATTAAAAATTATATTGATCATGAATTTGAAGTGGTTACATATAAATATCCAACTCCACCTAAAGATAGCAATGTAGAAATGGCATCAAATTTAATAAAAAAAATGATTAAAGAAACACAAAAATCCCAAGAAATTAATAAAAGTTATGAGAAAATGATTGATTATTTAGATACAAATGAAAAGGCACAAGATATCTTTGAAAATTTTCTAATTGAAAGTATTATTGATAATAAGGAAATCGATAAAAAATGCTTAGTGCAAGAATTCTCTAAAATACAAGAAGCATTAGATAAGTAGGCACATCTAAAATATTAGAATTTTGAAGTAAAGTGTGTTGTTAGAGATAAACCGCTTGAAACTTCTTTTTTCTAATACCAATTCTTTCTTCGTCAAAGAAAATTTCAAAATTCTTCTTTTATTAAAGTATCTAAGTGATGAAAACTTGAAAATATTATAAGAATTTAACTATATCTCTTTAACTTTTAAAACTTTATAAGGAAAAAAAGCAGAAATCAAAATATTCCAGGTTTAGGACTTGGATTTTCGATTTCTAAATATAAGTTAAGGCTCATGGAGTATTTGTAAAATGCACTGAATCTTCATCAAAATGGACAATTATTGCTTTAGTCTTACAATATAAGTATCATGAAGTAACAATGCTTCGTCACATTAAAAAAGCTCATTCATGTCTACGAAATTTCTATAAACAGTTAGATTTTAAATTTATTTACTTCATCATTAAGTTTATTTACAATCTCATTGAGATTACTAGCAAAATTATATACGCTTTCAGAAGATGCATACAATTCTTCTGAGGATGCGGATATTTCCTCAGAGGATGCAGAGGTTTCCTCCGATATTGCTGTTAAAGCGTCAAGCTTATTTAAAATATTTTCTTTTGATTTTATAATCACAGCTATAGATTTATAGGTATCGTCAATTAAAGGAGTTACATTTTTTATTGCAGATAACATACCCTCAAAAGATGAGATTGTGTTTGTTACAGTATGAGATTGATTTTTAAATACCTTTTTAACGTTATTTGAGGTTAATATTACATTTTGTGTTTCTCTACTTATGCTTGTAATAAGGCTGTGTATTTGTTCAGTAGAATTTTTCGATTGCTCGGCTAATTCCCTAACTTCATCGGCAACTACTGCAAATCCTTTTCCAGCTTCACCTGCTCGTGCAGCTTCTATTGCAGCATTTAAAGCTAATAAATTTGTTTGCTCTGATATTTCATTTATTACATCTGTTATTTCCCCAACTTTTGAAACGCTGGAGTTTAGAGTTTCTATTTTTTCTGCTACCATTTCAAAAGATTTATTAACATCATTTATAGAATTAAGAAGTATGTTTATCTCATTTTTACCTTCACTTGCCTTGTCTCTTGTAATGTTTGAGCTTTCATTGACTTTTGAAAGTTTATTATTCATAGTATCTAGTTCCTTAGCAAAATCAGATACTATATTAGAAATATCGACAAGATTATTAGCTTGTTCGGTTGCACCGCTAGCTACATCCTGTATGGACATTGCAACTTCATTTGAAGCATTTTTCATATTATCTGAATTAGAGCTCAATTCAGATGACATGCTGCTAACAGTTGTGGTCTCATTTTTTATTGTATAAATGGTGGATTTTAGGCTTTTAGCCATATTTTTAAATGAACTTGCAAGTAAGCCTATTTCATCTGAAGTATAAACTGTTATTTCATTATTTAATTCTCCATTAGCTATTCGCTTTGAAGCCTTAACTAGATCAGTTAAAGGGGCAGTTATTCCCTTTGATATTTTTATAAGTATAAGTGAAAACAAAACAAAGGCCGCCATTGATATTAAAACTATTATAATAACAGTGGCATAAACTGTTGCTTCTACATTTTTCATTGACATGCCAATGTCTACAGCACCAATAATATTTCCATCATCATATACTGGTACAATTATGTCATAAACATGAACGCCATAGTCTGTGTATTGGGATGAATATATTTTCCCAGTTGATATTGCAGTTTTACTTCCAATATCACTTAAAGTTTTTCCTATTTCTTTTTTATTACTATCTGCTTCAACACTTAAATCTTTGTTCATATATAATGCGTATACTATAGATTTATTCTTAACTATATCATCTATTAAATTTTGAGATTTTAGGTCATTTGTTAATTTTTCTACTTTGTTTGCTAAAATTCCTATTTGAACTAAACCACCATTAGGATTTCTTATATATCCATATTTATAGTAATTATTATTATCAACACTCTTTCTTATATTTTCCATAAGCTCATCTTTTTCACCTTTGAGAACAGGATAGCATATATCTTTGTTTCCAAAAGGACTTGAAGTTAAACTGCTTTCCAGATTAGAATATATTATTGTACCCGATGCGTCTGTAAAGTTTATTTCATCTACATTAAATTGCTTTGCTAAAGTTTTTAAATAATCATTGGTTACACTGGTTTTATTGGCAATTATGAAAGTTCCAAGTGTTCTTATTCTTTCATCAATAGATTCATTCAGAGAATCAGTTGATGCTTTATTTTTACCCATGTCCTTAGATATTTGATTTGCCATATTAATTCCATCAGACTTCATTTGAGAAAGTATTTTATTTCGTGATATTCCTATTGATGTAGAGGCTATAATTGCTATAATTATGAACATTATAATAATAGGTATGAATAAAATTCTTACCTTTATAGAGTTACTTATTTTTTTCTTCATTATTAATATCTCCTTTTGTTAATTATAATACTAAAATTTTATATGATGACATTATAATTATACTACATTTATAACTACAAAACATTGTAAATAATACAAAAAGCATCAAAATATGCATGATTTTATATACACAATTAAACATATTTTGATGTTTTTTTACTAAAATATATCTTTTTATTTATGCAGATATTATTTATAATAATATTATTAAACACAATATAAAATTATAAAATAAACAAAAAGTATAAATATTGAGGTATTAACCATTGACATAATTGAATTGTATATCTAGAATTAATTAAGGAAAATACTCAAAAGATGTGTAATAAATTTAAGTGATGTATGGAGGAAAAAAATGAGTAATAGTCAAATGTTTACCCATATTAATGGTGAATTGGGTTTAATTGTATTGGAGAGTTGCAAGGAACTAGGAGAAAAAATTAATGAACACATTAAAGCAAGAAGAAAAGTAGAGGGAAATTTCTTATTACCAGCTAGGGAAATTCGTTTTTCTAATGGTGAGGGAAAAGTAAAGCTTACTGAATCAGTTAGAGGAAAGGACATTTACATACTTTGTGATATAGGAAATTATAGTTGTACATATAGCATGTTTGGAATAGAAAATCACAAAGGACCAGATGAACATTTCCAGGACATTAAAAGAACTGTTTCTGCTATAAGGGGAAAGGCTAGGAGAATAACAGTTATAATGCCACTTTTATATGAATCAAGACAGCATAGGAGAAAAGGAAGAGAGTCCTTGGATTGTGCGTTAGCATTGCAAGAATTAGAAAGGTTAGGTGTACAAGAAATATTAACCTTCGATGCTCATGATCCAAATGTTCAAAATGCAATTCCATTATTGTCATTTGAAAACTTATATCCAACATATGATATTTTAAAAACTATTATAACAGAAGAAAAAAATATAGAAATACATAAAGATAATATGCTTGTTATAAGCCCAGATACAGGTGCAATGGATAGAGCTATATACTATTCAAGTGTACTTGGAGTAGATGTAGGATTATTTTATAAAAGAAGAGATCATTCTACTATTGTTAATGGAAAAAATCCTATTGTTAAGCACGAATATATGGGAAGAGATGTTGAAAATCAAGATGTTTTAATAGTTGATGATATGATTGCATCTGGAGAATCTGTTCTTGATATAGCAAAGGAATTAAAATCAAGAAAAGCAGGGAATGTTTATATTGCCACTACTTTTGCATTCTTTACTGAAGGTCTTAAAAAGTTTCAGGAATATTATGATAATGGAATAATAACTAGAGTTTATTCTACAAATTTAACATATATATCACCAGAACTTGAAAAGGCTGAGTGGTTTAAGAGAGTTGATATGTCAGAATTTATAGCAAGGATAATAAATAGATTGAACAAGGATCAATCTATTGCTAAGTTTATGGATGCTACTTATGTTATACAGGAGCTTCTAGAAAACAAGGTAAGTAAGTAGATATATAATTCTAATAAAAGTAAAGTTAATTCGATAAAAATCCAAGTAATTTAATTGCTTGGATTTTTATTTACAGTAAATGGCATTGACTCTAATATAAACTTGAATTATTATGTAATATAATGAATTGAATTTTTTGAATAGTTAACAAATTTAATTAATGGGGTGAAAAATATGGGGAAAATAAAATGGGCCATACTGGGACCTGGGAATATTGCAGAAGAGTTTACTAAAGCTTTAATGGAAAGTGATTCAGAAGTATATGCAGTTGGATCGCGATCATATGAACGGGCAAAAAAGTTTGCTGATACTTATAATATTAAAAAGGCTTATGGTAATTATGAACAAATGTTACGAGATGAGGACATAGATGCAGTTTATATTTCAACTCCTCATTGTAATCATTATTACTACATAATGGAGAGCCTTAAAAATAATAAGCATGTATTATGTGAAAAAGCAATAACTGTAAATGAAAAACAGTTGAAAAAGCTAGTTAATTTAGCAGTAGAAAAAAACTTAGTTCTTGCAGAAGCTATGACAATATATCATATGCCTCTATATAAAAAGCTTCATAATATTGTTGCTTCGGGACAAATAGGAAAACTCAAGATGATTGAAGTTTCATTTGGAAGCTGCAAAGAATACGATGTTAAAAGTAGATTTTTTGATAAAGAATTAGCTGGAGGTGCACTTTTAGATATAGGGACTTATGCACTGTCATTTGCAAGATATTTTCTTTCAAGCAATCCTAATGAAATTTTAACTTCAGTTAAGAAATTTGAAACTGGGGTAGATGAACAAGCTGGAATAGTACTTAAAAACTCCATGGATGAAATGGCAGTTATTTCACTTACTATGAGAGCTAAGATGCCTAAAGTAGGAATTATTGCAGGAGAACTTGGATATATAATGGTAGAGGATTTTCCAAGAGCAGATAGAGCGGTTATAAATTATACAGATGGAAGGACAGATGTTCTTCAAATTGGTGAGAGACCAAAGGCACTAAATTATGAAATTGAGTATATGAATAGTTGTATTACGGCTAAATTTGATGAAAGTACATTGAATTTATCTATTGATGTAATGAGCATGATGGATACGATTAGAAAGCAGTGGAAAATAAAATATCCTTTTGAATAATTGGAATAATCATTTTTTTATAAAGTGTAGGTGGATTAATAAAAATATAAATCCGCCTACTTTTTTTATAGAGAAGAATTAAATTTATAATAAACAGCCAAAATATAATAAATAAAATATTAATTATATTGTGCTAGGAGGAATTTAAGTGGCGGATAAAAATGTTGTAAGAATTATTCCATTAGGTGGGCTTGGAGAAATAGGAAAAAATATAACAGCAATTGAGTATAAGGACGAGATAATAGTAATAGATTGTGGAGTAGCCTTTCCAGATGAAGAAATGTATGGTGTAGATATGGTTATTCCAGATGTAAGCTATTTAATTGATAACAAAGAAAAAGTAAAAGGTATTTTTCTTACCCATGGGCATGAGGACCATATTGGATCTCTACCATATATTCTAAAGGAAATAAATGTTCCTGTTTATGGTACTAGATTGACCTTAGGGCTAGTGGAAAACAAATTAAAAGAACATAATATGGTTTCAGACTGTACTTTAAATTGTGTAGAAGCTGGAGATATAGTAAAACTAGATAATTTGAAAATAGAGTTTATAAGAAATACTCATAGTATAGCTGATTCCTGCTGCCTTGCAATTCACACTCCTGTTGGTGTGATATTCCATACTGGAGATTTTAAAATTGATTATACACCAATTGATGGACTTGGTACAGATTTAGAACGTATTGCAACACTTGGCAAAAAAAAGGTTTTGCTCCTTATGGCAGATAGTACTAATGTAGAACGTAAAGGTCACTCAATTTCTGAAAAGTCTATAGGAGTGAAGCTTCAAAGAATTTTTTCGGAAGCTAGAGGTAGGGTTATTGTAGCTACATTTGCATCAAATATACATAGGATGCAGCAAATAATTAATGCTTCTTTGAAATATGAAAGAAAAATAGCTTTTAGTGGAAGAAGTATGGAAAATGTATCGGAGGTAGCAACATCCCTTGAATATCTACACATACCTGAGGGAGCATCTATAAGTGTTGACGAAATAAATAATTATCCCAATGAAAAAGTAACTATAATAACTACAGGTAGTCAGGGAGAAGCTATGTCGGCGCTTGCAAGAATAGCGTTTGGAAATCATAGAAAAATAAAAATAGAACCAAATGATTTATTTATTATTTCAGCATCTCCAATCCCAGGAAATGAAAAATTAATATCTAGGGTAATAAATAAACTTCTTAAGGGTGGTGCTAAAGTAATATATAAGGCTTTAGAAGAGGTGCATGTATCAGGTCACGCATATCAAGAAGAGTTAAAATTAATGCATACTCTGGTTCATCCTAAATATTTTATGCCAGTTCATGGAGAGTACAGACATTTGAAATTCCATGCAGAACTTGCAGAGAGCATGGGCATGAAAAAGGAAAATATATTTATTATGGAAACAGGCCAAGTTTTAGAATTGTCTAGTAAGAAGGCAGCTATTTCTGGTAAGGTTCGTACAGGAGATGTTTTTGTTGATGGACTTGGTGTAGGTGATGTAGGGAGTTTAGTGCTTAGAGATAGAAAGCATTTAGCTAAGGATGGAATTTTGACAATAGTTGTTACTATAGAAAGGGATACACATAGCATTATAGCAGGACCGGATATAATTACTAGAGGCTTTGTATATGTAAAGGAATCGGAAGATTTAATCAGTGAGGCTAAAGAAATATCAAGAAGAGAATTAGATAATTGTCTTAAAAATGAGATTATTGAGTGGTATATTTTAAAGGATAGCACGAAAAGAGCTGTAGAAAAATTTTTATATGGAAAGACGAAAAGAAGGCCAATAGTACTTCCAATAATTATGGAAATCTAAAATATTAATTATACGTAATTTGAAAAAGTTTTGTAAGCATCAGATGAGAAATTATAAAATTCTAAGTGTTTTATGATTTCTCATCAGGATTTATTATTTCAAAGGAATTAGCATAGCGTAAAATAATAGAAAAGAGCAGGCTTCTATTTACCTTATTATTTTTGTATGTTATAATTATCATTATAGCTGAATACGTATACACAATTATGCTAACCGGTTAGCATACGCAATTAGTTTACGATACATTAATATAATGGAGGAATATATATGAATCTATACAGACCTAGCTATCATTTTTTGCCAGAAAAAAATTGGATGAACGATCCTAATGGAGTTATTTACTATAAAGGTGAGTACCATCTTTTTTATCAGTATAATCCATATGGAAGTCAGTGGGGAAATATGCATTGGGGACATGCAAAAAGTAAAGATTTAGTTCATTGGAAGCATTTACCCTTAGCATTATATCCATCTAAAGAGCAAGGAGAAGTTCACTGTTTTTCAGGTTGTACAGTAATTGATGGAGAAAAGCCTACAATTTTTTATACAAGCATAGGAGAAGGCGAAAGAAATCCAGAAATAGGGGCGGAACAGTGGGCTGCTGTAAGTGAAGATGATATGCTTACATGGAAAAAGTGCAAGGAAAATCCAGTTATAACAAGTAAAATTCATGGTGATATTGAGATTAAACATTGGAGAGATCCTTTTGTATGGAAGGAAAACGAAGAATGGTTTATGGTTTTAGGTGGGAGCCATAATAATAAAGGCTGCACATTGATATATAAATCAAAGGATTTAAAAAGTTGGGAGTTTTTAAACATACTTTGCGAAGGAGAACATATTCTTTGGGAATGTCCAAACTTCTTTAAATTGGGAAATAAGTATGTTTTAATTATATCACCTGATGGCCAGGTTGAGTATTATATTGGAACATTAAGCAGTGATTATAAGTTTATACCCGAATTTAAAGGAATATTAGATTATGGTGGCTGGGATGGTTTCTATGCTCCAAATTCATTGGTAGATGACACTGGAAGGCGTATAATGATTGGTTGGATGCCGGAACATTCAAGAGAAAGCTTCGACGAATGTGGCGATTGGGCTGGTGTTCAGTCTCTGCCAAGAACACTTGAAATTGAAAATAACATACTTCACATTAAACCAGTAAAAGAGCTTGAAAGTTTGAGAAAAACACACGAGAAATATGAAAACTTTGCTTTAGAGTCCACCTTGGTTCCTAAGATAAAAGGAAAAGCACTTGAATTAATTATTGAAGCAGAGGTAGAAAATGACACGTGTTTTTCTATAGATGTATTAAGTTCACAGGATGGAGAGGAAAAGACATCTATAAAATATGAATATGCTGATAAAAGCTTTTACATTGATAGAAGTAAATCTAGTGTCTCTGATAAGTGCCGTAAATCTCCAGTTAAAGGTAACGTTGAGCTTAGAGAAGGTAATATGTTAAAGCTGCAAATTTTTGTTGATTACTCTACTATAGAGGTATTTGCAAATGATGAAAAAGTTATATCAGGAAGAGTATACCCAGTTAGGGAAGAAAGTGAAAATGTCAAGATTTCACTGTTAAAAGGAAAAAAGCTAAAGGTTAAGTCTTTTGATATTTGGAATGTGGCTTCAATTTTAGAATAATATGCTTTTATTTTGCAATAATAATGTGTTATTATATACCCATATAGGGTAGTTAATAATATATTGTTATGATTGGAGGAAATAGTAATGGATATTAATAGTTATACAATATTGAATAATGGTGTGAAAATGCCATGGGTTGGTTTTGGAACTTTTAAAATTAAGGATAAGAATACGGCAGTTAGTTCCGTTAAAGAGGCTTTAAGATTAGGATATAGGCATATAGACACAGCAGCTATATATGGTAATGAAGAAGCAGTTGGAGAAGCTATAAAAGAAAGCAATGTTAAAAGGGAAGATATATTTTTAACAAGTAAGCTTTGGAATACTGAACATGATTACGATAGAGCTTTAAAAGCTTTTGATGAATCTTTAAGAAAATTAGGAACAGATTATCTTGATCTTTACTTAATTCACTGGCCACAAAGATCAAATACAGAGCCATGGAAAGCACTAGAAAAGCTATACAAAGAGGGAAGAATAAAGGCTATAGGAGTAAGTAATTTCAAAGTTCATCATCTAGAGGAGCTTATAAATGAATGTGATGTTGTTCCAACAGTAAATCAAGTTGAATATCATCCAGAGTTCCCGCAAACAGAAGTTCATGAATTTTGTAAAAAACATAAAATTCAACTTGAGGCATGGGGACCGTTAATGCAAGGAAAAATATTTGAAATTCCACTTATGAAGGAGTTGTCAGTAAAGTATGGAAAGACAATTTCACAAATAGCATTAAAGTGGGATTTACAAATGGGGGTCGTAACTATTCCTAAGTCTTCAACAAAGGCTAGAATAAAAGAAAATATGGATTTATATGACTTTGAAATATCTGCTGAAGATATGGCGAGAATAGCTGAATTAAATACTGGTAAAAGAATAGGGCCAGATCCAGATGTAGTTGCAGAAGAAGTATAAAATTTTTAAGCTTTAAGATAGAAAACAGAGTACAGAGATTTTTTGTAATGAAATTAGAGAAAATCTCTGTACTTTGTCTTTTAAATTAATTTTGCTAGTTGAAGAAGCTTATCTATATAAGGGGGTCAAAATGAAAAATGTAATTATTTTTAATTTGTCTTTATACAACATAATATTTTATTTTACAATCTATGCTTTTCTTGGATGGTGCATTGAGGTAGCATATTCAGCTTTAAATACTGGGAAATTTGTAAATAGAGGATTTTTAAATGGACCAGTTTGCCCTATATATGGATTTGGAGTTGTTTTTATTATAATAATACTTAGTCCCATAAAAAATAATATTTTTATGTTATTTGTTGGATCAATTTTTATAACATCATTTATTGAGTATATAACTGGTTTTGTTTTGGAAAGAATATTCAATAATAGATGGTGGGATTATTCTAATATGCCATTTAATATTAATGGATATATATGTCTTAAGTTTTCATTGGGATGGGGAATTGCAAGTGTTTTTGTTATTGAAGTTGTACATGCAATAGTATATGCTTTAGTAAAGCTTATACCAAGTCTATTAGGAATTATATTTATAATAATAGTAATAACTTGTTTTATAGTAGATATTATATCAACTGTCCAAGCTATTCTTAAGTTGAATATTAGAATTAGAAAAATAGAGGAAGTATCAGTGAAGATGAGAAATAAATCGGATGCTTTAGCAAAAGAAATAGCAAAAAATACAATAGAATTAAAGAAAATATATAATGAAAATTCGGTTGAATTTAAAGAAAAATATGAGGCTAATATATCTCAAATTAAAAGCAAATATGAGACAGAGTTTAGTGAACTTAGATGCAATTACAATAAGCTTATGGAAAGAAAACACATACTTCAAAGAAGAATTCTTAAGGCTTTTCCTAACATTAAGTCAAACAAGCACTTTGAAGCACTTGAGCAATTAAAGAGTAGGATTGATTTGAGAAAGTAAAATACGCATGGATGAATTATATAAAACTTTAGCTAAATATACATGTCTGTTGACACCATAAAGTATGAGGCGTAAAATATAAAAGAGAACGGGGGTTTTCTAATGCAGTATTTAAAGGATGAAGTAAGAAAAAAAATACTTGAAGAGGCTCTAAAGGAATTTGGTAAAAGTGGGTATGAAGGAGCTTCTATAAGAAATATAGTTAAAAACGCCTCTACGTCAGTTGGAAATTTTTATAAATATTTTGAAAGCAAAGATGATTTATATGAAAAACTTATAGGTTCTGTGTATTATCAGCTTATAAGTTATTTAAAGAAATTTGATGAAGTTAAATTTGATGATAACACACAGAATATTTTTTGCTGGCTTATGGAAAAGTTGATGGACATAGTTAAGAACAACAGTGTAGAACTTTCGGTGCTTTTGAATAAAAGCTCGGGTTCTAAATATGAAAACTGTAAAATTACATTTGTAGAATATGTAACCAATACAGTTACTAAAAATATAAAATATCAATTAAGTTTAATCAATAGAAGGCTTAAGGATAATTTTATTATATATATTCTTTCTTGGAGTCTTATAAAAGGTATTACTGTAATTCTGCAAGAAAAAGAGGATGGAGCAGAGGTGAGAAAACATATACTGAAGCTTATAGAAGTACTTTACAGTGATATCATAAATAAAGTTGAAAGCGAGGAGATATAATTTTTATTTGAATTAAAAGAGAACAATGGTTCACAAAAATGGAGGCGAGCAATGAGTAGTTTTATAGAATTAAAAAATGTAAAAAAAACTTATACCATGGGTGAAGTTGTAATCAAGGCAGTAGATGATGTTTCTTTTTCAATTGATAAAGGTGAATTTGTTATTGTTCTTGGAGCAAGTGGTGCAGGAAAATCTACAATATTAAATTTGTTAGGTGGAATGGATCAGGTTACTAGTGGAAGCATATATGTTGATGGCAGTGAAATAAGCAAATACAACAAAAAAATGCTTACAAAATACAGGCGTGAAGATATTGGATTTGTATTTCAATTTTATAATTTGGTTCAAAACTTAAATGCAATTGAGAATGTTGAACTGGCAGTTGAAATATGTAAAGATTCAATTAATCCGAAACAAGTACTAAAAAATGTTGGACTTGAAGATAGAATGAAAAACTTTCCTGCACAGCTTTCAGGAGGAGAACAGCAAAGGGTATCCATAGCTAGAGCATTAGCTAAAAAACCAAAACTTCTCTTATGTGATGAACCAACAGGTGCATTAGATTACAATACTGGAAAATCAATATTAAAACTTCTCTCAGATACATCAAGAGAATATAATATGACAGTAGTAGTTATAACTCATAACTCTGCAATAGCCCCAATTGCAGATAAAATAATAACTGTAAAAAGTGGAAAAGTAGAAAGTGTAAAGAAAAATCTTAATCCAGTTTCTATAGAGAGTATAGAGTGGTAATCATGAAGAAGACATTTTTAAAGAATTTATTTAGAGATATATATAAGACTCTTTCTAGATTTTTATCTATAGTTATAATTATAGCAGTTGGTGTAGCTTTTTATGCAGGAGTTAGGGCAACTAGTCCTGATATGAAAAAGTCTGGGGATTATTACTTTAATTCAACTAATTTTATGGATTTTAAACTTACTTCTACCCTTGGAATAACAAAAGATAATATATCCAAAATAAAAAATCTAAGTGGTATAAAAAGTATTTATGGTTCAAAGTCAGTAGATGGTATAGTAGTGAAAGATAAACACTCTCTTGTGGTTAATGTTAATTCTCTTCCAGAAGAAAATATGAATAAGATTCTTATAACTAGTGGAAGAAAGCCGAGTAGTGATAAGGAAGCTATAGTTGAAGATAAATTTTTAAAGGAAAATAAGTTTAAAATAGGCGATAAAATAATAATTAAATCTGGAAATGACACAAATATAAAAGATAGTTTAAAGGAAGATGAATTTAAAATAGTTGGAACTGCTAAATCACCATTATATCTTTCAGCTCAAAGGCAGCTTAGTTCTGTTGGAGATGGATCTGTAAAAGGATTTATTTATTTACTTCCAGGGGTTTTTAAAAGTGAAGTTTACACAGAAGCATATGTTACTACTAATAATAGTGAAGCAAAAAATAGCCTACTTTATAACGATCAATATAAAGATGCTAATAGTAGTATAGAAAATTCTCTTAAAAAACTTGGGAAGGAACTAAATAAGGAAAGGTATAAAGAAGTATTTGATGATGCAAATGATAAAATAAAAAATGCTGAAGATAAGCTAAAGAAGGCTGAAAAGGAAGCAGAAGATAAGTTTAAAGATGGATATAAAAAACTTTCAGATGCTCAAAAGAACATATCTGATGGTAAAAATGAGCTTAGCAGAAATGAAGCTATTTTTAATAGTAAGATAGCAGATGGTCAAAAGCAAATATCAGATGGAGAAAAACAAATTGAAACTGCTGAGGAAGAAATAAATTCAAAAGCAAAAGATATGGAAAATGGTAGGAGTAGTATTGAAGCAGCTAAAAAGCAAATAGATTACGGTGAGGTGCAGCTAGGTTTAGGAAAGAACCAAGCAGCAAATTCAATAGATGGTGCAGTTAAGAATAAACTATCGGATATTAAAAAGCAGTTACAGAATGATCCAAGCAATCCAGTATATAATTATCAATATAATGCTTTAAATGCAATTTACGAAAAAGACTTAAATGGAAAAAGCTTTGATGATATGTATAATGCATTAAAGAGCGATGGGCTGCTGCCACAGATTAAAAGTTATGTTGATATTGAAGGAATTAAAAATAATTTTGACAGCAAGGAAGCTCAATTAAATAGTGGAAAACAACAAATTACAGCAAATGAAAATGCTATTTATGATGGTGAAGCTAGATTAGAAGCAGGAAAAAGAGAAATAGAAGCAAACAAGTCAAAGATATCAAATGCAGAACTTCAGCTTGAAGCTTCAAAAAAAGATGGGCAGGCAAAGCTTGATGATGCTAGAAGTAAAATTGAAACTGGACAAAGGGAAATTGATGATAATACTAAAAAATTAAAGGAAGAGGAAGCTAAAGCAAATAAAAAATTTAAGGATGCTGAAGAAGATATAGCTGACAATAAAGATAAGTTAAAAGATATTAAAAAGCCAGATTTTTATGTGCTTGGAAGAAGTCAAAATATTGGATATGAAGGTTACAGGCAGGATAGTAATAGAATAGATAATATAGGGAAAGCATTCCCACTAATATTTTTTCTTGTTGCGGCATTAGTAAGTCTTACAACTATGACTAGAATGGTTCAAGAAAATAGAATAGAAATTGGAACCTTTAAAGCATTGGGCTATTCTAGGAAGGCAATAATATCACACTATCTTATATATTCATTATTAGCAAGTTTAATTGGAAGCTTAGTAGGTATTTCCTTTGGATTTAGATTATTTCCACCACTTATAATTACAGCTTATGGTTCTCTTTATGCTATACCAAAAGCTATAACGCCATTTAATGTTGTGCTTGCTGTTGAGGCTTCTATTATAGCTATATTTTTTACTACAATTGCAGCAGTAGCTTCAACAATGGAAGAGTTAAGAGAGGTTCCAGCATCACTTATGAGACCAAAGCCTCCTAAGGCAGGAAAATTAATATTACTGGAAAGAGTTACCTTCATATGGAACAGGTTAAAGTTTACAAGAAAAGTTACAGCAAGAAATATATTTAGATACAAGCAAAGACTTTTTATGACGGTTATAGGTATTGCAGCATGTACTGGGCTTATGATAACAGGATTTGGGCTTAAAAGTGGAATAAAAGGTGCAGTAGAGAAACAATTTAGTCAAATTTATAAGTTCGATATGCAGGTGAATTTGAAAGATGAAATTAATAGTGTAAAAAAGGAAAAGATAAAAAGCAGTGCAAAAGAGGACTCAAATATAAAGTCAGTATTATTTACTTATTCTAAAAATGTCACTGTTAAAAATAAATCGTTAAGTAATATGGATGCATATATAGTAGTTCCAGAAAATAAGGACGATATAAATAAATATATAAGTCTTAGCAGAAATAATAAAGATTTGAAACTTTCTGATGATGGAGTGATAGTAACACAAAAACTTTTAAAACTTACAGGCAAAAAAGTTGGAGATACTTTAGATATAACAGTTGATGGTAAAACTATTAAGTCACAAATATCTGGAGTAACTGAACACTATATACAGCATTATATTTATATGAGTCCTAAGTACTATGAAAAAATATCAAATGAAAAAGTGAAATTCAACAGTTTCTATGGGCTCTTGAAGAGTACTTCTACAAATTCTCAAAATAATACCTCCAAAATTCTGTCAAAGATTAAAGAGGTGGGATCAGTAAGCTTTAAGAACAATGTACAATTTGATTCAAATAAGAGTATGAAGAGCATAAATTCGGTTGTGCTTATATTAATAGCTGCAGCAGGCGTTCTTGCTTTTGTGGTAATATACAATTTAACTAATATAAATATAAACGAGAGAAGAAGGGAACTTGCAACTATAAAGCTTTTGGGCTTTTATAACAATGAACTTGCAGCTTATATATACAGAGAAAATATAATACTTACAGCTATAGGAAGTGTAGTAGGAATATTTTTTGGAATATTTATTCAAAATTTTGTTGTAGTTACAGCAGAAACCGATGTAATGATGTTTTTAAGAACAATTAATCCTATATATTTTGTGTACTCTATTTTACTTACTATGGTATTTTCTATTATTGTAAATTTGGCAATGTATAATAGATTTGATAAAATAGACATGGTGGAATCACTTAAGAGTGCAGAATAAGTTTACAGATTAGGGAGAAACCAAGAGTTAGCTTAAGTGTAGATATAACTTAGCATCTCAACTGGTTTCTCTTAAATATTGGGGGGGAACAAAATGAATTGTTCTAGAAAAATGGAGGCTTTGTCTTCGGCTATATTTACAAAACTTAATGATAAAAAGCTTGAGCTTATTGCAAGTGGGAAAGAGGTTATTGATTTTAGTATTGGAACTCCGGACATACCTCCAGATAAGAAGGTTGTAGAAGTTCTTCAATACGAAACTGGCAAGATTGAAAATTATAAATATGCTATAAGTGATAGCGAAGAGTTAATCTTAGCTGTTATTGCTTGGTATAAAAAAAGATATAAGGTTGAACTTGAAAAAGATGAAGTAACTTCTCTTTTGGGATCTCAAAGTGGATTTGCAGAGGTAGCTTTATCTATGATTGATCCAGGTGATATAGTTTTAACACAAGATCCTGGATATCCTATTTTTTCTGTTGGACCATATCTTGCAGGCGCAAAAATACATAAAATGCCTTTGCTTAAGAAGAATAATTTTTTGATAGATTTTGATGCAATAGATGAAAACGTAGCCAAAAAGGCTAAAATGATGGTTGTATCATATCCAAATAATCCAACTGCTTCAACAGCTCCTAGAGAGTTCTATGAAGAACTTGTTTGCTTTGCAAAAAAATACGATATAGCAGTGCTTCATGATAATGCATATAGTGAACTTGTATTTGATGGAAAAGTGGGTGGAAGCTTTCTTGAAATTGAAGGTGCAAAGGATATTGGAATAGAGTTCAATTCTTTTTCAAAAACATATAGCATACCAGGCTGTAGAATTGCATTTGCTATGGGAAACAAGTATATGATAAAGCAGCTTAAAACATTAAAATCACATGTTGATTATGGTATGTTTTTACCCTTTCAAAAGGCTGCCATAAAAGCACTTTCAAGTCCAAGCGATTATATAGATATTGTTAGGAATACCTATGAGACTAGAAGAAATTTACTTATAAATGGGTTAAATAAGATAGGCTGGAAGATTGATATGACAGCAGGAAGTATGTTTGTGTGGGCAAAAATTCCTTCAAAATATGAGTCTTCTATGAAATTTACAATAGATTTAATGGAGAAGACAGGAGTTATTGTAGTTCCTGGCAGTAGTTTTGGAGATGAAGGAGAAGGCTTTGTGAGAATGGCTCTTGTTCAAGATGAAGAGCACATTTTAAAAGCCATTGAAAGTATAAAAGGTAGCGATATTTTAAAATAATGCGAAGTAACAATGCTTTGTCACATTAAAAAACTCCTATAAATCTAAGGCAAAAAAATCATAAAATCCTAAGATATTTCAATAACTCGCTGAAAAGAAGCTCAGACAATTGAAATATCTAAGTATTTTGTGATTCTTTTACCAAGATTTGTTAGGAGCTTTTTAAACTGTTCCTTCAGCATTGTTACTTTGCTTCTACGGTGGTGCAAGGAAAAAATTCCTCCGTACCTCCGGAATTTTAGGTGTGAATCTTTGTAACCAATTAAATTTTTACACCATATATTACCTTTATTTATTAACCATGTTTATAACGAATTTTTCGCAGAGAAACGGAGAAAAATTTTCCTTAAACACCGTGTAATGCGAGGTAAGTGTATTGCAGGATGATTTAAATAAAATTTTATAAATCTTAGGTAAAAAACTTTAAAAGCCTTAGATGTTTCAATTGTCTGAGCATTTTTTCAGCGAGTTATTGAAACTTCTTAGACTTTTAAAGTTTTTTATCTTAGATTTGTTAATTTTATTTAATATCCTGTGATGCACTTATTTTGCATTATTTATAAATTCTCGGATTCTTTTTACTGCCTCTTTTAGGTTCTCGTCTGAGTTAGCAAAGGAAAGCCTTATATATCCTTCTCCAGATTCACCGAAAGCAGAGCCAGGAACACAAACTACTTTTGCTTTTAAGAGAAGTTCTGTGCAAAATTCTTCTGAAGTTTTTCCAAAGGCTGTTATGTCAGCAAAAGCGTAAAAGGTAGATGTTGATTTGAAACATTTAATACCTTCAATAGAATTAAGACCATCTATTAATATATCTCTTCTTCTATAATAATCTTCAACCATTTTATTACTGCTGTCCATAGGACTTTCAAGAGCTGTTAGTGCAGCATTTTGTATAAAGGTAGGAACACAGGATACGACGCCTCCTTGGAGTTTAGATGCTGCAGCGGCAATTTCTTTATTTGCAATAAGAAATCCTATTCTCCAGCCAGTCATAGCAAAGGTTTTTGAAAAGCTGTTTACAATAATAGTTTGTTCTTGCATTTCTTGAAGATGAGCAGGACTAAAAAATTTGTTTTCATCAAACATTATATGATCATAAACTTCATCAGATAATATTATCAAATTGTGTCTTTTGGCTATTTCACATATTTTTTTTATATCATTTTCTTCAATAAAACGCCCAAGTGGATTGTTTGGAGAATTGAGTATTATTACTTTTGTTTTTGGTGTTATTGCTTTTTCTATGTCATAAGGATTAAGCTTAAAATCGTTATTTTTGTCAAGATGAACAAATACTATTTTTCCATGGCTTAATGCTATTGGACCTTCGTAATTTGGATAATAAGGTTCTGGAATTATGACTTCATCATCGATATTTAAAGTAGCAGCTAAGGATAGAAAAAGTGCTTCAGATGCCCCAACGGTTATAATGACATTTTCATAGGTGTAGCTTGCACCAAGTTGCTTGTTGTACTTTTGAGCTATAACTTCTCTAAGCTCCTTTAAACCAGCATTAGGACAATAATGAGTATAGCCTTCATCAAGAGCTTTTTTTGCAGCATCTCTAATATGTATAGGTGTTTGAAAGTTAGGTTCTCCAACTGATAAGTTTATAAGGTTGTCATATTTTTGTGCTAGTTCAAACATTTTCCTGATCCCTGATGATGGAAAGTTCTTTGCTGTATCTGATAGATAATTCATTAGGTAGCCCCCTTAATATAAATATTGATAATTTTTCAAAAAAACTTCAATTTAAAAGTTTTATTATGATAAATTAGCAATAATATATGTATATAAAGATTAAATTAATATTTAGATAGATTGTATACTGTATAATTTTAATTGTCAAGTGAATAGTTTTACATTTATATATAAGGTTTCTATTGCATTGAGATTACAGTTGTAGGAGACATGTAAAAGTGGAGATATAGCTGCAGAAGATGTTATTTTACATAAAATTCTGTAGGTACAGAGTGAGAGGAGCTTTTTTATTATCCTTCTATAACCAAAGGCAAGCACTGCTTAAGCAACAGGCAAAAATTAAAAGTAATCATAAATTAAGAATACGAGGCTTGAGCTTACGCCCAAACCTCGCATATGTGTATGTGACTAAGTATTATTACTTAGCTAATTTTTCCTTCATAAGTTCAAAGTCGCTATCAATATCTACTTTAGATTTTTGGGTTAAATTACTTACAACTATTATTGATATAAGTGATAAAGAAAATCCCGGAATCATTTCGTATAGGTAAGCTGATAGGCCAGAAACTATCCATATTATAACGGTAAGTCCTCCAACAATCATACCGGACAAAGCACCCCATTTAGTCATCCTTTTCCAATATAGACTAATTAAAAGTACAGGACCAAATGCAGAGCCAAATCCTGCCCAAGCTTGACCAACTATGCTTAAAATAGTCTTATTTGGCAAGTAAGCAAAAACTGTTGCAACAGCGGCAACTCCAACCACAGCAAGTCTGCTAATAACAACTTGTTTTCTTTGAGAAGCTTCTTTATTAAAGAAGGTAAGGTAAAAATCCTTTGTGATAGAACTTGAGCATACTAAAAGTTGAGAAGAAAGTGTACTCATAATTGCAGCTAAAACTGCTGACAGTATAGTTCCAGTTATAAAAGGATGAAATAAAATTGCTCCTAAACGCAGAAATACTGTTTCAGGGTCTTTAAGAGGTATTTTATTTTGGGTAAAGTACACTAAACCTATAAGTCCACTTGAAATTGCTCCAAGTAAACCTATTGCCATCCAACTTATACCTATTCTTCTTGCAGATTTCAATTCTTTCGCTGATTTAATTGCCATAAATCTTACAATGATATGAGGTTGACCGAAATAACCAAGTCCCCAGGCAAGGAAACCTATAATCGATGCGACACTTGTCCCTCTAAATAAATCAAATAGGGAAGGATCTATGTGTTTTACTTTAGTTACAAAAGTTTCAGGACTTAAACCTAGATTTAAATACGTTACTACAGGAACCATAACTAATACAACAAACATAAGTGAGCCTTGAAAAAAATCTGTAAGGCTTACGGCCAAAAATCCACCAAAGTATGTATAAAGTACAACAATAGAAAGTGTTACTACAACACCAGTTGTATATGTTAGACCAAACATGTTTTCAAAAAGCTTTCCGCCTGCTACAACGCCTGAAGAAACATATAGTGTGAAGAAAACTAAAATTATAACTCCAGATACAAGTCTCAGCATATTTGATTTATCTTTAAAACGGTTTTCGAGAAAATCAGGAATAGTTACAGAGTCATTTGCAAGTTCTGTATAAACTCTAAAACGTGGAGCTAATAAAAGATAATTAAAATATGCTCCAGTCGTTAATCCAACACCAAGCCATAAACTTGAAAGGCCTGTTGTATAGACTGCACCTGGGAGTCCCATAAGCATCCATCCACTCATGTCACTTGCACCAGCAGATAATGCTGTTACCATAGGTCCAAGGCTTCTAGCTCCAAGAACATAGTCTGAAATATCATTTGTTTTTTTGTAAGAATAATAGCCTATTGCAAGTAAAATAATCAAATATACTATAATAGCACTAAATGAAAAGTAATTCATGTAAAATCTCCTTTTGTTTTTGATAATTATTAATAAGTTCGCATACATATAAATATTTTATCATATTAAAGTTAATAGTACAAAGATTGAATAATTTGCAATTTAAAAATAATGTGAAATAACAATGCTTCGTCGCATTAAAAAAATTCTATAAAGCTAAGTGGTGATTCTAAGCGAGTGCTTACTTGAGGTATAGAAGGATAATGGGCAAAGCCCAAACCTCGTGTATGTTTACTCGCTGAAAGGATTCTCAAACAGATTGAAATATCTAAGTACTTTAGGATTTTTAAGTTAAGCTTTATTAGAATTTTTTTAAACTGCTCCTTCAGCATTGTTACTTCGCTCCTACGGAATTTTAGGCTTGAATCTTTGTAATCAATTAAATACTGATACCATATATTACCTGTATTTATTAACATGTTTACAACGGATTTTTCGCAGAGAAACGGAGAAAAATTTTCCTTAAACACTGTGTAATGCGAGGTAAGTGTATTGCAGGATGATTTAAATAAAATTTTATAAATCTTAGGTAAAAAAACTTTAAAAGCCTTAGATGTTTCAATTGTCTGAGCATTTTTTTAGCGAGTTATTGAAACTTCTTAGACTTTTAGAGTTTTTTATCTTAGATTTATTAATTTTATTTAATATCCTGTGATGCACTTACTTCGTATTATTTTTATTTTGCTACTAAGTTGTTGATCCACTTTTTAGAAGGAATTCTAGGAAAACCTACTATTAGCTTTGACACTTCTTCCATAAATACAAAGATATAAACCTGTCCTATAGGTAAATGCCAGTATAGTCCAGAAAGTGCTACTAGAGGTACACCTACAAGCCACATTCCACCCATGTCTAGAAATAAGCAAAACTTTGTATCGCCTCCGCTTCGTAAAATTCCTACCACGTTTGTATAATTAAATACCTTTACCCATAAAAATATTCCAATTACATGGAGGATTTGTTTTGAATATTCATGTACATTTGGAGAAACGTTATAGACATTTAGTATAAGAGGGGCACCTGTATAAATAATTATTCCAACAAAAGCACCTATAATTGGATTTACAATTATAAATCTCTTTGCGTATAAATAAGCTTCCTTTTCCTTTTTTTCTCCTATTTTATTTCCTATCATTATTGCTGCAGCGTTTCCAAATCCAAAGAAGATAACCATTGAAAGTCTATCTATAGTACCAGCAATGTTTGTGGCAGCTATTACATCTGTTCCCATATGAGCATATATTACAGCGTAAACGGTAACACCTAGAGCCCATATACTTTCATTTAAAATAACTGGTGTGGCTATTTTGAAGAATCTTTTTATGAAAGCTGCTGATAAATCAAATAATTCATTAAGCTTTCCTGCAATAGGAAATCTTAATTTATATACAGTGAAAATCATCATTGAAAATTCAATAAAACGAGCTATTAAAGTTGCAATAGCTGAACCATATACGCCTATGCCATGAAAAGAACCTATTCCGTAAACTAAGGAGAAATTTAAAAAGGTATTTATTGCAAGGGCAATTATACTCACAATCATTGGAGCTTTTACTTGTCCGATGCTTCTTAAAATAACAGAGTAAGTAAATGAAATACCTGTAACTATGTAACTAAAACATATTATCCTAAGATAATTTCCACCAATATGTACTACATTTTTGTCTCCAGAAAAAATTCCAATTATATAGTTTGGAACAACAAGGGCACCTATTGTGAATATTCCAGAAACGACTATAGAAGTTATTAGGCAAAGGCCAAGTACTCTTTTTATATTAGCAGTGTCCCTTTTTCCCCAGTATTGAGATGTAAAGATTGATGCTCCGCTTACTAATCCAAATAAAACAAGATTCAATAGGAAAAAATATTGATTGGCAAGTCCAACACTTGCAACGGCAGTATCACCAAGTCCACCTATAATTATGTTGTCAACTAGGTTGAGTGAAGACAAAATAAGGTTTTGAAGAGCTATAGGAAGTGCTAAGGTTACGGCGGATTTAAAAAACTTTTTGTCGGAAAATAAAGAAAGTAAATTCATGCTTTTGTCCTCCTAAAAAATAAAAAAAGAGAGAAGAATAACAATTCTTCCCTCTTTTTTTATTGCTATTGATTATGCTCTGTTTACTGAACCAAACAATACCATCTTTTCTTTAACTTTAGCTTTGATAGCTTCAAATCCAGGAGCTAATAGTTTACGAGGGTCAAAGCCTTTTCCTTGTTTATCTTTTCCAGCTTCAATGTACTTACGAGTAGCTTCTGCAAATACTAACTGGCATTCAGTATTAACATTTATTTTTGCAACTCCAAGTGATATAGCTTTTTTAATCATATCATCAGGAATTCCAGTACCACCATGTAAAACTAATGGCATGTCACCTACAGTTTTTTCTATTTTAGCTAAAACTTCAAAGTTTAAGCCTTTCCAGTTTGCTGGATATACACCGTGGATGTTACCTATTCCAGCAGCAAGTATGTCAACACCTAAATCAGCTATTTGCTTACATTCAGCAGGATCTGCAACTTCTCCGCCGCCAATAACGCCATCTTCTTCACCGCCGATAGCTCCAACTTCTGCTTCAACAGAAAGTCCTTTTGCTCTAGCAGCTTTTATAACTTCTTTAGTTTTTTCAATGTTTTCTTCTATTCCATAATGAGAACCATCGAACATTACTGAAGAAAATCCAGCTTCAATTGTTTTGAAAGCTCCTTCATAGCTACCATGATCTAAGTGTAGTGCAACTGGAACAGTTATGTTTAAATCTTTCATTAATCCATTAACCATTCCAACAACAGCATGATATCCACCCATATATTTTCCTGCACCTTCTGAAACACCTAAGATTACAGGAGAATTGTTTTCTTGAGCTGTTAATAGTATTGCTTTAGTCCATTCTAAGTTGTTGATATTGAATTGACCAACAGCATATTTACCTTCTCTAGCTTTTTTAACCATTTCTTTTGCTGATACTAACATGTATATACCTCCAAAATTATATATTTTCATATATATTTTTTTTGAGAAAATACTATATTAAATAAATTTCTCTCTACACGCTTATTATAATCCAAAATTGTTAAAAAGAAAACAAAAATTTTTAGTATTGGATTATAATATTACAATATGGTAAGTTAAATTTACTATATTGTACATATTTGCCAATTATATTTTAAATTCAGTATAATAACATAATTAAAAATTTAACAGATAGTCATATTGACATATTTATAAAATGGGTATAAGGTGTATATATAGTGTATATACGATGTATACTCTTTTGTAAAGGAGAATTATGAATGAATATAATTATTTTAAATTCATCTAGTGAACCAATATATGAGCAAATTATAAAGCAAATAAAAAATTATATTTTTGATGGGACTTTAAGGGAAGGTGAGCTTCTTCCTTCAATAAGAAGCTTAGCTAAAGAACTTGGAATAAGTGTTATTACAACAAAAAGAGCATATGAGGAACTTGAAAGAGAAAATTTTATAGAAACTGTTCCTGGAAGAGGTTCATATGTGGCAGTTCAAAATAAAGAGCTCCTAAGAGAAAAGAAAATAAAAGTTATTGAGGATAAATTATTGGAAGCTATTGATGAAAGTAAAGCTGTAAATTTATCAGTGGAAGATTTAAAAGAAATGCTTGAGGTTTTGTATGAAGATAATAAATAAGGTTAGGTGATTGATGTGGAAAATATCTTAGAAGTTAATAATTTAAGTAAGGATTATGATGGGTTTTCTTTGAAAAATGTGAATTTTAAACTTGAGAGAGGATACATAATGGGCTTTATAGGACAAAATGGTGCAGGTAAAACTACAACGATAAAACTTATTATGAATCTTATTAATAGGAGTTCTGGCGAAATAAAAGTTTTTGGCTTAGATAATATAAGGAATGAAAAAGATGTTAAAGAAAAGATAGGTTTTGTATATGATGAAACTTATTGCTATGAGGATTTGAGTTTAATTGCTATGAAAAATATAATAGCTAGATTTTATAAGAGATGGGATGATGCTGCTTTTAATAAATACATAGCTGATTTTAATTTGCCTAAGAATAAGAAAATTAAAGATTTATCAAAAGGAATGAAAATAAAATATTCGCTTGCAATAGCACTTTCACATGAAGCAGAGCTTATTATAATGGACGAGCCAACTTCAGGATTGGATCCTGTATTTAGAAGTGAACTTCTTGAGATTCTTAGTTCTATAATTCAAGATGAAAATAAAAGCGTATTTTTTTCCACGCATATAACAACAGATTTAGAAAAAATAGCTGATTATATTACCTTTATAAATGCTGGGGAAATAGTTTTTTCAGATTCAAAGGAAAGTATATTAGAAAAATATAAAATTGTAAAGGGTGATAATTCACTCATAAATGAGGCTACGAAAAAGGCATTCCTTGGAATAAGGCAAAATTCCTTTGGTTTTAATGGGTTAACAGGCGATGAAGAGAAAGTTAAAAGTTTACTTGGAGAAAATATTAACATCGAGAAAGCAAGCTTAGAAGATATTATGGTTTACACTGTTAGGGGGAGATAAGATGCTTAACTTAATTGTAAAGGACTTTCTTCTTATAAATAGGGGCTTAATTAAACAAGCTATTTGTTTTATTATTTGTATTGCTCTCTTACAATTCTTGGGAGCATCGGCGGTTTATATTGGTATACCTGTTATTATGACCTTGGGAACTCTTTTAGCTAGTTACGGTTTAGGTGAGAAAAACAATGTGGATGTACTAATTAACAGTTTGCCTGTAAATGGAAGGGAAGTTGTTCTTAGTAAATATTTATCTGCTTTAATTTTTTTATGCTTTTCAATTATTACAAACATAGTTTTTTCAACTGTAATTAAATTATCTGGTTTTAGTCATATTAATAGATTTATAAATATAGAAGATATAGCAATATGCATTGTATTTATTGCATTTTATGTTTCTATATACGTTCCAATATATTTATTATTTGGATATACGAAAACTAGGGGGTTCAGCACAATTTTACAGTTAATTGAGTTCTTTGCTTTGCTTTTTGTAATCATGATATTTACTTTTGTAGATAATGGTACTGGAGTAAGCTCTATAATAAGTTTTTTTTCAAGACCTCATTTTAAATTAACAATGGCTATATCAAGTTTAGTTTCTTCAATTATAATAGTAGCAGTATCTATATTTATATCGTTAAAAATTTATATTAATAGGGAATTTTAAAGTGAATTTATTGTAAGGAAGGGATAAAAATGTCATTATCAAATATTATAGATTTTATTATTAGAAAAAAAATAGCGTTTATGTTTTTAATGCTAGCGTTAATTAGTTTTATAGATATATATTACAAAATAAAAGGCAAAAACAAAAACTAATGGAGGGTTGATATGTTAAATTTAATTTTTAAAGATATTATTTTAAGTAAGAGAAAAATTATATCAGCTTTTATGATTTGTCTTACAATTTGTTTGGTAATTAATATAGTTCATTCTAAAGTTTTAACAATTCTTTATATTTTAATGCCGCTTACTTCTATGTTTATACTTGTGGATGATAGTTCTTTTTATGATTATAGATATACTGTAAATGTAATGTTTAATAGCTTACCCATAAGAAAAAAGGATGTAGTAATTGCAAAATACATTGAAGCTGTAGTGTTTTTTATTATAGGAGTAGCCATAACATTAATATGTACAAACCTGTTTAAAATTAATGGGACTTCTAATGCGGCAAGTGGCATGGCTAATATAGGTTTATATAATAAATTATTGGGAACTAAAAGTATAATTGAATCCTGTGCAATAAGCAGTGTATTACTCATAGCTACTTATTTTCCTGCGTATTTTAAATGTCAATATATGAAGGTAAGAGGGATATTTTTGCTTGTAAATATTGCTATTATTGCTCTGCCAATTATATTTGTAAAAGTAGTTGGCAGCGTAAGTACCTATAAGATACTAACTTATTTTAGTAAGGAACCTAAATGGATTATGACTTCAGCTACTGCTATTATACTGTTTTTAATTTTAAGCATATCTTTGAATTTATCAATTAACTTTTATGAAAAAAGGGATTTATAAAATTAATTTAAGTGAGCATTTAATTTAAAGTAATATAATTGTAAATCATTTGTATTATTAAAGTTAAATGCTTTTTTTTATTGAAAATATATAATATAATAAAAAATATAAAGCATAAAATAAATATTTAAATTATACTTTGGGAAATAATAACGGCATAAGGGGAATAAAATATGAACTTAAAAATTAGTGGTAACGGTTTGAAAAAAAATTGTATAGTTATAGCAACCTTTATGCTTGGTTTGCTTATGCTTTTAACTTTGGTTATTTCAATTAAGGGTGTTAAATCAACTAAAAAGACTGCTGAGGTAGTCTACGGAGATTCAATACAAGGGAAACACAATATTGTGAAAATGACTAAAGATAAAAACGGTAATATAATTATAGAAGAAAATAAGTTATTTAAAAGATATACAATAACTGTTCCAAACACACTTAACAATATACCATCCAGTCAAAAGAACGGTTATTTAGAGGTCGTTTTCGATAAAAATACAGTACTTAAATTAAACTCTAGCATTAGCAGCAGTAATTTAAAGGACATATATTTAACTACAAATAATGGAAAATACAACTTGGTTATGAAAACGAAATATAAAGATAACAATTTTGTTTATTTAAATAATAAAAATAGTACTAATCAGGTTGTTGTACTAGTGAGTAAAGTGAAAAAGCCTTTTAAATATAAAGCTGTACTTAATCCAGGGCATGGGGGCTCTGATCCAGGGGAGATTTTCGGTAATTATTATGAGAAAAATATAACACTAAAAATAGCAAAGCTTGTGAGAAGTGATTTGGAGTATAATGGTGTTAAAGTTATTCTTACTAGAGATACAGATGCGGGGCAAGCACTTAACGATATAGCGGATTTTGTTAATAAAAATAAGCCGGATGTATTTATGTCCATTCACCTAAATGCCATGGAAAAAAATCCTAATAGCTATAAAGGAATAGGGGCTTATTATTATGATGAAAATGGACTACAGACAAATGAAAGAATTAGACTAGCAAATCTGGTGTTAAAGCATACAACCCATAAGGATGGTTGGCTAGATGATGGAGCAATTAAGGATAGACTTAGAGTACTTAGGTTAAGTAAATATCCCTGCACTTTAGTTGAATGTGGGTACTTAACCAATGATAGTGATAGAGCAAGATTGTTAAATGATGGAATATTGGGAAATTTGGCAAATAACTTATCTGATGCAATAGTAGAATTTCTTACGAAAAAATAAGTTAATGAGTATGAGCGTCTGTAGATTTGAGGTGTAAAAATCTATGGACGCTATTAACGTTGTCTTAACATTGTCTATGATAAAATTAAAATAATTGTATGTTTTTAGAAGGTTGGTGTTGTTATTGCATTTATTAATAGTGGAAGATGATGCAGATTTATGTGAGGTATTAAAGAAAGGTTTGAAAAATTATGACTATACCTGTGATATTTCTTATGATGGTGAAGAGGGTTTATATAATGCAGAAATAAATGAGTATGATGCTATTATTTTGGACATAAATTTGCCTAAACTGGATGGTATTAATGTTTGCAAAAATATTAGAAGCAAAGGAGTAGATACCCCAGTGCTTATGCTTACGGCTAGGACGGATACAGATGATAGAGTTTTAGGGCTTGATAGTGGAGCAGATGATTATTTAGGAAAACCCTTTGAGTTTAAAGAATTAAGAGCAAGACTTCATGCACTTATTAGGAGAAATTATAATAAGCCATCAAATGAAATTAGTATAAGAGAACTTTATGTAAATACTAAGGCGAAATTAGTAAAGCTGCAAGGCAATGAAATTGAATTAACCGCAAGGGAGTACGATATACTTGAACTTCTTTGCTATAATTATCCCAATATAGTATCAGCAGAAGAAATTATAGAGCATGTATGGGGCAGCGATGACAGCCAGTTTTCTAATGTAATAAGAGTTCACATTGCAAACTTAAGAAGAAAACTTAAACTTGAAAATGGAGAAAGCTTAATTCAAACCTTAAAGGGAAAGGGATATAAAATATGTTAAAAATAAAGAGTAGGATAGCACTTTTATACAGTCTTCTTACAATATTTTTTATTGTTATGTGTGCAGTTTTATTTTATGTAATTTTTAATGCTTATGCTAATATAGAACCTGTAATACAAAACATGGCAGAAAATAGTACTATGAAAGATAAATTTCCGTATTCAAATTTTAAAAGCACAAAAAATTATGTATATGCAACTTCAGGAAATGGTGTTCTCCAAAGGAATCCAATTAAAGAGGATACTGATAAAGATGGTTCGATAGTAGGTTGGGCAAAGGTTGATGGTGGAATTTTGAGCGTATATAAAATAAAAAAAGGAAATACACAGCAAAAGTATACAAAAAACTATTTAAGTACTATATTTGATGAAAAAAATAATGTTATTAATTCGGATATATTCTCTGATGATGCATTAAGAGAAAATTTACAGAGGGATCATATAACTAATTCGAAAATGTATTTGAAAAATAAAATTTCACTTAAAGATTTTTTAAGAAAACACAATAGTGGGAAAATAGAGATAGTAACGGATAAGTATGACAATGTAATAGGCTCAAAAACATTGAAAAGGTATTATGGTACAAATTATAGGGATAGTGCATTTGAAAAGAATTTAGTAGAATTTGAAAAGGAAATCTTGCACATACTTTATGGAAGAGCTGTTTATATAGCTGCTATATTAATATTAATGGTTATAATAATTAATTTTATTTTAAGTAAAAAATATGCAATTTTTGCTTTAAAGCCTTTGCTCGAATTTACAGGAAAGGTGAAAGAGCAAGGTGAATTTAAAGGTATAAAGCTTATTGATATGCCAGAAGTGAAGGATGAAATATATGATTTAACTTTTGCTTATAATGAAGCTATGGGTAAAGTGAAGAAATCTTATGAAAACTTGCAGAGATTAAATTCCTATGCTTCCCATGAACTTAGAAATTCCCTAGCTGTTTTAAGAGGAAAAATTGAAATGGGTGAGGATACGAAGGAAATAACTTCATATATTGATAAGCTTACTGGGGTTACAAACGATATTTTGGCAATGTCAACATCTAAGTTATGTGACAGCAATGAAAAGGTAGATTTAGCTTTGATTTGTGCAAAGGTAGTTGATGAGTACTTAGAAATCTTTAAAAATATAGAACTTAAATTGCCAGAAGATGGAGTAAATTTAATTAAAGGAAAAGAAATGTGGATAGAAAGATGTGTCATTAATCTCATGGATAATGCTATAAAGTTTGTAGATAAAAACAAGCAAGATAATAAAATAGTTGTAGAAGTATGGGAAGATGATAGTAAAGCTGTTATTGAAGTATGGGATAATGGTATTGGAGTAGAGAAAAATAAAATGGAAGAAATATTTAAACCATACTATGGAACTAATAGTAGAGTAAGTACAGGTATAGGTCTTGCATATGTTAAACATGTAATGGAATTGCACGGTGGAAAAGTTACAGTTCAAAGTAAGCAAGGTGAATATAGTAAGTTTTTGCTTATGTTTTATAAAAAATGAGAAGTAACACCATCTTAGAATATTAAATAAAATTAATAAATCTAAGCGTCATATTTTTAAAATATTAAGATCTTTCAATAACTCGCTGTAGACATGATTAATCAATAGAAATTAAAAATAATATATTGTGTGAAAATTTAATTGATTACAGAGATTCATGCCTAAAATTCCGTAGGTACGGAGGGATTTTTTCCTTGCACCTACGGTGGGAGCGAAGTAACAATGATGAAGGAACAGTTTAAAAAAATCCTAATAAATCTTGACTTAAAAATCATAAAATACTTAGATATTTCAATTTGTTTGAGCATTTTCTCAGCGAGTTATTGAAATATATTAGTATGTTATGATTTTTGAGTCTTAGATTTATAGGATTTTTTTAATGCGACGAAGCATTGTTACTTCGCATTTTTTTTCTTTATAGTTCTTAAGCTTTATTTAAAGATATCTTAAATTAAAAGTTTTAAAATTATAAAAGTAATTTCAAATAATAAATGGAGGGAAGGTCATGAAGTTGAGGTTATTTAAAAGAAAAATAGTAATTATTGCTTTTTTAGTGGTTGTTTTTGTATTAGCAGGAATATATCCAATGATCCATAAAAAAAATGCAGATGTTGAGACTTCAAACACTTTGAAAATATATGCTGTAGGAACCGATAGTCGTGTTAGTAATGGGCTTCAAGATACTTTAGATGAATTTCAAAAAAAATATCCAAATATAAAAATTAAAAAGGTACTATTTGATGTTAATAATATTGAAAAATATGAAAAAACTTTGCTTAGTGATACTTTAGCTGGAAAAGGACCAGATGTATTATATTTGACTTCAAGCGATGCAAAAAAACTTCAAAGATCTGGGATGCTTCAGGATTTAAAGACGCTTATAGATAAAGATAAATCGTTTAATAAAGAAGACTATAACAATAAAATCATAAATGCAGGTATGTATAATGGCAAATTAACTTTGATGCCACTTGATTATTATGTAAACCAATATGCAACTACCAAGGAGCTTTTAAATAGTAATCGTATAAACCTAAAGGCAGATTCCTCAGAAAAAGATTTTATAAAAGCTGTAGAGGCAGGTAATTTAAATGGAGGCAGAAAATTATTTGCAGCAGTTGGAGGAGCAGATCCGGTTGGTAATATGAATTTGAGTGATTTCCTGGCTGGCAGTGGATATCAATTTATTGATTATGAAAATAAAAAGGTATATTTTGATAAACCTGAATTTAAGGAGTTAATAGAGGATTATAAAAAAATTTATAAGGCATCTGCAAAAAAAGCGGAAGGAGAAGGAAGTAGCGGGGAAGAAGGACTTCAAGCGTTAAAAAGCGGAGCAGCACTATTTTCAAATGATAGAATGGATAGCTTTAAGGATTTTTTATCATCAGAATCATTGATAAATGGAATAACAAAAGAAACATCATGTATTAATAATATGCCAATGCTAGAGGGAGGGGATAAGGTAGTTGGAATTGTTTCTGAAAGCATGGCAATCAATAAAAACTCAAAAAATAAAGAGGCAGCATATAACTTTATAAAATGTGCTTTGTCCACGGAGGTACAGTCTAAAGCTTGTAGGCAAACATCATATATACCTGTAAATAATAAGGTTGTTAAAGAATTTGAAGACGAATATAAAAGTGAGATCGGAAAAAGCTATGAGTACGACAAGAATGATACAGTAGTTCAAAAGCCACTATCAAGCGATTTTCAAAATTATGTGAATAAAGTAACAAATAATGTTGAAAAAGGGACAATAATAGATGATTCAGTTAATAATTTAATGATGGAATGCTTAACCCCTTATTTTCAAGACAAAACCTCCTATGAATCCGCCATAAACACCCTACAAAGCAAAGTGAAAATATATATAAATGAGTAAACATATGGGGGTTTGGGCGGACAATGTCATCAACTTAAGAAAAAAATTTGGATTTTATAAAAATCCAAATTTTTTTTATTTTTAAATATATTTTTAT